>CAMYNR010000171.1 GCA_947259715.1 uncultured Desulfuromonadales bacterium
AAAACCAGCCAACCGAGAAGATCGTTCAAGACCGCAGCGGCAACGATCATCACCCCGAGATCGCTGCGGTACAGATTGAGGTCAAAAAGAATCTTTACGATGATCGGCAAGGCGGTAATCGACAGGGCGGTGGCCATGAACAGGGCAAAAACAGTCCGGTCTGCGCCGGATTGATAGCCGAGCAGGGAAGGGAGAAACCAGGCGCTCAAAAAGCCGAGGGCAAAGGGCAGCGTCATCCCCAGCAGGGCAATGCTGATTGCCGCTCGCTTTTGCCGCCAGACGGTGCGCAGATCGATCTCAATTCCAGCAACCAGCAGGAACAGAACAATGGACAGGGAGGTGATCCCGTCCAGAACCAGCGCTCCTCCCCCCTGGGTCGGAAACAGGAGCAAGCTGAGCCCAGGTGCGACGGTGCCGAGGAGGGTTGGCCCGAGCAGGATGCCGGCCAGGATTTCACCAATAACCGAAGGGAGTCCGCAACGCTTAGCCGCCTCGCCGAGAGTCCTGGCAGTAAAAAGGAGGATGCCCAGGGCAAGAAGCAGCAGGGTGAATTCACGGGGGCTGAGGCTGTCCATGGCGACCACCAGAGAAAATGTGTGGCAAAACTATGCCAAACGAATTGCCGTCGGTCAATTTCCGATCGCGCCTGGGTGGCTTTTGACTGACCGTCTGCTAGCCAGATCTGCCTGCAGAACGAGCGCCTTTCCGCAGCAGAATCACATCCTTGCCTCTGAATTCCAGTTCGGCCTGCCAGCGCCTGGCCAGCCAGCAAAAAGTTTCCTCTGAAAAGAAACAGATATGGCTGCGGTCATTCTTGTAATGCCAGCCGGCAAAGGCCTTTTGACTTGTGACCAGCTTGGTCATGATCCCCAGCAGGCCGTTTTCGGTCAGCATCGAAAAAAGCCGCTCCAACTCGAAGTCCGGCCGTCGCAGGTGCTCGACCACCTCGCTGGCGGTGATGAAGTCGTACCTGCGGTTAAAGACTTCTCGGTCATCAGCGTAGAATGGATCATAAATCTCCACAGGGTAACCGGCTTCGCCAAGCATCAGCGACAGAGTCGGGCCCGGCCCGCAGCCGAAATCGAGACCCCGGGCATCGGCAGGCAGCTTCTCTTGCAACGGCAGGAAGAGGCGGGAGAGAAACTTGCGGTAGCCCGGATCGGCGGGATCGTTCTGGTGCAGGTCGTACTCGGCTTTTTCCTCAGTGAGGTTCAGGTGAAAGGCTGGCGGTACATAGACCAGCAGGCAGGTGTCACAGCGCAGGTAGTCGCGGAACTTATCCCGATGGAAAAACCGGCTGCGGCGACTCTGGCACAGGGGGCAGGGGGCGGCGACAGTTTGAAGCATGCTAGCTGAACCGGGCGAGAACAATTAACGCAGAGACGCAGAGGCGCGAAGAACGCAGAGGTGAAAAGTCTTGACCGATAAATGATTTTTTCTCCATCTCTGCGTCTCCGCGTTAAAAAATGCTTTGTGGTTTATGGCAGAACTTTCTTCCAGGGCTGTATAATCACCTGCTCAAACAACCCCGCCTGGGCATAGGGGTCATTGCTGGCGAAGGCGGCGGCATCCTCTTCAACTTCGAAATCGAGGATCACCAGTGAGCCGTTCATGTTGCCTTCGGCGTCGAGGGTCGGTCCGGCGGCCTGCAGTTTATCGCCGAAGCTTTTCAGGTAGTCGACATGGGCAGGGCGGTTGTCCATGCGCACCTGCAGATGGCCTGGTTTGTCGAAACAGTGGATCGCATAAAGCATGTGCATCTCTCCTTTTTGTAGTTAGTTTCTGTCCGGAAACTGCCCTTTTTCACCAGCTCGGCGTCAATCAGCGCATTCGCTTGTGCGGCGTAAAGCACTACGCCTCCGCGCAAATGCGTTTTTGCGGCTGATACCTAAAATACTCGCCGCTTCGGTCTTGTTGTCTGCGGTTGCCTGTAGCGCTTGCAGAATACAGCTTTTTTCCGCTTGGGCGACCGCCTCAGCCAGGGTTTTCGGGATTTTTTCTTCTTCCGCTGGGGTTGTCGCGGCGCCACGGACTTCCGCCGGCAGATCCCAGGGCTGAATCTTCGAGGCTGGCGCCAGCACCGAGATCCGCTCCAGCATGTTGCGCAGTTCGCGGACGTTGCCGGGGTAGCGGTAGCTTTGCAGCGCCTGCTGGGCTTCGGTCGACAACTCGAAGCTCAGCCCCCGCTCGCGACCGAATTCGCTGAGAAAAAAGTTGGCCAGTTCCAGGATGTCCGCGCCGCGTTCGCGCAGTGGCGGGATCTCCACCGGGATCACCTGCAGACGATAGAACAGGTCCTCGCGGAAGCGGCCCTGTTTGACCTCTTCGGCAAGATTCTTGGCCGTGGCGCAGAGTACGCGGACATCGATGGGGATCGGTTGCTTGCCGCCGACCCGCTGCAGCTCTTTTTCCTGCAGGACCCGCAGCAGTTTGGCCTGCAGCTCGAGGGGCAGCTCGCCGATTTCGTCGAGCAGGATGGTGCCGCGATCGGCCAGCTCGAATTTGCCGGTCTGGGTTTTCTCGGCGCCGGTGAAGGCGCCTTTTTCATGACCGAACAGCTCCGATTCCATCAGTCCGGCGGGGATTGCCGCGCAGTTGATGCGCACGTAGGGCTGCTCGGCGCGGCGGCTTTCAAAATGGATCGCCGCGGCGACCAGTTCTTTGCCGGTGCCGCTCTCCCCATGAATCAGCACCGCAGCCTCGGCGCCGGCGATCCGTCCGATCAGGCTGAGCAGCTGCTGCATCGGCGGGCTGGAGCCGATGATCGGCCGGCGCGCGCCGCCGCAGTGCTCCAGGGAGACGCAGCGGGCCTTGACGCTCTGCATCTCCAGCACCCGGTTGATGCGGAAGCTTAAATCATCCAGATCAAAGGGTTTTTGAATGTAGTCGGCAGCGCCCATTTTCAAACAGTTGACCGCGTTGTCGGTGTTGCCGTGGGCGGTCATCATCACCACTTCGGTGCGCGGTGCCAGTTTTTTCACTTCGCCGAGCAGGGTTTCGCCATCCATCCCCGGCATGCGGATATCGGAGAGCAGCAGCTGATAGCTGTTCTTCCTGATCAGCTCCAGGGCCTGGCTGCCGTTCACCGCTTCTTCGACCTGCCAGCCCTGGTTACGCAGATGATCGACGACAGTGATGCGCATGATCTCTTCGTCTTCGGCGACCAGAATCCGTTCGCTCATCGCTGCTCCTCGAGGGACTCGTCCGGCAGGGGGATGCTGAAGCGGAACAGCGCGCCGCCGGAGGGCCGGTTGGCGGCCGTCAGCTCACCGCTCATCTGCTCGATCAGCGAATAGGAGACCGACAGACCGAGGCCGGTGCCTTCGCCGACCTCTTTGGTGGTGAAGAAGGGCTCAAAGATTTTATCCAGGTGCTCGGCGGCGATGCCCGGACCGCTGTCGGCGATCTCGACGATCAACCGCCCGCCGTCGATACAACTGCTGGCGTGCAGACGGCCACCGGCATCGCCCATCGCCTGCACGGCGTTACCGGCCAGGTTGAGCACTACCTGGCGCAGGGATTCCATGCCCACCAGCAGTGGCTGGCCGATGGTCAGATTAAGGTCCAGTTCAATATTGCGGCGCCCCATACAGGTCAATTCCAGGCAGTCGCGAATCATCTCGTCAATATCACCCTGCTGCAGCTTCAGCGGCTCCTTCCGGCCGATATTGAGCAACTGCTGTACGGTGCCCTTGATCCGTTCGACGCCTTGGCCGAGCAGCTTTAAATAGCGCTGCTGCAGGTCGGGCTGGTCGAGGCTGCGCTGCATGGTCTGGATACAGTTCTGCATGCCGCCGAGGGGATTGTTGATTTCATGGGAGACGCCCGCCACCAACCTTCCGAGGGCGGCCATCTTTTCCCCCTGAAAGACCTGCTCGCGGGTCGCCGCGAGTTCGCGGTGGGATTCCTCCAGGCGTTGGCAGAGCTGGCCGAAATTTTTCGCCAGGGTGCCGATTTCATCCTCCGCCTCCGGCCCGCTGGGCAGCTCGAAGTGGCGCTCTTCCGGATAGGCCCCCATCTGCCTGGAAAGGGCCTTCAGGCGCCTGGCGACGAGAAATTCAAAGAGCAGGAAAATGCTCAAGGAGACCAGAATGATGGTCACCACGGCGATATTCAGCAGCAGACGGTTGTTCTGCCTGATTTCGCTGTAAGCCCAGTCGATGGGGATCGAGACGCTCATCCCGCCGCGCACGTCGCCGATCTGGTAACCCTGGCCGGTGTGGCACTCGATACAGCCAGAGTCGACCTGCAGGGGGGCCATGTAGCGCAGCCGATGGGAACCGGCGGATTTTTCGATCCGGACCGTTTCGGCGACCCCCCGGTTGAACTCTTCCAGGCTCTGGAGTTCAAAATCGTCCGGGTGGTTATCCGGATTCATGGGCTTGAGGCTGGTCACGTTGAATTGGCCCATCCCCTCTTTGACGGCGTAGGCGGAGAGCTCGCGGGTGACCATCGCCGGGTTGCGTTTGACCAGCCAGTTGCCGGCCTGATCCTGGATCTGGCCATCGGCGAGAAAGGGGTTTTCCTGGACACCAGGGCCTTTGAGGAAAAACAGGCCGTTATGGTCGGCGACCCATTGGCGGGTGAGTTTGATCTGTGCGAACAGCATCTTTGCCTGACGGGTCGCCTGCTCGACCACCAGCTCCTCCTGGAAGCTCGAGGTTCGGTAGAAGGTGACCCCATAGGAGCAGCTGGCGATCAGGGCGATCAGAATGATGAACTTGGTTTTCAGCTGCATCTTTGCCTCATGCCTTGACGGCCGGGGACAAGCCCCCCTCTAACTGGAAGATATTTTAACGCGGAGGCGCAGAGTGGGAGAGGCGCAGAGAAGAACCTGAACGATTTTTCTCCACTGCAGCCTGCTGCTCAGCTTTGCCCCCGTTTTGCTACCGCAGGGTAACACAGACACCTGAGGGAATGCTACCGGGCGGTAACAGGTCACTAAGGTTGGTTTTGTTATGTTGCTGAAACTATTGAGAAAAATTATGGCATGGGGGTTGCTAAGTAAAATGTCGAGACGCGTAACTGATGATTTCGTAAATTTGCCCAGGGAGGTGACATGCAAAAAACAGCGGGTACAGCGAAGCGGACCCGAGGGTTTCCGCGCAGCGGTAAGATGACCAGCGGTTGCCGCTGGCAGAAGGAGGCAGCATGAAAACTTTAGCTATCTGTTCCGTGGTGGCGGTGATCGGCATGTTCGGCTATCTGGCTGCCGAATCGAAGATGCTCTCCTACATGTCGAGCGACGAGAAGGTCTGCATCAACTGCCACGCCATGAACACCCATTATGCGACCTGGCAGCACAGTTCACACCGGGAGGTCGCGACCTGTGTCGATTGCCATCTGCCGAGCGATTCGCTGCCCAATAAGCTGATCGCCAAGGCGCGGGATGGTTTCAATCATTCCCTGGCTTTCACCCTGCGAGACTTCGGTTACAACCTGCGGATCACCGACGACGCCGCCCGGCGGATTCAGGACAACTGCATCGCCTGCCACGATGGAATCGTCTCGCAGATGCTGGAAACCAGCAAGCTCTACAGCAATTTCGACAGTCACGTGCAGATGGGGCGTAAATGCTGGGATTGTCATCGCAGCGTGCCTCACGGCAAAACTAGAAATTTAACGACGGCGCAAAATAATCTCGGCGTCAAAGAACTCTAAATGACTCACCAGGAGAACCGAGCTATGAAAAAATCATCGATTGTCACCGTCCTTTGTGTGCTGGTCTTGGTCCCGATGCTGCTGCTGGCCGTTTCGATCAAGGAGAACAAGGCAGAGCAGAAGGCGATCAACGCCGTTCCGGAAATCAAAAAGCTGGAGCCGCGCAGCGCTGAGTGGGGGAAATATTACCCGCGCCAGTATGATAGCTACATGGAGACGAAAAAGAGCGCCGACATCAAGGATATGTTGGAGGAGAATCCAGCCCTGGCGGTCATGTGGGCCGGCTACGGCTTCTCCAAGGATTACAATGCGCCGCGCGGTCACTACTACATGCTGGAAGACAACATGAACACCCTGCGCACCGGCGCCCCGGTCGATCAGAACAGCGGTCCGATGCCGACCGCCTGCTGGACCTGCAAGTCCCCTGACGTACCACGTCTGATCGATGAGACCAGCGAACTGGAATTCTTTACCGGCAAGTGGTCCAAGTACGGCAGTGACATCGTCAATCCGATCGGTTGCGCCGATTGCCACGACAACCAGACCATGAAGCTGAACGTGACTCGTGATTTCCTCAAGCGCGCCCTCGACGCCGAAGGCAGCCGCCCCTTCGCCGATGCCTCCCACCAGGATATGCGCACCCTGGTTTGCGCCCAGTGCCATGCCGAGTACTACTTCAAACCGACGGAATGGACCGACGAGAATGGCGAGCAGAAGACCGCCAAAGTCGTGACCTTCCCCTGGGATAACGGCACCTCCGCTGAAGCGATCGAAAAATATTATGATGAGCGCAATTTTGTCGACTGGACCCACAAGTTGAGCAAGACCCCGATGCTCAAGGCCCAGCACCCCGGCTATGAAACCTTCATTACCGGTGTCCACGGCAAGAACGGCCTCTCCTGCGCCGACTGCCACATGCCCTACGTTCGCGAAGGTGGCGTCAAGTACTCCAGCCACAAGATCGGCAGCCCGCTGGACGATATCGAGAACACCTGCCTGAACTGCCACGGCGGCACCGAAAAGGAGTTCAAAGCGACCGTCGAGCGCAAGCTGGAGCGGAAGGACGAGCTGAGTAAGAAAGCGATGCAGGTTATCGCCAAGGCCCACCAGGAAGCCGCCAAGGCCTTGGAACTGGGTGCCTCCGATGAGGAAATGCAGCCTGCCCAGCTGGATATCCGGCATGCCCAGTGGCGTTGGGACTATTCGATCGCCGCCCACGGTTCCTTCTTCCACGCTCCTGAAGAGACCCTGCGGGTCCTTGGCAGCGCCATCGAGGTCGGCCAGGAAGCCCGCCTCAAGCTGCGCACCGTCCTCGCCAAATACAGCGCTGCTGACTACCAGGCTCCGGAATTTTCCAGCAAGGAAAAAGCCCAGGCGGTGATCGGTCTGCCGTTTGAAAAGCTGGTCGCGGAGAAGAATCAATTTCTCAAGGGCAAGAAGGAGGAGTGGTTCAGGAAGGGTGCTGAAAAGGGGATCTACGATCCGAAATCCCGTGAGGGGATGGAGCTGAAGACCTCTTACCCGAACTGATCGGGCAGATGAGGTGAACTAAGCCCCTGTCCGCTAAAACGTAAGAGGGTAAGAGACCTGTTGAAAGCCGTCTCCTGATTTGGGAGGCGGCTTTCGTGCTCTCAGGAAAAAGAAAGCCCCCAAGCGTCCTTTCTGGAAAAGGCCTGGGCGCTCGTTCAGGCCAAAATCCTTCTCTCGAAACTTACTATATTTAAGACAGTAGGCAACGTTTCAGGAAAACCGGCGGTGACGCGAACTTGCGTGATCCACCGCAATTTTAGATTTTTTTTCAATTGCCCACAGATGTATTTTCCGTCCGGTTCTTTTGATTATTATATTGCGCCTTTGACTTATTTGGGTGAAATAGTTTCCCCTGGTTCTACCCAGTTGTAATGCGTCCATGGCGCTGTTTCGCTATTTCGTATGGCAATTTTACCTTTGCCTGTATGGTTCGGGCATATTTCTAGGTGCACTTTTTCATTTTCTTCAAGCCACCCGGTAAAGATCAGGCCCTCTACGCAAAAACCACCATTGGTGATTTCAATTGCCGCAACGCACTTTTCTTCTTTTGGGTCATTTTTGCACTCAGCACTTTCGAATACCAATTTAGCCAGTTTGCATTCCTTCGGTGGCTCATTGCTGCAAATATCGTCTTTCACCTGAATAAATTTTTTCTTTAATGATGAGTTTTCGATACTAATATTGAAATTAGTTAGTTCGTCGCTCGATATGGCAGGGGAGCCTATGAATAAAAAAGTGAGTATGATTAAAATATGAAGAATTTTCATTCATTTCCTCATTTTGCAATTGGTTTTGCCCACCTTTCGTGGGTAGCTCCGTCATCTAACGGTTCATTATCTTGTTGCGCGTTTTTCGAGCCACCTACCTTATCTTGTAATACGAAAAGGCAATTGCCCCGTTTAACCAACTTTCGTATTGATTTTTCTCAGTTTGGTAAACGTCATAGCACCGTTCTTTTCCATCGAAGGACGTTTTCCAGGTTACGCATGTTTGGTCGCCGACAAATCGATGGTTTCCCGTGTCTATCCCTGATTTGGTTCCATCATTCCAGTAAAGCTCACGTGTGCCGTTTTGGTAGGCGACAACCATGAAGTTGAAACCGAGGCCAGGCTCCTTAGAAACGCCGGCTAAGACTTCGTACCCTTGAATTCTTTCTGAAAGTTGTTCGCCGGTCAGTTTAGTTTTTTCACCAGCTTTGGCGTTGACCACAAAAATTAATAGAACGACCAACGTAAATAGAATACGAAATTTCACTTTTCGTCCTCCTTTGTTGGTACTTGACGATTTTAATTTTTACACACAGCGGTTCGTGATAACCGGCGGCGACGCGAACTTGCGTGACCCACCGCAATTTGGTTTTGCTTTTCAATTTAGCGCAGACGTATTTTCCGTTAGGTTCATTTTCTTGTCAGGCATTATGCTCTTTGTATTCTTCGACTTGTGCTACTTCTATAAAGTTAAAGTCATCACCCGCTAGCCAGTCGGATTCTTCAGGAGAAAAAATTCCATTTTCCAGCCTGTAGCAAACCTTTATTCCCTCAGGCAAGTTGATTAATTCGCCTTCGAGTTGCTGCTGCTCGTCTTCATAACCACAAGTTGTGACAATTGCTTCTCTTCCTGTTTTCTTTTCATTGACCAAAATTCTAGTAGATTTTTTAACAATGTAGTTTTTATCACCGACTCTTATCGGTCTACTGATATTTTCAGTTTTTTTGAAAATAGAGCGCTTTGGCTTTGTTGTCTTGTAGAAAAGGAAGCCTCCAACCGCAACAAAAGGAATAAGTGAAAGTAATATGGTGAAAAATGAATTCACCTTTTCAGGATTCATTATTTAATGCCTAACGGTTCATTGCATTGTTAGAAGGATTGGAATGCAGAAAAGTTTCTTCCGCGGCAAGTAAGGCAATTACTTGCCGCGGAAGTCTCGGTCTATTGAATTTTGACCATTTTGCTCTGAACGCTCTCCGGAACGTCGTCCAGGAGAGCCATTTTCATGCTGTCCTGCCCAACTACGAGAGCGGTGGTTTTTTCAGTAAGAGTTGCTTTCATTTCTTCAGGAAGTTTCCACATTGCACCAGTTGCTGGATCGACAATCAGTATGCCGACCAGGCCGCCAAAGAGAATATTTCCCCAATACCAACCATCAAGTCGTTTCTCCAAAACCATGGTCTGGGGCTCGCAACCTTCTTTTTCCAATTTCACATTGTACTTAGCACCCTTAAAAAAACCATTACCACTTTTTAAAGTGACCTGAGTCGGAGTGGTGCCTTTGTACAGTTCCTTTCCCTCCAAATCAGTTACGGTAATGATAGCTTCGTTTGGAGTACTGTTGAAGGATACCGGATAATCTGATTTGCTAACA
This sequence comes from uncultured Desulfuromonadales bacterium, assembly GCA_947259715.1. Classification (GTDB taxonomy): domain Bacteria; phylum Desulfobacterota; class Desulfuromonadia; order Desulfuromonadales; family Geopsychrobacteraceae; genus Malonomonas. The sequence goes on from CAMYNR010000171.1 coordinate 9,554, forward strand.
ATACTAGCGCACCCACTGAGTTGAAATACTACGAAGAACACAAGAAAAAATTTCATACAATTTTTAATTTTCATTATTCCCTCACAAAGTTTTAAGTTGCAACAAATAAATGACGAAACAAACCCCTCCTTTCTTTTTTGTCTCAATTATTATTTTCCTTCTAACGGTTCACGATAACCGGCGGCGACGCGAACTTGCGTGACCCACCGCAATTTGTTTTCTCTTTTCAATTTTGCACAGACGTATTTTCCGTCCGGTTGATTAGTTAGCTGTTTTTGCTGCATAGTTAATTTAGTATTTTGGTCACCCAATAATTCACCCAAGTCATTCTTTATTTCTTCCACTGCAAATTTCAATGATTTGCCAACCATCATTGTTCTCGTGCCAGGTGTGTCACAAGAGATTTTTGCCATTTTTTCTTGGTGTTTGCCTGTGTAGTTTTTTTCTAGAAGAACATTTCCTGTTTTTGCTTCGGTAATTTTCAGGTGGAGATTGGTTTCACCAAAAACGTCAGTTTTAGTACTGCCGTAAATGACGCCACCGACGCCACCAGTGAGCATGCTTGTTACGAATGCTTTAGTAACCATAGCGTCGTGGCCAGGGACCATCCATTCTAGTTTGTACATTGTTGGCTCAATGAAAAACTCGGCATCAGGCTCGTCCGAAATATTTTCTACAGCGACTACCTCTTTGAAAAGACCAGTGCTCATCAATTCTTTCAGAAGAATTAATTGAACTTCCTGTGCCGGGTCATTTTCATAAAATTTGTCGATTTCTTTTTCGTCTTGTCGTGAATCAACGACAGGTGTCATGACAGCCACTATTGTGCCTGTTGTTTCAGGAGCAACAATCGGATCATAAGTAAATTGTGACTTAGTGGCGCAGCCAGAAATGAAAACTAAGAAAAATACAGCAAAGATGAGCTTTTTCATGTTTCCTCCATTTTTTGCAACTAGACAAAATGGTTCACATCAAATAAGCGACCTGCCTCCTTGTTGACCGTGGATTGCGTGCCAGGCACGTAGAGCCACATGCTTAGCTATAGAGGTTAAGCAACCTTTTCAAAGGAGACAGGTCATGAAAAATTTTAGCACAGCTTTTGTCGGTTTGGACGTTCATAAAGACTCTATCGATATTGCCATTGCCGAAGCGGGCCGCATTGGTGAGGTGCGGCACTATGGGGCTGTCGGCGGTGATCTGGACGCATTGGGCAAAGCCGTGCGTAAATTGCGCTCCCGGCATTCAGATCTGCACTTTGTCTACGAAGCCGGACCCTGCGGCTACGAAGTCTATCGCTATCTCAGCGGCAAAGGGCTCAACTGTGAGGTCATCGCCCCCTCGTTGATCCCACGTCGGCCCGGAGACCGGATTAA
>CAMYNR010000172.1 GCA_947259715.1 uncultured Desulfuromonadales bacterium
GGCGGTGGCGATTCTGCTGACCCTGCTGCACCTGGGGATCAAGGACATCAAGATCGGCCCCAGCCTGCCGGCCTTTGTCACCCCGAACGTGCTGAACTTTTTGGTCGAGAACTACAACATCGGCCCGATCAGCACCGCCGAAGAGGATCTCAAGCAGATTCTCGGCGCCTGATAGGAAAACTATCCGGCGACGGACCGCAGAAAATCTAAATATGGGACAGGTTCTGATGAGCCTGTCCCTTTTTTGTTTTTCCTTCTCAGATGGTTCAAAATTCGCAGCGCTGCCAGCTGCAACCAATCGCTGAGACAGTCTGACCCCATATCGTGTAAAATAGGCCTATACAGGTCACTTGGTTGTTTGTTCCAACCTGATAACATTGCGATTTGAACCGCCGGAGGTCAGACAAACAACTCGGACATCCTTGGAAAGGAGCCGGCCATGGACGAAAAATTTCAGCAGCATGGAGCCTTCAGCTGGGGTGAATTGATGACCAGCGATCAGAATTCTGCCAAGGCTTTTTATACCAGCCTGTTCGGCTGGGAGACTGAAGAGATGGCGATGGAAGGGATGGACTACACGGTGGTCAAGGTGGGTGAAGAACCGATCGGCGGAATCATGCTGAAATCGCCGGATTGTAAAGAGATGCCGCCAGCCTGGGGACTGTACGTCACGGTCGACGATATCGATGCCACCGCGGCCAAGGTCGAGGACCTGGGCGGTCGAATTATCCGGCCACCGACCGACATCCCCAAGGTCGGTCGCTTCTGCGTGCTGCAGGATCCACAAGGGGCGATCATCAGTGCCATTACCTATGCAGAAATGTAAACCGGGGAGCAAACTGAGGCGGTTCCGGGTACGCCGCAGACGGGACGAACCCAGAGCTTAAGGGTCTGGGTTTCCGGGCAATAAACCGCCAGGCGGATCGCGAAGTGGTAAAATTTCAGTAGATGCACAGGGTAGACCGCTGCTGTTGCAGAGGAAAGGAGAACAGACTATGAGAACCAATCAAATCATTAAGGACCTTGAAAAAGGGAAAGCGGAAGGGAAAGAGTTTATCAAATGGTGGCGCAAAGAGAACGACTTTACCGATTATGAACTGGTCGACAGCTTTTTAAGCAGTGCCGAGAACAAGCATAATATTGAAAATTATCAGTTGCTCGATAAAGATGAAATGTGGGAAATCCTCAAACGCTGGAACCCGAAGGGACTGCGGCGCAGCAAATCGACCAGGAGCGACAAGATCGAATGGCAGCACCTGGATAAAGACGGCCAGAAAAAAACCGACACCTGCCCCTACAATGCCGAAAATATCATGGCGATTTTCGAAGCTGAAACTCACGGCGACACGGTCGGCTGAACGGCCAACCCTGCCAATGAACTCAGACCGCCCCTAACCTGGCGGCTTTTTTTTGAGGGTGTAAAATATTTTGTGTAAATGGTCTCAGTCGGTTACAACCCGTAACCACTGGAGGAACTGATGACCATACCTGACGACATGCTCGATGCCCTGATTTTGTGTAAATGGTCTCAGTCGGTTACAACCCGTAACCACTGGAGGAACTGATGACCATACCTGACGACATGCTCGATGCCCTGATGAAGAATTACAAGAATCCTGAAGATCTCATCGGGGAAACTGGGCTCTTGAAACAACTGACCAAACAACTGCTGGAGCGTGCCATGCAAGCCGAGATGACGGAACATCTTGGCTATGAGAAGAACGACCCTGCCAGAAAAAAGACCAACAACACTCGCAACGGTAGCTACCCAAAGCGCGTCAAGGGAGAGTTCGGCAATCTCGACATCGAGGTCCCCCGTGACCGTGATTCCAGCTTTGATCCGGTGATTCTCCCCAAGGGGCAAAGCCGCTTCACCGGTTTCGATGACAAGATCATCGCTCTTTATGCCCGTGGCATGACGACCCGCGACATCCAGGCGCACCTGGAAGAGATATACGGCGTCGATATCTCACCGACATTGGTTTCTCAGGTGACCAAGGCGGTTCAGGAGGAGGTCGTCCTCTGGCAAAACCGCCCCCTGGATGAAGTCTGGCCGATTGTCTATCTCGATGCTATTCGCATTAAAGTGCGTCATGACAACCGGGTCATCAACAAGGCCGTTTATCTTGCAGTTGGCGTTAACCTCGACGGCCTCAAGGAAGTCCTCGGCATGTGGACCGCCGAAAACGAAGGGGCCAAGTTTTGGCTTCAGGTCGTCACCGAACTGAAAAACCGAGGCGTCAAGGATATCTTCATCGCCTGTGTCGATGGCTTGAAGGGCTTTCCAGAGGCGATTGAGACCGTTTTCCCCGATACTCAGGTTCAGCTCTGTATCGTCCATATGGTACGTCACAGCCTGAACTATGTTTCTTGGAAGCAGCGCAAGGAAGTAGCGGCTGATCTGAAAACCATCTACCAAGCTCCGACCGTTGAAGAGGCTGAATTTCAACTGGATCAGTTCGAGGAAAAATGGAATGATAGCCACCCGGCCATCGGAAAGTCCTGGCGGAACAACTGGGAGCGGATCACGCCGCTGTTTTCCTATCCACCGGATATTCGCAAGGCAATCTACACGACCAACGCCATTGAGTCGGTGAACATGTCGCTGCGAAAGGTGACGAAAACCCGGGGATCGTTCCCCAACGATGAAGCCATGATCAGGCTGCTCTATCTGGCGCTACAGAATATCGAGAAGAAGTGGACCATGCCTATCCGTAAATGGCGGTCGGCACTAAATCAATTTTCAATCATCTTTGAAGACCGGATGCCGATGCTCTGACCGACGGACCGTTTACACAATCTGCTTTACACCCTCCGATTAATTTCGACCCAAAGTTTTCATTCGCGCCCCCATCGGTGGCACTTCTTCAGGATCAATATGCACATCAAGCAGCGTCGGGCCTGCATGGTTGCAAATTCGTTCCAAATCGAGGTTCTCCAAATCCTCAGCAGTACAGATTGTCTCCGCCTGGGCTCCAACGGCGCGGGCAATTTGGGCAAAATCAACCTCTGGCAGTTCAAATCCAACTTCTTCAGCACCACCCAAGCGTTGACCATGCTTGACCATCCCCAGCGCACTGTCATTGAGGATAATAATGATGACAGGCAATTTCTCAACGACAGCCACGGTCAACTCCTGACCACTCATCAAATAGCTGCCATCACCGGTAAGACAAATCGTCGGTCCTTCGAGGGTCCCGAGTGCACTTCCGATGCTCGCCCCGATCGCCCAGGTCATGGAGCCGAAACCCATGCCGATCCGATAGAGACCGATACTGTCCAGATGGAGGTAGTGCGTCGCCCAGGCCCAGCTGTTGCCCGCGTCAGCAAAAACTCGGGCATCTTTGGGCAAACGTCGGGAAAGCTCGCACATCAGGCGCTGCGGCTTGATTGGAGATGCAGACGACAGGCATTTATCCGGTTCGTTCAGGCTGATGTGCCGGCTTGGAAATTTTTCCCTGGCCTGATCTGGCTCTGCTGCAGCCGGGTGAACCAGACGGCAGGACTGCTCATGCTTCTGATTGGCCAAATGTTCATTCAGAGTTTTAAAAACCGAGGGCAAGGTGCCGCAGACATGCAGGCGGGCCAGAGGAGAGTGGGAGAAGTGCTCGAGGTTTTCATCGATATGCACAAGCTTGCTGTTCAGCTCTTCGTTATCTTCCCAGCCGCCAAAAATCATTTCACCAAAACGCGTGCCGACGGCGATCACCAGGTCGTTTCGTTCATCCTGCAGGGTTTCCCGGGCGCTTTGATGATTGGCGTAACCAAGCACGCCGCGATAAAGCGGATGGTAATGATTGACCCAGCGCTTGCCCGAGGGGCCTGAAATAATCAGGGCGCTGATCCGTTCGGCGAACTCAATAATTTCGTTCACGGCGTTGCCGCAGCTGTCGCCAAGTAGCAGAACCACCCGCTTTGCCTGGGCCAATTCCTCGATCAGGACATCCAGAGTCTGAGAGTCGGTCAGGGTGTGACGCTTGAAAATCGACTGCAACCGCGAGGCAGAGCTTGCCGAGCGCATACGCCGCGGCGAGGCAAGCACATCCATCGGGATACTCAGGTGGGCGGGACCGGCTGGTGGCCCCTGGGTCGCAGCAATGGCCGAGGCGAGCTTGACTTCGAGCTGACCACGATGGGAAACCAGGCTGCTGAAACGGGTGCAGGACTGGAACATGGCGACGGTGTTCACCGCAGTGCAGGATGATTCCTGCAAGGTCTGTTTACCGAACAGGTGCAGCGCAGTCTGTGCAGTGATAACCAGAATTGGGGATTTATCGGCATAAGCTGAAGCGACACCGGTGATCAGGTTGGTGGCTCCTGGACCAGTAGTTGAACAGCAGACACCAAGCTTGCCGGTTTCCCGGGCATAGCCGTCGGCCATAAAGGCGGCACCAGCTTCATGGCGGGCAACAATGGGTCGCAAGCCGCCCCTTCGCGCGCTTCGGGACATGGCATTGTAGAGGGGCTCAATCGCGCCGCCAGGAACGCCAAAAATATATTCCACCCCGATTTCTTCGAGATATTCAACAACCAGGTCAGCCAGGTCTTTTTGATTTGCAGGACGATTTTCAACAATTGGCGGGAAATGCGTCGATGTCATTTTAAAACTCCCTAGCAAAATGAACAGGAAAGCATGAAGTCAGGAACTACAATAGGAATTAAATGCGATCAAAAATCATCAGAGCAAACAAATTACACATATCGCCGAAAGGAAACCATAATTACCAAATATAGCACGGCAGATTGTTTAAATTCCAGCCCGTAATGAAAATTAAAATGTTTTTTTCGTTGGAGCTGGCTGTCAATGAAAAAGCTATGTGAAATTAATCGGATATGAGTTGCAAGTTTTTTTCTGAGAGTGGCTGGCTGCCGAAACGATACTGTCTACTGTGGCCGGACGGCCGACATGATAGCCTTGAGCGTAATCGATTCCCAGAGATTTCAGTAAGGCGAGGACGCTTTCAGTTTCGACATATTCGGCCACAGTTTTCTTACCAAGCGCTTTTGCAACATCTGTAATCGCCCGGACCACGGCTTGATCTTCACGGGACTGATCGAGTTTGGCGATAAAACTGCCATCAATTTTGATGGTTTCGGCCGGAAACTGCTTTAAATAGCTGAAGGTGCTGAATCCGGTGCCGAAATCATCCAGGGCAAAGCTGCAGCCCAGTTCAAGCAGCTGAGTAATCATGCGCTGCGTCGCGGAAACATTTGCGGTGCTGGCGCTCTCAGTCAGTTCAAACATGATTCGTGCGGGATCAAGTTGCTTTTCCTGCAACTCCTGCTCCACCAGCGGCAACAGACTTTCATCGCGAAAGGCTTGAGCAGAGAGATTGATGGCGACACGCTCTAGCTGAGGGGTGTAACTGAGCAGCTCGACGACCTGCCGGATGACCCAATGGTCCAGCATGGCCATTTCTCCAGCACTCTCCAGCGCCGGAATAAACGCTCCCGGCATGATCGGCCCTTCGACAGGATCATTCAGCCTGATCAGCGCTTCGTAGTAAGCGACTTGACCCGACTCAATCTGGATAATCGGCTGATAGAGCAGGCTGAGCTGCCCCTCATGAATCGCCCTGCGAAAGCGCCTTGCCCAGTCAATACTGCTGCGTAGCTCTTCACTCTCCTTATCCTCCGGGCTGTAGACATGAACCATGTTCCGGCCACGCTTTTTCGCCACATAGAGGGCTTTATCGGCCTGTTTTAAGTAACTGTCCGAGCTGTTGGCAGAGCCGTTGATCTCGCAGAGCCCGATGCTGCAGCTCAGTTCAAGCTGCAGGCCTGACTGAAGGTACTGATAGTCTTTCAGGAGATCGCGAATCGCTTCGGCTGTCTGCTTGGCCTGCGCCAGGCTGCTATCGTAAATCAAAACGGCAAATTCATCGCCGCCGATCCGGCAGACCACATCCGACTTGCGCAACCTCGAGGTCAGTAGATTGGCGATATCCCGTAATACGATATCACCATGGTTGTGGCCAAAGGTATCGTTGATGACCTTAAAATGATCCAGATCGATATAGAGCAGGGTGTGGGAATTTTTTCCCCGGGCCGCGGAAGCAGCCATCTGATTGAGCACGGTGTCAAAGTAATGGCGATTCTTAATCCCGGTCAGGTTATCGTGCATCGCCAGATATTCCAACTGCTGCTGGGCAAGCTTGCGCTTGGAGACATCTTCCAGGCAACCGAAGATAGAGGTCTCCTGCCCGGCCGACTGAACTCGGTCAAGCTTGCAATTCAGCCAGATCATATTGCCCTGCCTGGTCACTACCGGCAGCTCAAACTCGCACTTGGCGTGGTGTCCGGCTAAAATTTCCCGCATCTGCAAATGGTACTGAGACTTGTTGGCCTGTCCTGCTAAAGAGAGATAAGAAACCAGCTGGGTACCGAGACTTTCTTCAATGGGAAAACCGGTCAGCCTGACCCAGGCCTGGCTCAAAAAAAGCATCCGCCCCTGCTCATCCAACTCGATGACGACAGTGCTCAAATTGTCCAACAGGCGCTGATGCTCTTCTGAGATTTTCCGATAGGCTTGGGTGCTTTCGTGTAGGGACTCCAGGCGTGCGGCAACCTGCGCGTTGCTGACCATATAGTCTTCCCGGCGGCTGGCCAATTCACAGACCTGGCGCAGCTGCTCAGAGCGAAACGGCTTGGAGATAAAATCGACTGCCCCGCGCACCATCAGCTCTTCGGCGAGTTCCATGGTGCCGTGCGCGGTCATGATGACCACCGGCTGCTGGGGTGCGACCGAAAGAATTTTGTCAAGAACCTGCGGCCCGGACAATTTTGGCAACATGACGTCGAGCAGAACCAGGTCGTGACGCCTCTCCTGCCAGGCATTGAACCCAGCGAGTCCATCGTATTGGACTTCTACCTCAAAGCGGTGTCTCAGGATACGACTGGCCAGGCGAGCGTTATCAGAATGATCTTCGACAATCAGCAGCCGGGGCATGCTGAGGCCTTCAATATGAGAATTGAAGCAGTCGCTGACCAGGCTGGGGAGTTTAAACAGGTGTTCGAAAGGAAGCAGATGGTTAATCCCGAATTCCCGAGCGGTAATCTCGGTAATTCGCTCACACCAGCTTTTGGTCACGACGATGATCGGAATACTGGCGCCACAGCGGTAAATTCCCGAACGGATAATTCTCGCCAGCCGCCAGCCATCGAAATTTCCCGTATCGATATCGGTAATGACCAGCTGAATTGCGGTGGTCTGCAAAATTTGTATGGCCGCAGCGCCCGACTCAGCAGCAATCACGGTACGTCCAGTCGCTTTCAAGGCTTTCAGCAACGCCCCACGAGCGAGAGGATCTTGATTGACAATGAGGATTTCAGGCGCAGCATTCGTCACAGAGGCAACCTTAGGTCAGCATCTAGATCAACAAAGAAAGATGGAACAAAGGAATAAATCAGAGCACATCGCGAGGGCAAATAAGGTAGACATCATTAACCAAAGGCGGGATGATGTCAAGGGAAGAAAACGCTGAGAACAGGGCCAATACATTAATTTTCAAGCACTTAATTAGATTTGCGACCATATCTGACAATAAAGCTCAATTAAAGAACTGGAAATATGCCGTTCCAAATCGATGAGATCAGGTCGGGGCTGCTGATTTCAATGGCAAAGACACCCGGAACTTGCTGCCCCCCTCCTGCGATGATTCGACGTTCATCTGCCCTTTATGGTTTTTGGTGACAATGAAGTAACTGATGGAGAGTCCCAGGCCGGCTCCCTCGCCAATCTCCTTGGTGGTGAAGAATGGCTCAAAAATCCGTTCCTGCACCCTGCGCTCCATGCCGGGGCCGTTGTCCTCTATGTCGATCAGGGCAGACTCCCCGGTAAAGGAGAGGCGCAGGACAAAGCGGGGCAGATAGGCATCTGCGGCATTTACCTGGCGCTTGTACTTTTCCTCCATCGCTTGTGCGCCATTGAGCAGCAGATTCAGCAGCACCTGCTGAATCTGTCCGGCATCGCAATCGACCTGCGGCTGAAATTCAGGATAATCGCGCTCGATCTGGATCAGGCGGAAATCAAACTTGCGTTTCAGGCTGAAGTGGCTGGCGGCAAGTTCGACGGAGCGATCGATCAGATGCGCAAGGTTGCTGGAATGGAAACTGGCATCGCCATGCTGGCTGAAGCGGAGCATATTTTCAATCAACTGGGCCGCCCGGCCGCCGGAGTCCATGATGGCATCGAGCCTGGAAAAGATCCCCCGCTGATCGATATAGTCGGACAAAGCGGCCATACTGATCCCCACCGATTCGGCAACGGTCTGATTTTTCGCTGAGAGGCGATCGAGACGCTGGCGAACAACCTGGGCATTCTGCAGCACGCCAGCCAGTGGGTTGTTGATTTCGTGGGCCATGCCAGCGACAAGTTCACCCATAGACGCCATTTTTTCCGATTGGACAATCCGGCCTTCCAGCATGGTCCGCTGGGTGACATCGTCAATGCGGATGACCGCCCCAACGACCCCATCCTCGATCAGGGGATAGATAGTCTGGTCAGCGTAGAGCAGTTTTCCAGCGCGTTGCTGGGGAAGCTTGCTGCGGCTTTTGACCTGTCCTTCCTGCATCGACCGGTACACAGTTTCACTGTCAACCAAATCGGCACAGATATCTTCAAGCTGCTGTCCGATCGCCTCAGCTGAACTTCGGCCGGTGCTCTTCTCCGCTTCACGATTCCACTGGGTAATCCGTCCCCTCTGATCAACTCCGATCAATACCGAAGGCATGGAATCAATAATATTGCCCAGCAATTGCTGCAATTGCTGCAGATCGCTCAGGCGCGCGGAAAACTGAGCTTGGCTGACCAGGTAATCCTCTCGCCGGGCTGCCAGCCCGCAAACCTTGCGCAACTGCTCAGGCCGAAACGGCTTGCCGATATAGTCAACCGCCCCTCCAAGCATCATCTTTTCTGCCAAATCCATGGTTCCGTGGGCGGTCATGACAACAATCGGCTGCTCAGGATCGATGCGCATTATTTCAGCCAGAACCTGCTCGCCCGACATTCCCGGCAACATCACATCAAGCAGCACCAGGTCATGGCGACGTTTTTTCCAAAACTCCAGCCCCTGCAAACCGTCTGAGGCAGTTTCGACATCAAACTGGTATTTAAAAATTTTACTGACCAGCCGGGCATTGTCGGCATTGTCCTCGACCACAAGAACCCTCGGTTGCTCCAGCCCATGGGTTGGCGAAGCCAGGGTCGCCGCGGCCAGATCAGGAAGCTGTTCGCGAGCCTCGAATGATAACAGATGATTAATGTCGAAATCCCGGGCGGTTATTTCAGTGATCCGCTCACACCAGTTGCGGGTGACGATGATAATCGGCAAAGTTCGGTCAGCCTGGTAGATTCCACTGCGGATGATCCGGGTGAGGCGCCAGCAATCAAAACTGCCGATCTCGATATCGGTGACCACCAGATCGACCCAGACAGAGCGCAGCGCCTCTATCGCGGCCAGGCCGGAGGCAACCTCGGTGACTCGGGCCGGTAATTGCTTTAACAGCCTCGTCAGCTCAGTTCGATCATCGGCTGAGGTATTAACAAGCAGGATATGTGGCTTAGGGTTTGGCATAGTGGGTAAATCCGGATCTCTAAAATAAATTTCAATTCAGGTTCGACAGGGACACAAAATAACTTAAAAACGCTATTGCCATTAAGATGGCTTTATTCTATCGGCGATTTATATATGAAACTTCCTCTACCGTCAAACTTTAAGCCAGCGATATTATATAGATAATTCTTATCACATTGGGTAATTCGCGACCTGCGGACAGCTTCTACTGCCTGGAAAAGCCAAATCTTTGGCGGGGAAAGAAGCATACCTGAAATCTGGCCGTTGTTGATTCAACTATTGCATGCCATACTGTTGGGCATCAATTGAACGGTAAAAGAAAAATGCAAATGGCTGATCTCCCTATCGAACATACCCTCTCCGAACTGCGGCAAGCCCTCAGCACCAATTCCCGGGTCATTCTGCAGGCCCCGCCAGGTGCCGGGAAGACCACCCGGGTGCCCCTCGCCCTGTTGACAGAACGCTGGCTGAACAATAAAAAAATCCTCATGCTCGAACCACGCCGATTGGCCGCCAGCAATGCAGCTAACTTTATGGCCCGACAATTGGGCGAACGGCCCGGGCAGCGAGTCGGCTACAGCATCCGTTACCACCGTCAGGTCTCGCCTCAGACCCGCATCGAAGTTGTCACCGAAGGAATTCTGACCCGGCGGATACAGAACGACCCGGAGCTGTCTGGCGTTGGCCTGGTGATTTTCGATGAATTTCACGAACGACACCTGCAATCGGACCTGGCCTTAGCGCTGTGCCTGGATGTCCAGCAAGGTCTGCGCGAAGATCTGAAACTGCTGCTGATGTCAGCCACCCTCAATGCCGACCCCCTCGCCGATCTGCTCGAGGCCCCCTTAATCACCAGTGAAGGCCGCAGCTTTCCGGTTGACTTGCATTACCTGCCTCAGCCGCCAAAGCAGCGCCTGGTCGAAACCACGGTCGCCGGGATTCGTCGGGCACTCGCTGCTGCATCTGGCGATATTCTCTGCTTTCTACCAGGCGAAGGCGAGATCCGCCGGTGCGCTGCCGAATTAAACGATCTCAGCGATGAATTGCTGATCTGCCCACTCTACGGGAACCTGCCCTTTGCCGAGCAGGAAAAAGCCATTTACCCGGCCAAGCAACGCAAGCTGGTGCTTGCGACGAATCTCGCTGAAACCAGTTTGACCATCGAGGGGATCAGTATCGTCGTCGACAGCGGCTATTGCCGGCAACCAGGCTTCGACAGCGGCAGCGGCTTGACCAAACTCAACCTCAGCCGCATCTCTCAGGCCAGCGCTACGCAACGGGCCGGCCGGGCAGGCAGATTAGGCCCTGGCCACTGCTTTCGCTTGTGGAGTCAAGGGACCCAGGGCAGCCTGTTGCCATTTACTCCGCCGGAAATCCGCAATGCCGACCTGGCTCCTTTGGCCCTGGAGCTGCTGAACTGGGGTATTTCCAACCCAGAACAGCTGACCTGGCTCGACCCGCCAGCACCGGCAGCCTGGCAGAACGCCCTTGACCTTTTGCAGACCCTTGGCGCCCGACAAGAGCATAATCAATTGACGCGCAGAGGCAAAGCCATGGCGCAGCTGCCTGCCCACCCTCGCCTGGCCAGCCTGCTGCTGGCCGCCGAAGAGGCCAATTTACTAACCCTCGGCTGCGACCTGGCGGCACTGCTTTCCGAGCGCGATCCCTGGTCCCGGCAACAATTGACCCAGCATAGCAGCGACAGCGACCTGCTTGACCGCCTGGAGGAGCTTTGGAAAAGGCGCCGGAATCGCTGCCTGGCAGAATTCTCCGCCATCGATCAGGCCAGTCGCTACTGGCAGAGATATTTTCAGCTCAAAGTCTCCAGCTGCACGGCAGGACAGTATTCCGCTGCACAGATTTCCGAGTTGCTGCTGGCGGCTTACCCCGACCGCATCGGTCGCGTTCGCCAACCGGGGAGCAAAAGCTATCTGTTGAGTTCCGGTCAAGGTGCCGTGCTTGGTGATATTTCAGCCGTCCAACAGGCGGAATTTTTGATTGCCGTCGATCTCCGCGACCGCCAGGGGACGACCGAAATTACCCTGGCCGATCTCCGCGACCGCCAGGGGACGACCGAAATTACCCTGGCCAGCAAGTTACTGCCCGGGGAATTGCAAAAATTTGTCCCGGATCCTGCCTGGCATAAGCAGTGTTACTGGGAGCAAAGCGAAGGCCGGGTGGTCGCCTGCGAACAACAGCGGCTGGGCGCCCTGGTGCTGACCGAGCGCCCGGCCAAAGCAACAACCGAACAGCGCAACGCGGCGCTGATCGGAGGAATCCGCCAGGAGGGTTTCCAGCTGCTCAATCCTGCCCCGGCAGTGAAAAGATTCCTCGCCCGAGGCAACTTTTTGTTTCGCAGCTTGCCGGAGGAACGCTGGCCAGACTGCCGTGAGCCGGCGTTGCTGGCCAGCCTGGAGGAATGGCTGCTGCCGTTTCTCGGCCAAGCGCGCAACCGTAATGATCTAAGGCGCCTTGACCTGTTAGCGGCTCTGCGCAGCCGCTATAACTGGCAACAACTGCGCCAGCTGGAAGAGCTGGCCCCAGAACGGCTCCGGGTGCCGAGTGGAGCCAATATCAGGCTCGACTATTCAGGGGATGGTCCGCCGGTGCTGGCGGTCAAACTGCAGGAAATGTTCGGCCAGACTGAGACACCGCGAATCGCCAGGGGGCGGATAGCGGTCATGATCCATCTGCTCTCGCCGGCTGGCCGGCCGCTGCAGATTACCCAGGACCTGCCCCATTTTTGGCGCGAAACCTACCCAGAAGTACAAAAAGAGATGAAGGGCCGCTACCCCAAACACAATTGGGATCTACCTGATTGAGACAACCTGGATGATTTTTTTGGGTTGGTATAGCAATGCGATCGATCCGCAATAGCGGACACCATGAAGTTGCATCCCCTTATAAGCTGAGTATTTCTTCTGGTACGACGCTGAGGAGAGCTACCTCCGCAGGAGCATTGTCGCGATCCTGGTCTGAGCCGGAACGGCGAAAGACGAACCAAAGACACAGAGCAAGGCTATTGAATTTGACACTTTTGAGTGATCACTCAAGATAATAGTGTATAGTGGAATTGCAGTGTCGATTATCAGAACGTCAGCCCAAAGAGGTAAACTGATGGCCAGAGCCCAATTCAACAGAGACGACATTATCGATAAATCGATCGAGCTTTTTTGGCAAAAAGGCTTTAGCGCGTCATCAATGCAACAGGTTGTGAAAACCACTGGCCTTAAGCCCGGATCCATTTATCTCGCTTTTGGCAATAAAGAAGGCTTGTTTCGTGAGGCGTTGGAGAGATACGCCCGAAAATCCGTCACCCATATACGCAAGATGCTGGATACCGCACCTAGTTTCGGGGAAGGGATTTGTACCTTTCTTGAAGAGCGAATAGAGGATTCAACGAGAGAAAATTATTGCAGTTGCTTCCTGGTCAAAACCCGCCTTGAGTTAGCAGCCGAAGGGGGCGAACTCCATGAATACGCATCTGCCAAGCTGGATGAGATAGAAGAATTATTCCAGAGCTATCTGGAAAAAGAGTTCGATCCAACAGTGAGTCGGCAACGTGCGGTCAGCATCATGCTGCATATTTTTGGGTTAAGAGTTTATGGTTACCAACAGCATTCTGCTGACCGGATGCGCCAGGGGTTGAGAGAGGGCTTGCCCTGGCTTCCATGGGCTTAGGATGATTCGCCAGGCTTGACATGGCAATAGTCAGGCATGATCAATCGGTCTCCATACCTGGATTGTAGCGCCCCTGCCGGGCCAGGGCGTTCAGGCGGGCGCGTTTTAATAGAGCGCTTTCTGCCGCTTCAATATTTTCGGCTTTACCTTGCCAGGCTTCCAGCACCGGTTGTTGCAAGGCACGTCCGTAGGAAATACTTAACTGCCAGGGGCCGCCAATCTGGTTAATAGCATTTAAATTGATTGTCGCCTCTTCCGGACTCTGACCACCGGACAGAAAATTTATGCTGGGAACTGCTGCGGGGACAGTTCTGCGGAATACCCTGATGGTCGCGTCCGCTATTTCACCAGGGTCTGCGGTTCGGCAGTCTTTTCCGGGCAGCACCATATTGGGTTTCACCATATTGGGTTTCAGGATCATCTGTTCAAGGATCACCCCGTATTGCCGCAGGGCCTGAAACACGGCGTACAGGACCCCCTCGGTGATCTCTTCACAACGCTCGATATCATGCTTGCCATCCATCAGCACTTCAGGTTCGACAATCGGGACCACGCCCAACTCCTGACAGGTGGCGGCGTAGTGGGCCAGTCTTTCGGCATTCGCATGTAAACCCAGCGCAGTAGGATTGGTGGCGGTAATGGGGTAAACCTCCCGCCACTTGGCAAAACGCGCCCCCTGCTCGATATACGTCATTAACCGATCAGCGAGACCGTCCAGCCCCTTGGTAATAAGATCGCCGGGCGCGCCGACGAGCTTTTCTGTGCCTTTATCGACCTTGATGCCGGGGACAATTTTCTGCTTCCAGGCAACCTCCGCCAGGGGTGTGCCGGCCGCATTTTTCTGGCCGAGGGTTTCTTCGAACAGAATAACCCCGCTGAGAAATTCTCCCAGCCCCGGTGTTTCGAGAAGTAAGGAGCGATAGGCGCGGCGGTTTTCTTCGGTGGATTCCAGGTTGATGGCATCGAAGCGTTTCTTGATGGTCGGTGCGCTTTCGTCCGCCGCGAGAATGCCACGTCGGTCATCAACCAGGTCATTTATCGTCTGTTGTAACCTTTGGCTAATATCCATAATCTGAACCTCCGTGGTAATCAATTATATCTGGATTCCAGGAATTTGCTGATTGCCACAATTCAGCTTTCTGCCTGGCAGCTTTTTATGCGCAACTAATCCGCTAACGGATCTTCTCCTTCCTGCCAACTCGCCAGATATTTTTCCAGTAAATGAAAATCTTCCCCCTTGTGTTCGGTCAAGGTCACATACATCTGTTTTTTATCAACGCCCCAGTGCTTGTGCATCAGCTCCATAAACCCCAGGGTCAGTTCTCTGCGCTGCTGCATAGTTCGCCCCTGGCGAATATCGGCATTGACCACAGCGACACCTTTTTCCGGGTCTTCGACTCGTCCAATAGAGAGATTGTGGGTTCTGTATTCACGAATCGAAATGCAGATATGATCGGTCCCGGTGTCCATGATTTCAGAGAAAAGCTTTCGGACTTCTGCATGAAAAGAGATCTTTTCATCATCTTTTAAGCTGCGATTGATTTCAAACTGTAAGTGCGGCATAAAGCCTCCTTTTGGTTTTGAAATGCCTCATTGAACGCGGCACAACGGGTGTGAGTTAGGGGATGGCGTTGGATCAGCGCGCACGCCTTCGTGAATATTTCAATGCAACGGCAAAACCGTAAATAACAAAGCCTAACGACAGGAGTTGCTGGGCCGACAACAGCGGTTTGTGCTGGAGCAGCATCAAAGTCGCCATACAGGTGTTCATCAGTATAAAGAAGAGCCAGCCATAAAGGTTTTTCTTGGCCATCAGGTAACTCCCGACCAGAAATCCGACCATGATGCCTAGTTCCAGAATTTGTGAGCCTGCGGTAAGACCGCCATAATCATACAAGCTGTAGCCGGCACCAATGGCCAGACAAACAAATGTGCAAAGTGAGGCAACTCCGTCGAAGGTTTTATTCGGCCTATCCGTTCTGCTGATAGCGTTATACAGACCGAACAACATGGACGGAACAACACCTGCCTGGATCGAGGCAGCAATCCAGTCATGCTTACCGACAAGGATGATGAACCA
>CAMYNR010000173.1 GCA_947259715.1 uncultured Desulfuromonadales bacterium
TTTAAGGATTACAGGTTCTGATTGGGTTTATTGCTATAGAGCTGGCTCAGCAATTCAATGTTTCGAGAGCTACGGTTTACAGGCTGGCGGCAAAGCTCGATAAAAAATTTGAAGAACAGAACCAGGGGGCCTGAAATACATGGAGGCTGTGCCAAATTTTGCAACAGCCTCCGTTAAGTCACTACTTTTGAAAAACAATCTCCTATAGTAGGAATCAATAAGTAGCCACCCCGCGATCAAACCAGGTGCCCTTAAATAAGTTGTGAGGTTAAGAACAATTTAAATGATGTTGATATTATGGAATTTTGACGATTGCCCTGCCCCTGCTTTTACCCGCTAGAATTAACTCAATCCGTTCATCTAAAGCTTCCAGAGATGGCAATTCTGTTGTGATCTTGTCAAGGTGTTCCAGTTTCCAGTCAGAAGCGACCCTGTTCCAGACTTGCATTCGCATATCCACTGGGCAATTTACTGAGTCAATGCCAAGCAAGGTAATACCATTCAAGATGAAGGGGAAGATCGAGGAGTGCAATTCTGTCGATCCGACATTGCCGCAGCAGGTGACTGCGCCACCGTATTGAGTGGTTTTTATCGCTGTTGAGAGCAGGTTGCCAGCAACCGTATCTATCGCACCGGCCCAGCGTGGTTTCAAGAGCGGGCGGCCACTCTGATCGTCAGCATCTGCAATATTGATCACTTCTTTAGCTCCGAGCTGAAGAAGATACTCCGCTTCATCAACAATGCCGTTCACAGCAACGACCTCGTAGCCACTTTTAGCAAGAATCGCCGTAGCAATACTTCCCACGCCACCTGTTGCTCCGGTGACAAGGACGGGCCCTTTGTCTGGGGTGACTCCACTATTGATCAATTTGAAACATGACAGGGCCGCAGTAAAGCCTGCGGTTCCATAAACCATACTCTCGCGCAAAGTAAGGTTTTGAGGTAGCTTGACGACCCAATGAGCAGGAACCCGGATATACTCCGCATATCCCCCGGAAGTGTTCATACCCAAATCGTAACCGGTAACCAGGACTTGTTCACCCAACTTAAAATCAGGGCTTTTGCTGTCAGACACAACTCCAGCAGCATCGATGCCTGGTGTATGTGGATATTTCCGGGTAACTCCCTTATTCCCAGACGCTGAGAGAGCGTCTTTATAATTCAGAGATGAATATTGAACGTTGATGAGGACATCTCCGTCCGGCAAATCATTAATCTGTCTTTGTTTGATTTCGCGAGTGAACTTTTTTTCAGCCGTTTCGGTTACAACCATGGCCCTGAAATCGATGTCATCCATGCCACTCTCCTTAAATTGAGGCGATGTTCGACCTGCTGTCATTTGGAAGACAAGAAATACAATTCTAACATAATCCAGATTGCATGCTTTTCCTCTGCCAGAGGGTTGGCCCTTCATCATCCTCTTGCATGGTTTGAGGACTTACTCGTAACCAAATACTAAATTAAATTCTTGCAGGTTCTCAAATCCGGGATGCTTTTTATTGAGAACCTTCACGACGGCCTTCAGGAAAGTGGCATCCAAAAATCGTCAACTTATTTTTGCAAAGGAAGTTCCGGTCAGATCGACCGCTTTTGAAATATAGGGATACTTAACATGCCGCCACTCGTCAACAAGGGGTGGCGGGTTTGCTTTTAAAGAGGTGACTGGCTTCAGGAGATATTAGCCGATGGCTCACAGCATAATTGGTATCACCATTCAGCGATAATATCCAAATAACGTCAGGTTTCTCACAGGGAGAGGCTCATCCCTCGCCCTGCGATTCCATTTAGCTGCTCAGGGTGCGGCTTGGCGCCTGAATATGATAACCCTGCCCGTAGGTGGCCCCCAGCTGTTTGACCGTATCCAGAACCTCCTGATCTTCGATCATTTCCGCAATCGTTTCAATCTGCAGATCCTTCGCCAGCGAAATGATGCATTTGACAAACGCTTTGTCGGTGGCATTTTTGGGGGAGTTACGGATAAATTCGCCTTCAATTTTTATGTAATCGACCGGGAACATCTTGATGTAATGAAAGGTTGAGAAGCCAGCGCCGAAATCGTCGATGGCAAACTTGAAGCCTTCAAACTTCAGTTCCTTGACAAACTTATCGAGCAGGCTGGTGTTCTTGACCGTCTCCCGCTCGGTGATTTCAAAAACGATCCGCTCCGGCGCAACCTGGTAATCGGCAGCGAACTTCCGAACCTTCTGGATAAATTCATTGAGAATCAATGACTTGGGCGATAAGTTAATAAACAGCTGGCCCTGATAGCCGGCCCGCTTGATCTCCTGAAAGGCTTTTTCCATATTGATGTAGTCGAGCTGGCTGATGATCCCCATCCCTTCAGCCATATCGATAAACTGACTGGCAGGGAGGATCTCACCCTGATGTTCGATCCCCATCAACAATTCATATTTCTGCACCGAATTATCGCGAACATCCATGATCGGCTGGAAGAACGGAATCACCTTGTCGGTATTTTCCAGCACGTTCAGCAGAAACATGGTCTTTTCTTCGGTGGCCTGCAGAACCTGATAAATATCTTCCCGGGTCGGCACGCCGATCCGATTTTTCCCCTCGGTTTTTGCCTGATACATCATGTTGTTGGCGATGACAAAAATCGTGCTCAACTCACTGGAATGCTCTGGATAACAACTCAGGCCAATGGAAGCGGTGACTTTAATCGATTCACCATCCGGCGCCTTGGTGCTGACGGCTTTGACCGCATCGACAACTCTCAAAGCTGTTTCGTAGGATTTTTCCTGATCGGCTTCCGGCAGGATCAAGGCAAATTCATCGCCGCCGTAGCGGGTGAGAATATCCCCAGGGCCAAGCGCCTCCTTGATATTTTCGGCCAATTCCTTAAGCAATGTGTCGCCAAAGGCATGGCTGTAGCGGTCATTGATCAATTTGAAATTATCCAGGTCAACGACGAGAATGCCGACGGAATAATTCTGACTTGCGGCCCGGGTCAGTTCATTTTCGGCCAAGTCCCAGAAAACCCGCTGATTGTAGAGATTGGTAAGGGGATCGCGGGTGGCGTAATACTCCAAATCCTTGGTGTAGTTATAGATCGCCTTGACCGAACCGATGACATTGATCAGGGTGGTTAAGATACTCTCGATCACCAGAGCCTTGCCTTCATTGGCACTGATTTCCGAGTGCACGCCCAGGCCAACCACCCCGCCGATCTGTGGATTTTCCAGAAAAATCGATTTTGTCTGCAGATCGAGAATCTGCTCATCGATGGCCATCTCCGGCGCCTCGAAATTGACAATATGATGCCGGGTCTTGATATCCGAGAGGGGCTTCAATCTGCGCTGCTCGATGATCCGCTGTTTGACCAACCGGTCAAAGGTATGCTTGGTCTGCGGACTGGGGCGGCTGCGCCAGAAGACCTCCAGGTCGTAATTCTCATTGCCGGTATCGAAGATCGAAAAAAGTACATAGGCATCCATGATCTCGTTGACCTGATTCAACAGTTTACAGACATGGTCGCGCCAGTCTTTAACGACTTCGGAGGTAATAATAAAGGTTTCCAGCAGATTCACTTCAAAGGCCAACAGATCCTTGTCGATGGCGAGATTGCGCATCTTGTCGGCAAAGGAGGTAAACTCACCAAGAATAGCGTTAATTTCGGAAAAATCGGTCCGGCTGGAGGCCAGCGCAAGGGAGGTCAGGTCGTCAACACTGCTGACCTTCTTGATTTCGCGGTGCAGTAGATTTGTGGCCCTCTCCACCCGGTTGCTGACCCAGCGGGAGATAAAGAAAGCCATCAGGAGCGGTAGGGGTGAGAGTCCCAGAAAAGCCAAAAAGAAGCGTTGATTGATTGTCCTGTTGATTTGGGAAAGGTCCTGGCTGATATCGAGGACCCCGAGTACGCTGCCGGTCTGGGTATTGGCGTGACAGCTCAAACAGTTTTCGTTGGCCTTGACGGCAAAGACCTGACGGACGATCTGGTCTTCTTTAATCTGGATCGATTCACCCGAGGCCAGGACGGTTCGCACAATGTCATCACGCATGACTGCGTCGATGGCGCCATACTGCTCACTCACCGACTCTGCACGATGGATACCCACTCCCACGGGGATCTCCGGATTGGCATGAACCACCGGCTCGAGAAAGGTGAAGAGATCTTTTCTTGACCAGCCCTTCTCCATCAGCTGCAATAGGGAGTTGCTGACCTGACTCGAGATCGCCTGTGTAGCGCTGCTGGCCTGGCGGCTGAAGGCCTGCTGGTAAACACCGGCGGTGACCAGAAAGATCAGGACAAAGGTCACCAGGGAGACGGACAGAATGGCGGTAAAGATGAATTTTTTCAGGCTGACTTTCTTCGCGGATTTCTGATGATCATGCATGCTGCCGGCACCTCGAGAAAAACAAAGGAATCAGGTTTTCCCCCACCCAACAATCAATATTAAATAAAACTAACTGAGTAAATTTGCTCTTTTAAAATCGATTTGTCAAGCAGAACATAGGAAATTCAGCAGGCAATGCGAAAAAGCCCCTGAGAAAACCTCAGGGGCATGAAGTTGAACCGGAAAGAAAATTATTGAGGAATAAAAGATTGATTTTTCTCGACATTCCTGACCACAGCGGTCAGCAACGCGATCGCATTTTCCAGATCAGTCAGCGACAGAACCTCGACCGGCGTATGCATGTAGCGCAGTGGAATACCCAGCAGCGCCGTGGCGACGCCGCCCCGCGAAAGCTGCATGACATTGGCATCGGTGCCGGTGGCGCGCGGCACACCAATCACCTGCACCGGTATATTCTCTTCTTTGGCAGTCCGTATGATCAGGTCGAAAAGCGGCGGATTGATATTCGCCCCACGGGCGATCACCGGCCCCTTGCCGACCTCGACCCGGCCGATCCCTTTTTGCTCAACTTCGGGATAATCGGTCGCATGAGTGACCTCGACAACGATCCCGACATCCGGTTGCACCCCGTAGGTGCTGGTCGTGCCGCCGCGCAGGCCGACCTCTTCCTGAACCGTCGAAACCGCGTACAGATCGGCAACCGCCCCTCCCTGTTGGGCAACCATTTTCAAGACTTCAGCAACGATGAACGCGCCCATTTTATCGTCAAAAGCACGGGAAGTGACGCGATCGCCCTGCAGTCGTTCGACTCCAACGGCAAAGGTCACCGGATCGCCGATCCGAACCAGTTTTTCCGCCTGGTCACGGCTGCTGCAGCCGATATCGATG
This sequence comes from uncultured Desulfuromonadales bacterium, assembly GCA_947259715.1. GTDB lineage: Bacteria > Desulfobacterota > Desulfuromonadia > Desulfuromonadales > Geopsychrobacteraceae > Malonomonas. Next base: position 5,205 of record CAMYNR010000173.1, read on the forward strand.
AATTGATCCTTCAGCTTGATCACCGTATCCCGATCTTTCGGTTCAATCAGGTGGATCGCTTTTTTGCCGATGACCCCTTTCACCTCACCCTGGGCGGTATGGATCAGAATCCTCTGCCCCGGTGACAGATGCGGATCAACCCCGCCAATAGCGCCAAAGTAGATAAAGCCCTGATCATCAACATACTGCACCATGAAACCGATCTCGTCGCAATGCCCCGCCAGCATCACCTTCGGGCCACCTTGACCACGCAGCAGCGCAATCTGGTTGCCCATGACATCAGTGTCTAGCTCATCCGCGACAGGCTCAAGTTGCTGCCGGATCACTCGCTGTGCGGGCTGCTCGAACCCTGAAGGGCTGGGAGTTTCAACCAGTTCTTTTAAAAAGGCAAAATCCTGTTTATTCATAGTCGCTCTTAAACCTCAGCCCTTGGCTCTGTCGACCAGAGCCTGTGAATTCCCCCGCGCCTGTTCAAACTGTTCAGCGGTCATTCCCGCGCCAAAGGCGATCTTCCTTGCCATCTCCAGAGAGACCAGATCACCAGGCTCATGGGCATCATTATCAATTACCAGCTTGGCGCCATACTCTGTGGCCAGACGCGCCACATGGCCATTGGTCAATGAATGACCTTTACGGGTGGTGATTTCCAGGCAGACCCCTTTTTCTGCGGCCAGCTGAACGTCCTCAGCGGTAATCAAACCGGGGTGAGAGAGAATATCGACCCCAGCCTCGATGGCGGCACGATTGGTCCCCGGCGCGACCGGCTCGACAATCGTCTCGCCATGGACGACGACCAGTTCGGCACCATTGTCCCGAGCCATTTTCGTCGCATCGCCAATCTTAGCCGGGCTGACATGGGTCAACTCGACGCCGGCCAGGACCTGCATGTTGTTATCGGCGCCAAGGGTATCGACCACGCCGACCAGCTTGGAAAGCAGCCATTCGATATTGCTCTGATCAGCATGGTCAGTAATCGCCAGGGCGCGATAACCAGCCACCGCCGCTCGTCTGACAAGTTCCGCCGGAACCAGCACCCCATCACTGAAAAAGGTATGTGTATGCAGGTCGATCATTTGCGCTCCTATCCTGCCTGTTTGGCATCGATGGTTAATTCACCCAGGTTGGAATTGCGAAATACTTTCGTGATTTTGACCGGCACGATCTGTCCAAGCAAAGATTTCGGACCATGAAAATTGACAATCCGATTCCAGACACTGCGCCCGAACAGCTGACCATCCCCCTGCTTGCTTTCGCCTTCAACCAGCACCGGGAGAACCTCTCCCAGATCGCTCCGCCAAGTTTGCTCGCTGATTCGATTCTGTAGCTCCAGCAAGCGCTCGAAACGATTCTGTTTCTGCAGCTCCGATTGATCGTCGGCCATCTCTGCTGCTGCGGTACCGGTTCTCGGCGAATACAGAAAGGTGAAAGCATCAGCATAGCCGACCTGCTCGACCAGGTCGAGGGTCGCCTGCTTTCAAACGAGCCACTTTCCGCAGGTAATCTGCTGAGCTGTAGCCGCGGTTCATGATCTCCAGAATCCGGTCTGAGCCGCTCTGCACTGGCAGGTGAATGTGGGCGCAGAGTTTATCGAGCTCGCCGAAGCAGTCGATCAGTTCATCGGTCATATCCTTCGGATGCGAGGTGGCAAAACGCAGCCGGTGCAATCCCTGGATAGCATCGACCTGGCGCAGGAGTTCGGCAAAGGAAAGCTCGTTTTCATCCTTTATGCCGTAGGAATTGACATTCTGCCCGAGCAGAGTGACTTCACGTACCCCCTGCTGAACCAGGGATTCGATCTCAGAAATAATTTCCGCGCTCGGTCGACTGACCTCGCGGCCGCGGACATGCGGCACGATACAATAGGAGCAGAAATTATCGCAGCCCTGCATGATGGTCACGAAGCGGGTCACATTGTCACGTACGCTCCGCTGCGGAAACAGGTTAAGCCGGGTTTCGCGGTCGAGGAACTCGGTCGCGCTGCCCCGCTGCCGTTTTTCTTCCACCTGCAGCACCAGCTCAGGCAAACGATGGACATTGTGGGTACCGAAGACCAGGTCGAGGTAAGAGATCTTTTCCAGCATCTTCTCCCCTTCCTGCTGAGCAACACAGCCGCCGACGCCGATAATCAGTTCGGGGCGCTGATCCTTGATCGGCTTGAAACGACCGAGGTGGCCATAAACCTTACGTTCGGCTTTATCCCGTACCGAACAGGTGTTCAGCAACACCAGATCGGCCTTTTCAGCCGCATCGACCTGGGCATAGCCGATCCCTTCAAGCAGATCGACGATCCGCTCTGAATCGACAACATTCATCTGACAACCGAAGGTTTCCAGGTAAAACGCTTTGTTCATTCTTTTCTTATCCATAATCTTTACTGCTACAGGGAGCCACTAAAAACGGAATCTGGATATGCCCTTCGCTCAACCATTTGCCGAACCGGGCTCAGATGTCCCATTTTCAGGGCCGCATGAACCCATCCCTGGGGCTTGACTGCCGCCATCCAGGCGACAGACACCCTTGCAATGGGACATCTGAGCCCGTCGGCTGGCAGTGGAATGAAATGCATATCCAAAAAACCGAATTTGCGCCCATCCAGGGCTCTGAATGGGCGCAATGCGAAGTCGGCGCATTTTAGCGGCAGGGTTCCAGCCAAGTCAAACAGATTCCCCCTGGCTATGGCCGGGCGGCGTCCTTGGCGGCAGGTAGCGCAACAGCTGCTGCCAACCGGTAATTTCGCTTCGCGCGTAGCTGAAAATCTGGGCGGAGATCAAGCCGGTCCGCACCAGTAGCCGTTCCTCAGTGAGGGCGTAAAATAATTTTTCCCAGCGCCAGCGCGCCAGAAGCAGCTGCCCGGGGCCAAGAAAGAAGGTTGCCAGGACCAGGGGAAGGGTCATTAGTATCAATACGGATGAGTAGCCCTCAGCTTCGACCAGCTGAGCCCCCAGCATCAGCCAGAAGCTGCAGGCGAGAAACAGGGCGGTTCCAGCCAGCACCAGCTTCCAGTTACGAAAGGTGTAACAGCGTGGTGCAGGACGTCCCTGCCAGAGAATCGTCTCGCCCGGTTCAAGCGGCCAGTCAATTCCCCCTTCGCTCATTGTTCCAGCCTTTGCAGCTTGGCCGCTGCCGCCTGCCCGAGTTTGCCCTGCCGGTCGGCCTCTGCAACGGCCTGATAAAGCTGGCGCGCCTTGGCAACATCACCACTTGCTTCTTCCGCCTCACCGAGCAGATAGGCGGCCTGGATGGTTGGAGCCAGCTTTAAAGAGGCCTCAAGATGCTCAGCGGCCTTGCGCGGATCTTTATTCTGCAGATAGATATAGCCAAGCCCCATGCGCGATTGATAATAGCTGTCATCAGCTGCCACAGCCTTCAGCAGATAGCGCCGAGCCGGAACCAGATCTTCATTGCGCAGATAGGCCATTCCCAGCGCGCTGAGCAGCAAACCCTGCTCGGGGGCTTCCTGCATCGCCTTATGATAAGTCGCAATGGCCTCGTTGAGTTGCCCTTTGGCTTCAAGTTCACGGGCCTGATCGTAAAGGGCGTAAGCGTCCTCGGTTTCCAGCAGGGGCGCAATCGCCTGCTGGTAACTGCGCTTATCCAGGCCAAAGCCGGATCGGCTGCTGTATTTCTGCTGGACATAGGCCTGGTTCGTTTCCATACGCTCTTTGGAAAAAGGATGACTGCGGAACAGACCACTCAGCCAATCAGGGTTTTTGCCACCCTCAATCTTACGATAAAAAATTTCCTGCAGCTCGACCGCTCCCTGCGGGGCATAGCCCGCCTGGACCATGTAGTCGATCCCCAGCCAATCCGATTCTCGTTCCTGTTCGCGGCTGTAACGTTTATCAATCAGGCTGGCCGTCACCCCACCGACCTGGGAAACCAGCTGGCCATAGCCCTCTCCGGCCAGGCTGCCTAAAGCCCCGACGGTGGCATTGAGCAGGGTGCCGCGCTGCATCCCCTGCACGCTATGCCGAGCGGTGACGTGACCAACTTCGTGGCCGAGGACGGCAGCCAGTTGCGCTTCATTCTCCAGGTTGATTAAAAGACCACGCGAAATGGCGATATACCCGCCCGGCAGGGCGAAAGCATTTGGGGAAGAGTCGTTGACCACCGTGAAGGTATATTTCAGCTCCGGTCGATGACTCTGCTGCGCCACTCGTTGGCCGACCTTATTGACATAGCCGTTGAGGGCCTGATCAGGATAGACATTGCCCATCGTCTGCACAGCCTGGCCGTAGGCCTGTTGCCCCAAGGCCACTTCCTGTTCGACAGGGATATCCATCAGGGCGAGTTCGCTGCGTCCGGTCACTGGATTGACCGCGCAACCTGTCAGAAATGTCAGCAGAAAAAGAATAAACCAACTTTGCCAGTTTTTTATCATGACAGCCCTCCTCGTAGAGGAAAAATGGGGTGAGGTGGTCAATTTGAGATTAAAGCATAACGCATTTTTCGGCGAAATTAAGTTGCACAGGACCCGTGCAAACACTATAAAGGAACATTAGATCGACTGACAAGAATTGTCCGGTTTTCCTCTGGAGTTAAGCCATGTTGAACAAAAAAGAGTCTGCTGCGCTATTGCAGATCGCGCGTGAAGCAATCTGCCATTGTGTGCACCGGAAAGCCTATTCTCCAGATCCACGAGAGGAAAAATCGCTGACTCAGCGTTCGGGATGCTTTGTCACCATCAAGCAGGATGGCCAATTGCGGGGCTGCATTGGCAACTTTAAAAGTCACCGGCCGCTTTATCAGGAAGTTGCCGAAATGGCAGCCGCTTCCTGCGCAAAGGATCCTCGTTTTCATCCGATGGAAGAGAATGACCTGAATGATTTTTCCCTGGAAATTTCGGTTTTGTCCCCTCTGGAAAAAATAGACGAGCCGGACCTGATTAAAGTCGGTAAACATGGGATATACCTGGAAAAGAATTTCAGCCGTGGGGTCCTGCTGCCACAGGTGGCAACCGAATACAGCTGGAATCGGGAAACCTTTCTGCAACAGACCTGCCTGAAAGCCGGCCTGCCCGCCGATGCCTGGCAGGATCCCGATGCCGAAATTTATATTTTCAGCGCTCAGATCATCACTGAAAACAGTTAAAGCCAATTACAAACCAAGGAAGTTAAATGACTGAAATATCGATAGAGCTTGTTCCTCGCAGTGAGTCATCCTTGCGTCAGGAACTGGAATTGGTGCGAAGCCACTTCCCAGCTGTCAAGCGGATCAACATCCCGGATATTCTCCGCTTTGAAATGCGCAGTTGGACAGGCTGCCAGATTGCCAGCGAGGCCTTTCCCAAAACGATCCCGCACCTGCGGGCGATTGATTTCGACCCCAACCAGCCTTTGCCGATTGAAGCGGATCTCTGCCGCGATGAGATCGAAGCAGTTCTGGTGATTACCGGGGATTTGCCCCAGGACATGTCGCACCGCTGCTTTCGCACCAATTGCCTGGAGATGATTCGCCGGCTCAAGCGCGAGCTGCCACAGGTGAAAATATATGCCGGGATGGATCCGTACCGGAATGGCATCAAAGAAGAGATCGATTATGTCCGCGCCAAACTGGACGCCGGTGCTGAAGCGTTTTTCACCCAGCCATTTTTCGACCTGCGTCTAATGGAGATCTATCAGGGGTTTATGAAGGATTGCAATGTTTACTGGGGGGTTTCCCCCGTTCTCACGGCGAACAGTCAAAACTACTGGGAAAACAAGAACAATGCCATTTTCCCGCCTGACTTTGAACCGACTCTGGAATGGAACCGCGAGTTTGCCCGCAAGGCGTTGCAGTTTGCCCGTGACAATGGGGGCAATCTTTACTTCATGCCGATCCGGACCGACATTGCGGCTTATCTGGATGGAATCCTTTAGGGATTTTCAGACTGATTGAAAATCATCTGTTGCCTAATCTGCCTCAGCCTGCCCCCTGCTCTCTTGCCCAGGCAGGCTGAGCCCCGCACCATTCAACTGCTCGGCAACAACATCAGCGATGACGGTAGAACCAGACAATTTGGCTTGGTGAATTTTTTCTGCCATGACCTGCGCTCCCCAGCCGACTAAGGCAAGGATGACAAGGGTCGGAATGATGTCCCTGAAGAAAACTTGCAGGCAGCGTTTCAGGAGAGGGGCGTTCACCGTATGCCAATTCCAGGGCAGCTGATATTCTATTTTGAAAGTTGTCATGGTTTTCATTTTTGCTCCCGCCTTTCTTGGCGTTTTTTCTGTTTCTGTCCATTTTAAAAGCAACAAAAATGCCAACCCTCTTTTCGCTAATAAACCTCTGATCGAAGCTCAACAAACACAAGGCCTTCCGATTTATTTTCAATAACTTAGCAATTTCTTACCTCCTGGACAGTGAACCCTGAAAAACTTGCCAGAATACCCCCCGGCCTGTTTCTTCAAGGTCATCTACCTGCCTTTTATTCTATTCAATGTACAGAATGTAACTGCCGATCTGCGTCCCCAATATTTCCCTCCCACCCATTCAGGCCTTGGGTCAATTCTCAAAAAATTAGCAGGGCAGCTTCATCCCGTTGCCAGACAAACAGACAATAATTGCTGGGGATGTGTCGATTTCTGCAGTGAAACTTACAGTTTTTCTTTGCACGCTCACTGCAAGCGAGCTTCCGAGAACCTGCAGACACCCGACCTTGCTGACCGTTTTGGAACATCTTGTAACAATCCCCATCTGTAACAAATGACACCTGAAATCGTTTTTCAATACTGTTAAGTAGCTGTCTTTATGCTGGTTTTATTGTGGCATGCTCTTTGATATTTAAGCGGTGACTGATAGCTAAAGCGAAAAACTTTGCTGGTGCCCAGACGGGGCTAAGGGCAGCAAGAAAGCTATCCCCTGGAAGGAGGTGAAGACCGTATTTACTTTTGCCCTCAACTCACTGCCAACCCGGAAACATCAAATAAACAGGAGGAAAAAAAATGAAAATCTCTATTTTGTTCGTTGCCATCACCGGCCTGCTTCTCTCGGCATCGATCGCTCTCGGCTTCGGAAACCTAGGCACAGATGTCAATAACTTTTGCCAGTCACAGCCGTATACCGGCGACTGCGCACTCTGCCACTCGGGAGGATTCAGTAACCCCACCCCTGCCAAATCCGCGATACAGAACAACGATTTGTGCTTCTTCTGCCCGAACGATCCCAGCTGCCTATCGGGACCAACCTGCACCGACGCCGATGGTGATATGTATTTTGCTGAAGGGGGGAGTTGCGGCCCACAGGATTGCAACGACAACAACCCGGCAATCAACCCTGGCGCGGCTGAGCACTGCAGCGATAATATCGACAACAACTGCGACGGCCTGACCGATGGCCAGGATAGCCTCGCCTGCCCGGCGCCAAGTCCGGCCTGCACTGACGCCGACCAGGATGGCTTCTTCGCCCAAGCCGGGTGTAATACCATGCAAGACTGCGATGATTTCGACAACCTGGTTTTCCCTGGTGCCACTGAGATCTGTGTCGATGGGGTGGACAATGACTGCGACGGCATGATCGATGAGGGCTGCAATACAAGTGTAGATGACGGCCAATCTCTTTATCGGGACAACTGCGCCAGCTGCCATAGAGAGCTACCGGATTCCGATGTCTGTGGCGAATCCGCAGAGGATATTCTCGAAGCGATTGCTGAAAACGAGGGCGGCATGGCCTTCTTGAGTTCCCTGTCCGATGCCCAGATCAAGTCGATCGCCGATGCCCTGAAAAATTGCCAGCACCGTACTGACGAGTATGACAGCGACGAGTATGACAGCGACGGGTATGACAGCGACAGGTATGACAGCGACAGGCATGACAGCGACAGGCATGACAGCGACGGGTATGACAGCGACGGGTATGACAGCGACGGGTATGACAGCGACAGGCATGACAGCGACTAGGATGACGAATATGAACGGTGGGAACGAAAAAAGCGCAACTATCGCCACCATGATGACTAAACGCTGAAGCAAACTGATATTGGTCCATTGAAGCAGGGACAGGCGGCTGCCTCCCCTGCTTCAATTTTAATGGTTCTCAAACCAGCCACCGAACTCATAACTTTGTTGCAGGGTCAGGGCTGGGAAGATCCGGGGGCATCCTCGCGGGCAATATTGTAGGCAGTGATTTTTCGATAGATGGTCTGCCGACTCACCCCTAACAATCGGGCCGCTTCGGCCTTATTCCAATAACAGGTTTCCAGGGCGCGGCGGATCGCCTGAGACTCTTCCTCCTCAGTCGTCACCAATGAGGATCCTGGGCCCGCAAGCTCCCTGAATTCAGGTGGCAAATCACCGATCGAGATAATATTCTGCTTACAGAGCACAAAGGCATGCTCCAGGGCGTGCTCCAGTTCCCGGATATTCCCCGGCCAGGGGTAATCCATGAACAGTTTCAAGGCATCTGCCGAGACGGTGAGAATGTCTTTGTTGAATTGTGGCTTGAACTTCTGAATGAAATGCTCAACCAGCAGCGGGATGTCTTTCCGCCTCACCCTGAGCGGGGGCATGATGATTTCCACAACCCGCAGGCGATAGTAGAGGTCTTCCCTGAATTCTCCACGCGCAACCTTTTCCTTAAGGTCCTGATTGGTTGCTGTGACAATACGAACATCGACCTGAATCGGGCTTGAATCACCAACGCGTTCAAACTCTTTTTCCTGCAGAACCCTTAACAAGCGCAGCTGGATGCTCTGGGAAATGTCACCGATTTCATCGAGAAAAATGGTTCCCCCGGCAGCCCGTTGAAAACGGCCAACCTTATTGTGAATCGCGCCGGTAAAGGCGCCCTTGACATGCCCGAACAGTTCCGATTCAAGAAGATTTTCCGGCAAAGCTGAGCAATTCACCTTGACCAGTGGCTGGTTGCAACGCTCCCCGGAAAAATGCAGTGCCTCGGCCACCAGCTCTTTCCCGGTTCCGCTTTCACCGCTGATCAGCACGGTGGTTTGAACATCACGCAGATCTTCGATCAGAGCGTAGATTTTTTGCATCCCTTCGCTTTTACCGACCATCTGCTGAAACTGGCGACGGACCTTGAGGTCACGCTCGAGAGAGGCCAAACGGGTTTCGTCGCGCACCACCAGCACGGCCCCGGAAAAGGCTCCCTTGGCTCCGAGCAGAGGAGCTGCGGTCAGCGATACGACCTGCCCCGGATGGTCCTCGCCGCTGGATTCAATACGCGAAAACTCCACCGCCTGTTTTTTATCGATAGCCTCTGCCAGCGCCTTAAGGCAGCTTGCCTGCCAGGGCAGGTTCAAACTATCGAACTTCCTGCCGATACTGGTCTGGTCAATGCCACAGATCTTCTCCGCGGCAGCGTTGATTTCCGCGACGACCAGGCTTTCATCCACAGCAATTATGCCATCCTTGACACTGCGAAAGATCGCCTCAAGGTTGGTCCGATAACCTTCTTTTTCCTGAACCAGTTGTTGGTGCTGCAGGGCCATTTCAGCAATCCGCAACAGGGTATGCTTGCGGACCGGCTTAACAATATAATCGAAAGCCCCCAGCCGCAGTGCCTCGGTTGCCGTTTCCAGTTCCGGATAGCCGGTGATTACAACCACCGGACAGGAGCGGCCGCTTTCTTTGATCTTCGTCAGCAGCTCCAGCCCTTGTCGGTCCTTCAGGACCAGATCGAGAAATATCAAATCCCAATCGGCGGAAATCTTACTCAGCCCCGAGTTAAAATCTTCTGCGGTCTCAACGGAATACCCTTCGGCAGTCAGAAATCTGTGAAAGGTAAAACGGATCCCTTCTTCATCATCTATGATCAGAACTCGCCCCATCAGACAACCTCGCTTTCCAGTTGACTCGTCCCCAAATCGATCGGCAGTTCGATAGCAACCCGGGTGAACTCGCCCTCTTTGCTGGCTATTTGGATTGTCCCGCCATGATCGCTGACAATTCCGTGGCTGATACTCAGGCCCAGGCCGGTTCCAACCCCCATCGGTTTGGTGGAAAAGAAAGGGTGCAAAACCTGGTTCAGAGAAGCTGCGGCTATCCCTGTGCCCTTATCGGTGAAAACAACCCTGACCCTGGGCGAGCCAGTTGCACTGATTTTCTCTAGTGCTATTTTCAGAACTTTGCCCTCATCGGCTGCGGCATATTTCTGGTTTAAAGCGTAGCGGGCGTTGTTGATGACATTCAGAAAAACCTGCTCGATCTGCTGAGGATTGGCTCGGACCAGCGGAAGCTGTTCAGGACAATCGATTTGCAGAATGATGCCTTCTTTGCGCAACTGGGTTCGTGTTAATGCCAAGGTATTTTCCAGAATATCGCTCATCGCCGCCGGGTGTTTTTCTTCATTGCCAACCCGGGCAAAGGATAACAGGCTGCGAACGATGGTTGCGATGCGCTCGCCGTCAGCAAGAATTCGATTGAGGATATCCCGAGAAGCGTCAACTTCAGCTTCATCATGCAGGATCTGGGCATAATTGATAATGCTGTTGATCGGATTATTGATCTCGTGCGCGACCCCAGCGGCCAATTCACCGACCGAGGCAAGGTGCGCGGCCTGGGCAGCATCGGCCTGCAGCTTCATTTTTTCGCTGATATCGGAAATCACCTCGATGACACTGGTCACCTTCCCCCTGTCATCCTTGATCGGAAAAGCTCTGATGTCATAGTATTTTCCATCCTCAGCAACATGCTGGCTCTGCTCTTCTAAACCGGTAGAAAAACTGTTCCGGACGGGACAATGGTCGCAAGAGGTAGGATAGCCAAACCTGACTTGGTAACAGAACTTTCCCGCCAAAGCCTCAGCCGGCAAACCCAGATATCGCTCCGCCCCCTTATTTGCCCAAAGGATCTTGAGCTCAGAGTCCAACAGGGTAAGACTGTCGGGGATTGCGTCCAGTAAGGCATGAAATTCTTTGAAAAGTTGGCGATATTTCCGTTCACTGGTGCGCAGTTCTTCCTCTGCCTGTTTGCGGTCGGTAATGTCCTGGGCCACACAGACGACGCCTTGAGGCTGACCTTGCTGGTCCCTGAGAATCGAACTGGAGTACGACACGGGAATCAGCTGACCGCTCTGCAGGCGGTAATTTTTTTCTACAAGCAGGGAATTTCCACTGTCTGGAAGGTCTTGGGGAAGGTCCAACCCATCCACCAGGATTCTCTCAACCGGCTGTCCGACCAGCTCACTTTCCTGATAGTGGAGCAATCTGCAGGCAGCCTCATTCACCGTCTGGATAACACCATCGGTGGACACAACCAGCAGGGTATCCTTCATCGAGCGGAGAATGTTCTCGGTATATTGCTTGGCGACAATTATTTCATTGCGCATTCTTTCCAGTCTTTCACCCATCATATCGAAGGAAGCCGCCAACTCCCCAAGCTCATCCCTGGTTTGCAAATTGATCCGATGGCCAAAGCGGCCCGCACCAATGTTTTCAGTTCCGGCCTGCAAACGGGACAAAGAGCGAAGGATCCCACGCAT
>CAMYNR010000174.1 GCA_947259715.1 uncultured Desulfuromonadales bacterium
CATTAAAAGCTTCCCCAAGCTTCAATCTTTCGCGACAACTCATATATGACCAAATTTGTGTTATTATTTACCCAACTCCTGGTGAGGAGGTGCTATATGAACAGACAAAAACTAAGAGGCAAATGGGATCAGACCAAAGGACTGGCCAGAGAGTTCTGGGGCGAATTGACCGGCGATGATTTAAACTTTATAGCCGGCCAGCGGGATCGCCTGATAGGACGCTTGGAAGCAAAATACCAGTTAAGTCGGAGCGAAGCGGAAATGCAGGTTGAACTTTTTGAACGCAAAATCTTTTCTGCCGAAAAAGCCAGCAGGCTTCACTGACAGAACCGCCTAAATTGAGCTTCGAAACCTTGGCAACCACCAACTGCAAATTTTGGCTGCTGATTGGTACGGTCGCGGGAGGCGGCCTTCTCAGCCTGCTTGTTCCAGCAATACAGCAAGACCCTGCCTACCATCAATTTGCCGATCAACGAACCATCCTTGGCTTCCCGAATTTCGCTAATGTGCTCAGTAACCTGCCGTTATTGCTGACCGGTTTCTCGGGAGTCTGCCTGCTCCTGAAAAAATTCCCGGCCGGTGGTCTGCCTGAATTGCGCTCCAATTATCTGTTTTTTTTCGTCGGCCTGATTCTCACCAGTCTCGGTTCCAGTTACTATCATCTGCAGCCCGACAATGCATCGCTGGCTTGTGATCGACTCGCCATGGTGATTGCCTTTATGGCCTTTTTGAGTTGCGTTATCGGTGAACAGGTTGATGTCAGCATTGGACAACGCCTGCTCTGGCCGTTGATCTTGGCAGGCCTCTTTTCAGTCGGCTATTGGTATTGGAGTGAACTTCAGGAGGCAGGCGATCTGCGATGGTATGCGCTTGTGCAGTTTCTACCGCTGCTGCTGATCACAGCTATGTTGCTGCTGTTCCACTCCCCCTTTTCCGGACACCAATGGATTTGGCTGATCCTGGCAGCTTACCTTGCCGCTAAACTGACTGAGCTTGCCGACCGGGAGATCTTTCAATGGCTCGAGTTTATCAGCGGCCACAGTCTGAAACATCTGCTGGCAGCATTGGCAGGCTTCATTTTTCTTTTGGCACTTCACATCCGGCGGCCGAAAAAACCCACGGAGACCTACTGACCCGGCAGCAAAACCAGGTCAAAATCTGCTTCTTTCTGCCCTTGCTGTAAATAGTGCTGGGTGACCAGGGTTTTGAAGCCATCGGCAGAGATGCGGATGTGAATATGCGCTGGCCGGTTGATATAGGGGGGCGGGGCATCGGTTTCCAGCTGGTAGCGCCCCTGCTGGTCAGCAATGATCGTCGCCCGATATTTATCCGCATAGCGACCGTTCGGGCCGGCCTGCCAGAATTCGATCAAGGCCGCCGGAACCGGCTGGCAATTCTGACTGGACAGCACCTGGCCGCGTAAAAAATAACCTGTGCCGATCGTGGAGCGCACCGGCGAACCCGGACGGTAGAATGGTCCCATCTCATCGGGAGGAGTCGGTGCGCAGAGCTTTTCTTCTGGTTCCTGCTTTGTGCCCATGGCGCCGACGAAAAATGCTGCGCAAAGGACCAGCATGATCGCCAAAATTGTCCTCTGAGGATATTTTCTAAGCAGTTTCAACATGACTTATTTCCTCCTGCCGCGGCTTTCTCGGCAAAAGCAATCTCCACAGACTCCCGGTAGGGGTGCAGCCGCTGGGGGAGCAATTCCTTAAGATCATCTTCCCGACAGAGAACCTGGTGGGGCAAGCTGTGCAGAAGGGCCTGGGCAACGTTGCCATCGACCCCGGAGAGCAATCCGATAAAGCGGCCGGCCAGCCAGGCGGAAAGCTTGGGAACCGGCAGATAAAGATTAAAAGTCTTACTGACTTCTGCCATCACTTTGAGCATGTCGCGATAACTCAGGACATCAGGGCCGCCGATATCGAAACCCCTGCCTTGCGTCTTTGGCTGTTGCAGGCAACCGGCCAGATAATAAATAACATTATCGACTGCGATCGGCTGGCAGAGTGTATCCAATTGCGGGGGGTCAGGAATCACTGGCTGGGTTTTGACCAGAAAGCGCAGCATTTCGAAAGAACTTCCTCCGGCCCCGATAATGATGGCCGCCCGCAGGACCGTCGCCTGGTACTTTCCTGCGGCAAGAATCTCCGCCACTTCCTGACGACTTTTCAGATGGTCCGACAGCTCCCCTTCCCCCTGCCCTAAGCCGGACAGGTAAATAACCTGCCGCACTCCCGCCGCTTCAGCCGCAGCTACAAAATTTTCCGCCGCGAGACGGTCTTTTTCGGCAAAACTGGCCTGACCAGAATCGAGGGAATGGACCAGATAATAAGCGGCCTTGATCCCGGACATGGCTACGGCCAGAGAGGCTCGATCAAACAGATCAGCCTGGCAGTATTGCCGCCCTGGTGTATCGGGCCGGTGCTGCCTGGACAGACAACGAAGCGAGACACCCTGCTGCGCCAATCGATTGACCAGACGGCGACCGATGAAACCGGTGGCCCCAGTCACGAGCACTGTCGGGTTTTCATCCATAACGCCTCAAGATAGAAAACTTACTCTTCGGGTTCCTTGAGTAACTTCGCCAGCCCGGCGAAGGGTGAATGTTCCAGACTGGGCCCGGTTGGCACCGAGCCTTGGGCATCTTCGCGGGCACTTTGAATCCCTCGGGTATGTTCATGGTCATGACAGTAGAGGCAGAGCAGCTCCCAGTTGCGTCCATCAGGCGGGTTATTGTCATGATCGTGATCGCGATGATGAACAGTCAGCTCGCGCAGATTTTTCCCTTCAAATTCGCGCCCGCAGCGTGCGCAGACATGGGGGAACAGCTTCAGGGCCCGTTCGCGGTAGCCAGATTGCCTTTGCTGCTCCGCCTGGCGCATTTCCGCAACCAGCTTCTGGCGTTGTTCGGCAGCTTTATTTGTGACATCAGCCATAGCACCTCTCACAAAGTAACTTGGCACCGGACAGACCGACCAATGCCATAGCCATTAACATCATCAGTGCTCATTATACTCGCTCTGCAGCACTCTTTAAACGACCGCTGAAAAAATCAGCCTTCTCCAGACTTCCCCCTGAAACCGATTTCACCCGAACCACGCCATTTTTCCAGCAACAGGATAATTCCGCTGCCAAGCAATGCCGCCAACATCAGACCAACCACCACCGGCAGGCTTTGCAGCAGCACCGGACGCAGCAACAGAACCAGGCCAAGCATCAGCATCATCATGCCCGAGATAAGTTTCAATAAACGACCTTCGAACTCGCTCAGCTTGTGACTGCCCAGAGTCATTGAAAAAAGTATGACGATGACCAACAGCGGAACAATATAGGCCAGATTGTAGAGCCCCAGATAGAGATAGTAGAGCCAGGTCGGCAGCTCCCGCAGGGTCAATACCCGGGTATAGACCATCGGAAAGCCAGCGGTGCAAAGCAGCTCGTAGCTATTGGCGACCAGCGCCAGGACGGTGGTCCCGGCCAGGGTTGGCAACAACCGCTCACCTTTAAGCAAATTGCGCATCCGGGTAAACAGCTTCGGCTTGGCCGATTCCGAAAGCGACAGTGAGGGTCCTTGATGCAGGAAGAAATGATCTTTGATGTTCAGGCCGGCGATGACCAGTGCCACCAGCCCGGCGATGCTGGTCAGCAATGGCAACTGGCCGGCGACCAGAAACAGGTTCAGCCAGGCGGCCATAAAGGTGAAATAAACCAAACCGGAAAAGAAGATAAAGACCCCGCCCACGAGAAACATCCGTTTCCGGGAATGGGTATGGACCATCAGGCTGAGCAGAAACAGCAGGACAAAAAAGGCGCAGGGATTGAAGCTGTCGAGCAGACCGAGAATTATGGTGAATGCCGGCAGGGAAAATTCATCCGGGTCAAGGGGAAGATTTCCCAACTCCAGATCTTTCTTTGCACCATCCGCCAGTTCCGGCGACCGCCCGGCAGCCAGCCCACCAACCAGATCGGCGCAGCCGTAAGTCAGGCACTGCTTAACAGCGGTTTTGATCTCCGCCGCGATCTCATCGCTGAACCCGAACCAGATATGAGGACCGACCGCCGTAGTCGGCGTGGTGGCGATCTCCGCGCCGGCTGCTTCGGCCAAAGTCTGCATTAACTCATAACTGTCACGCTGCTGCCAAACATCATAAATCTTTACCTGCAGCTGCGGAAACAGCTCTTGCAGTTCGGCGATAAAAGGCTTTTCCGAGCGGCAGCCGGGGCAATTTTCGGCATAAAAAAAGTGAAGCGTGACTTCGCTGGCGCTGCTGGGCTCTGGGCATAAGATCCCGAGGCAAAGACTCAGCAGGAACAGGACCAAGGGTAATCTGTTCATGCTCCCCTCCCTTGCCGCTGGTCGGCCGGTGCTTTTCAGGCAGGTTATATTATAAGCATAGCTCTTTGCCGGGGCTTCTCAAGGCGATCAACCTGACCCCCAAAATTGGCTTTCGGGCTATCCTTTCAGCATGCGCGTGCGTTGCCGCCGTTCGGCAAAATCAAATTTGTGACTGATTTTCCACAGGTCTTTGAGCCTGCGGCGTAGCGATTTGAAGCCCGCAGCGACAACCAAAAGAGCAGTAATGCCGGTGACTGCAGCCTGAGAACCAAGATAAGTATAGTGGAATTTGCGGCGCACAAATTCATCTCCCATCTGCAGGAATACGACACACAGCAAGGCAAAAACCCCAACCTGCAGCAACAACTTCAGGTTCACTGAATATTTCACGGCGCCGATAGACACTTTCTTTGCCAGGCGTTGCCAGCGGGTCATCAATAATCCGTGAAGACAAAAACCGACCGCCAACAGATTGATGAAAGCGTTTAAGACCAGAAAGCCGCCCAGGCCTCCCCATAACAAAGCGACCAGAAACAATTGAGCTGTCATGCAGTTCTCCCAAAAATAATCAGATCGCTTATCCTAACATCGAAATTCCGCTTTGCCTAACCCTGACGCTTTGCTATTTTTACCTGGAGAAATTTCTCACAGAAAATCACTCTCCAGGATAAGTCACTCAGATCTCATAGCATGAACAAAACTGAACTTCTCAAGCAAATCGTGGGGCGGCTGGAAAACGACTATAAGATGCTGCTTATGGCAGCAAAGAGCTCACACGCTGCGGCCACCCATGAAGATAATATCCCCGACAGCAAATATGAAACCCTCGCCCTGGAAGCATCCTATATCGCCCAGGGGCAGGCGAATCGCGCCCAGGAAATCAAAATGGCCCGGCAGGCATATCGGACCCTGAGCCTGCAAGCATTCAATCCGGAAACGCCGATCCGACTGACAGCTTTGGTCCTGCTGGAAGATGAGGCAGGCAAACAACGCTGGGTTTTCCTTGGCCCCTCGGCCGGTGGCATGAAACTGATGTTCGAGGAGACCGAGGTGATGGTCATCACCCCCGATTCGCCGCTTGGCGAACAATTGATCGGCCTGAAGGCGGATGATGCGTTCGAACTGGTGAGCGCAGCGCATAGCAAAGAATACGAGATCATTCAGGTCTACTGAACAAAGAACAATCTGTCACATCCAAAAGCATCGACAGAAAGCGGTCCCTGCCCCCTTCAGTCTCCCGCCGATCAAACTACAACGAAGCGAAATAGCTGGCCATTTCCTGGCGCAGGCCAGGATCGGGCAGACGACCGAACCCTGCGCCCATATTGTCCTGCATATGATGAGCCTTCGAGGTTGCCGGAATCACGCAGGTCACCGCTGGATGGGAGACAATGTACTTCAAAAAAAACTGTCCCCAACTGGTGCAATCAAATTCAGCCGCCCAGTCCGGAAGCTCTTTTCCTTTGACCTTACGGAAGAGCGCGCCCCGCTGATAAGGCCGATTGATCAAAACCGCCACACCGCGGTCAGCAGCGAGGGGCAGCAGGCGCTCCTCGACGGTGTGATTGTCGATGTTATAGCTGAGCTGAACAAAATCAAACGGTTCGCGGCGCAGAATCTCCTCCAATTCCCGATGATAACGACCGTGCGAGGTGGTGATGCCGACATAGCGGATTTTTCCTTCGGCCTGCCAGGCTCTCAAGGTTTTCAAGTGAGCCTTCCAGTCCCGCAGGTTATGGATCTGCATTAAATCAAAGCGCTGCAGCCCCCACTTCTGCAAAGAATTGTTCATCTGCCGCACGCCGGCCCGCTCACCGTCAGTCCAGACCTTGGTCGCGGCAAACAGAGGCCCATCCCTGTCGACGCGCTGCAGCAAGCGACCGATCACCTCTTCAGCGGCACCGTACATCGGCGAGGAGTCGATCAGTTCACCGCCGTTGGCGAAGAAAAGCTGCAGAACCTCGGCAAGGTGGGCCAGCCCCTTCTCGTTGCTGGGCACATCGAAGGTGCGCGAACTGCCCAGGCCGATCACCGGCAGACTTTCTGTGGTCCCCGGAATCGGCTTGCGGATGGCTTCCATGTCGGCGGCGTTCAGCCTGACAGGGGCCAGCCAGGCCGCCGCCATGAGTGTTGCCAGTGAGCTGATAAAGCCTCTCCGTGACATCGGCTGAGTGATAAGTTTCATCGCTTCACCTCCTTAACTGTTGCCCTCTGTTCCTGCATTTTACCAAGTTGTCGGCCGATTACAGCCCAGGCCGCCGAGAGCGGAGCAGCAACCAGCGCGATGGCGGCCAGATTCAAGCCAAGGGCCTGCAGACCGGTATAGGCCCAGGCGCTGACAAGATCACCGCTGCGGTAAATGACTGTATCGATAACATTCTTCGCTTTGTATTTTTCCTCCTCGCTCAGAACGACAAACAACATCTCCCGCGCTGGTTTCATAATTGCGTAGTTGCCGGCTCTGCGCACCACCTGCACAATGATCAGCACACTCAAAAGAGGGAGCAGACTGAGCAGCAAAAAACCAACGCTAAGCATGAGGGGCACCAGGGCGAGAGTCCAGCCCAGCCCCAAAGCCTTGACAATCCGACCGGTGAAGAACAACTGGCAAATGATGGTCAGCGCATTGGTGGCAAAGTCGATGAGCGCAAAAATGGTGGTCCGCTCTGCAGGGTCGGCAAAACTGTCGCGGATGATCTGCGCCTGTTGAAAGTACAGAAATGTCGAGAGGGTCGTGTAAAGCAGAATCAACAGGCAGATTCCCAGCAGGTAGGGTGAGCCGAGGATCAGCCGAAGACCTCGCCAAACCCCGCCTCCCAGGCCCATCTCGTTACGGCTGGAAGCCCCCTCGGCAATCTCCGCTTGGCCAGATTCGGGCGGCGGTTCCAGACGGTCACGCCAGGCGATCAGGCGCTGAATACAGAGCACCGCCCAGCCCAATCCGGCCGCAGAGATCAGCAGCAGGTTAACCGTTCCCAGGGGCTGAGCCAGGCTGGCGGTGAGCGCTGGGCCGACCAGAGCTCCAGCGGTGCCGCCAGCAGCAATAACACCGAAGAGACGTTTCGCCTGCGCATCACTGAAAAGGTCGGCCATGAAACTCCAGAAGACCGAGACGATGAACAGGTTGAAAACACTGGTCCAGATAAAAAAAGCCCGCGCCACCCAGGCATGGGTCATTCCGGAGCGGAACAACAGATAAAACAGCAGCAGGTTGCCGATAAAGAAAAGATAAACCAGCGGCAGAAACTGTTTGCGGGGGTAGCGCGAGGTGACCCAGCCAAACAGTGGAACGGCCGCCAGCATGGCCAGAAAGGTGCCGGTAAACAACCACTGAAGGTGCTCGACGCCGCCGGCGATGCCCATCTCATCGCGCATCGGGCGCAAAATATAATAGGAACAGAGCAGGGCGAAAAAATAATTGAACGCCCAGAAAAGCGCCGGAATCTCCTCAGCTTCGACCTTAACCTGGCGCATCAGCCAGACACGGAATTGCATAAGATCAGGTTTGGGGAATTTATCCATTGGCACAGTCCCGGGCAATGAAGCCAATACTCTCGATCAAATATATCAGAGCAGGGTAAACTGTGACCGGTGGGAGAATTTAATTGCTGAGGGGGAATCAAGGATAGCCTGGAAGGTCAGATTTTTTCCTGGCGTAGACAAAAAAATCCCCGACCGGCAGTCGAGGATTTTTACTTAATCAACATGGTTCTTCTTTACCGCCCGCAGCTGGGCACTCATCTCTCTGAATCTCAGCGTTGTGCAATCAGGGTGGTTCGTTCCCAGATCAGCTGTGCATTTTGGCGAATCTTTTTGACCTCTTTTTTGCTGAACTGCTTGGGTCCGGAGGCAAGCGTTTCCAGGCCCCCTTCCACGCCATTCATCGCCGCCACAATCCACCAGGCATAGGCCTCCTCAAAGCTCTTTGCAACACCTTGACCTTTGGCATACATCTCCCCAAGGCAGTACTGCGCTCTGGCCAGGCCCTGCTCGGCGGCCAGGCGATAAAATTTGACCGCCTGGTGATAATCCTGGGGCACCCCCGTACCCTGAAGATGCATTTCAGCGAGGTAGAACTGGGCGGAAGCATCCCCCTGTTTGGCCAGAGGAGAAAAGATTTCGACAGCAGTTTTAAAGTCTCCATCAGCATAGGCCCTGGAGGCTTCAGTTAAGGAACTTGCCGCCGCTCCGGAGATAAACACCGAGAGAAAAACAACAATCGAAACACTTTGACATGCCCACTGCAGGAACGGATACTTCATAGCTCTACCCCTTGTTGAATGCTTCTGTTTGCAGTTCTCTGGCCTCCCGACTGTTCGAAGAAAACCGATCAAGCGACAATGAGTGAGCGGTTAAAAATAAATATTATCCAATACACAAACACCATTATAGCGACCTAATTCTCCATATCAATCATTTTAATCCCGGCCCGATAATGCGCTAATGATTGCAGAGGAATTTAAAAGGAAAATGAATTATGTTGGCGATACAGAAGGGACCTACATGCGCCATCATGGAGGCGGCCAGGACTGAATCACTATACACTGAAAGTAGGAATTTAAAAGGAAAATGAATTATGTTGGCGATACAGAAGGGACCTACATGCGCCATCATGGAGGCGGCCAGGACTGAATCACTATACACTGAAAGTCCATAGTTCTGAACTAGCGTGCTGAAACAATAGAATTCTGTCCTTCTATGGCCAGAAAGTGACCCTGCCGGCAGTTTTAGTTGGTCAGATTAGCTGAGGAGGTTCAGCCTGAAGAAGAGCGAAAATGGCGCAGTAACAGTTCATTGAGCATCAGCACCAGGTAGGAAAGGCCGATCGAAACCAGACAGAGCGAGAGAGCGCCCGCTTCTCCCCCCGGGGTATTGGTGTAATCGTAAATCGCCAGTGGAATCGTCTGCGTCATCCCGGGAATATTTCCGGCCAGGATGATCGTTGCTCCGAATTCACCGAGGCTGCGGGCAAAACAGAGGGTGCTGCCGGTGATCAGGGCAGGCACGGAGAGGGGCAACACCACGGAACGCAGTGTATCAAATCGGTCAGCGCCCAGGGTCCGTGATGCATTCAGCAGCTGCGGATCGATCTGCTCCATTCCCAGCCGGACCGAACGCACCATCAGCGGCAGGCCGATGACCGAACAGGCGATCACCGCTCCCTTCCAGTTAAAAATCAACTGGATACCGAGGGAGGACAAAATTTTCCCCACCGGGCCCTGCCTGCCAAACAGCAGCAGCAGCAGATAGCCGACCACCACCGGCGGCAGCACCAAGGGCAGATTGACCAGCCCATCCAGCAGTGGCTTAAAGCGCATCCGGCTGAAGACCAGCA
>CAMYNR010000175.1 GCA_947259715.1 uncultured Desulfuromonadales bacterium
TGTAATCGCCATAAACCGCATCGGCCCGGGCCCGGCAGCCGCCGCAGACATTATTAAATTCGCACTCGCCACACTTGCCACCATATTTTTTAAAATCGCGCAGGTCATTGAAAACCTTGGAGTTGTACCAGAGATCCTTGAACTTGACCTGTTTAACATTGCCGACCGAAGAGTGGAAATAGGAGCAGGGCTTGAGGTTGCCGAAGCAATCGATCAGACAGATGGTCTGGGCGGCGATGCAGCCCTTGCCGCCGCCGGTCGAGAAGGTCAGACTGCGGCGCTTGAAATCGGCCCCTTCCGCCTTGGCCATCTGCGGCACGATGCGGTAATAGTGCGGCGCGCAGGTCGGGCGCATGAGGATGTCATCCTCGCTCTTCTCCTGCTGATAGTGCCAGGAGAGGATCTCTTCGTAGTCCTCCTTGCTGACCAGCTCATTCATGATCTCTTCCCCCCGGCCGGTCGGAACAATCATGAACATGTACCAGGCGGTCGCGCCGATACTCTTGGCCAGCTTGAAACAGGCGCCGATATCATGCTGATTACGCTTGGTAAATGAGGAATTGACGAGAAACTTGATACCATTGCGCTTGAGGGTTTCGGCGCCGCGAATAGTCCCTTCGAAGGCGCCTGGAGAGGAGCGGAAGTCGTCATGAATCTCTGCCGTGGAACCATCCAGCGACAAGGAAACCATCTTGATATCGGCCTGCTTCATCTTCGCGCAGATCTCATCGGTGATTAGGGTGCCGTTGGTCGCCATGCACATGCGCAGCCCCTTGTCGGTGCCATACTGGGCAATCTCGAAGATATCGGGGCGCATCAGCGGCTCGCCGCCGGAAAGGACCATGACCGGCTGGCTGACTTCGCAGATATCGTCGATCAGCTGGAAGGCTTCTTCGGTGCTGAAATCCCCCTCGGCAGCCTGCATGTCGGAAGAGCAGCGACAGTGGACACAATTCAGGTTACAGCGCTGGGTGCTCTCCCAGGCCAGCCATTTGGGAATATATTCGTCCTGCTTGGAACTCATGTTGACTCCTTGGATCCCGGTTTCCGCAAGAAAAGTCTGTCACGCAGCCGCTAAGCGCACAACAGACTTTGGTAATCGTTATAAGATACTACAAATGATTGGCGGAACTCAAGAAATGCTATCCGGCCATTGCAGAACCGGGGGCATAAAGAAAAACACCGGGCAACTGTTCAACAGCGTCCCGGTGTTTTGTTTTACATTTACCACAGAGGTTTCAGACCGCATCCCGCTCCGCCAGGGGAAAGAGTTCTTCAAAAACCTCTTGCACCGTACTGATCCGGTCAGCCTTCCAGGCATTGCTGCCGCAGAAAATCAGCCCGGTCTCCATATCCCCCTTCTGTGCCCGATCGAGGGCATGGACAATACAGAAGCGCTCGCGGCCAGCTTTATAGGCGCACTTTTTCAGGCAGTTGGAGGGGCAGTAGATGTCCAGGTCCAGGTCGCGCTGGCGAACCTGTTCCATATTCTTTTTGATCGCCCGGCCGGGAAGGCCGGCAGGGCTCATGATCAGGCCGATATCCTCTTTGCTGCAATCCAGGTAGGCCTGCTTGAAGGAATCAGCGGCGTCGCACTCTTCAGTCGGCACAAAGCGGCTGCCCATCTGCACGCCATCGGCCCCCTGGGCGAGGGCATACTGCAGGTCCTGGCGGTCCCAGATGCCCCCGGCGGCGATAACCGGAATGTCCAGATTCCACTTTTCTTTGAAATAAGTCTTCACGCCGCGAACGGTGCCATATTGATCATAGTCACCGGTGCCGATTTTTTCAGGCTTCTCACCCAGGTGACCACCGGCGGTATCGGGGTCTTCAACGACCACCGCATCCGGCAGCCGGCCATAGGCCTTATGCCATTTACGAGCAATCAGTTCCGCTGCTTTTACCGAAGAAACGATCGGCACCAGCGCGACCTCAGGATAATCCTCGGTGAGACCGGGGAGATTGAGCGGCAGACCTGCGCCGCTGATGATCAATTTAGCGCCGCCCTCGCAGGAGGCACGCACGACATCGTCATAATTGGTGACAGCGACCATGCAGTTAACGCCGACCACCCCGTCCGGAGCAATTTCGTAAGCCCGGCGGAGTTCATCGATCAGGGCCTGCCGATCAGCGGTAAAATAGTTATCGCCAGTGTAGTTTTCACTGTTCAAAGCCAACCCGGCCGCCGCGATAATCCCGATGCCACCGTTCAGGGCAACGTGCCCGGCCAGCCTGGCTCCGGAAACCCGCACCCCCATGCCACCCTGAATCACTGGGAAGGGAACGCTGTGCCGGCCGATGGTTAATCCGTTAATCATAACTTCTCCTGTCGAGTTTCTAGCTGGCAAGGATAACAGTTCGGGTTTAAGCTGAATGTAATACTTGTGTAAAAACTCTCTTGTTCCGCACCCTTGGCGATGGTAATAGAGGGGCATGAAACTCTTCCGGCGACTCTTCCATCCTCTTATTACCTTTATCGGCATCCAGCTGGTCTGGATCCTCCTGCTGGTTTCCTGGATCTACTGGTTTCTCGGCCGTCACCAGCAGCTCAAGGAGCTGGCCGCCCGCTACCAGACCGAATGGCTGCCGGACCGCAGCGACTGGCTGATCCTCACCGAGGGGATTATCTTGCTGGTGGCGATCCTGATCGGGGTCTACGTCATCTTTATCTACTGGCGTCGGCAGGCTTCCCTTTACCGGGCGCAACGTAATTTCATCGCCCAGGTCACCCATGAACTCAAATCCCCACTCGCCTCTCTTCAATTACACCTTGAAACAATCGAAATGCGCAAGCCCAGCCCACCCCAACTTGACCACTTCGTCACCTTGATGAAAGGGGATACCGAACGGCTCCACGGCCTGATCAATAATCTGCTCACCGCCAGCCGCCTCGAACATAAAGACGCCAGCCTGAACCGGCAGCCTGGCAACCTCTCGAAACTGGTTGAAAGCTACCTGCAGCAGGAAAGCGCCCGTTTTCCGCCCGAGGGGCGCCTGAACTGGCAGTGCCAACCGGATCTGATCGCCGAGTTCGATGCCGAAGCGCTGCAGACTGCCCTGCGGAATCTCCTGGAAAACGCTATTCTTTATGCCGATGGACCGCCACAGGTCGATATCAGCCTGCGTGCCAGTCAGGGGATGGCGCACCTGCGTTTTGCCGACCAGGGTCGCGGGATTGATCCGAAATATCGAAAAAAAGTTTTCAAAATGTTTTACCGTATCCGCCGCAGCGACCGGACCATCCGTGGCAGCGGACTGGGGCTGTATATTGTCCGCAACGTTGTTCGCCTGCATGGCGGCAAGGTCTGGTTGGACAGCCCCGGCAGCGGGCAGGGCACGACCTTTCACCTGCTGCTGCCGCTGACCGGCCAAGGAGAGACCAATGACTGAAAAGAAGCCGATCCTGCTGGTTGAGGATGAGCCGCATATCGCCCAGGGGCTTATCTACAATCTTCAGGAGGAAGGCTATCTGGTGACCCATGTGGAAAGCGGCGAAAAGGCGCTCAACCACCTGCAGGAGAGCAACTGCGCTCTGGTCATTCTCGATCGGATGCTGCCTGGCATCGACGGCCTCGAGGTCTGCCGCCAAATCCGTCAGCAGGATAAGCAGTTACCGATCCTGATGCTCACGGCCCGGGGGGACGAGGAAGACCGGATCGCCGGATTAAGCGAGGGGGCCGATGATTATCTGAGCAAACCGTTCAACCTCAAAGAGTTTCTGCTGCGGGTCGGGGCCCTGCTGCGCCGTTCCAACTGGCAGCCGACCGCTGAGCATCAGCCGAAGCTGGTTCGTTTCGGCGCCAATCGCATCGACCTGGAAACCCACCAGGCGCAAACCCCCAAAGGGCAGCTGCAGCTGACGGAACTGGAGATGAAGATGCTGAGCCTGTTTTTTGACCACCCGGGAAAGGTCCTCTCGCGCGGCACCCTGCTGCAAACCGTCTGGGGGATGGATCCCGACACCGAGACCCGCACCCTGGATAACTTTATCGTCCGGCTGCGCAAATACTTCGAGGTTGACCCGTCGACGCCGAAACACTTTCTGACCGTCCGCGGCCGCGGCTACCGCTTTGTCAGCAAGCCGGAGTAATTTTTTGCTTGCCGGCAGAGGCAAGCTCTGGCGCCCTCGCCTGATAAACAATCGCTTCGCGATCCGGAGATGGAGATGAGTTTTCAGACCGGCAGCAGTACATTTCTAGAGCGCTTTCAAACCATCTTTTTTCCGCGCCGGAAACGACCGGTCAGCGGTTCGCGTACCAAGCTCGGAACCTTTATCGGTGTTTATACGCCGACCATCCTGACCATCCTCGGCGTCATCATGTACTTGCGTTTCGGCTGGGTGGTCGGTCAGGTCGGGATCGCAAAAACCCTGCTGATCGTGGTCCTGGCGAACCTGATCACCCTGGTGACCACCCTTTGTCTGTCGGCGGTTGCGACCAATTCGCGGGTCGGGGTCGGCGGCGCTTATTTTATTATTTCCCGCAGCCTTGGCCTGGAGGTCGGCGGGGCGATCGGACTGCCGCTGTTCCTCTCCCAAGCCCTCTCCGTCACCCTTTACGCTTATGGCCTGGCCGAATCCTTACGCCTGGTCTGGCCGGGTGTCCCGATTCTGCCAGCCGCTTTTTTAATCATTCTGCTGGTCGCTGCCATCGCTTTTCGTGGTGCCGGAGCGGCCCTGCGCTGTCAGGTTCCGGTCATGGCGTTGATCGCATTTTCTCTGCTGGCGCTGGCCTTTGGTGCCCTGTTCGGTGAAACCGTCCCCAGCCCGGAAAAGGCTCTGCCGCTGGAACCGGTCGGCTTCTGGACGGTATTTGCCATCTTCTTCCCGGCGGTCACCGGAATTATGGCCGGCTTGAGCCTCTCTGGCGACCTGGAAGAGCCACGCCAGGCGATCCCCCGCGGTACGCTGTACGCTGTGCTGACCGGCTTTTTCGTCTATCTGCTGGTTCCGATTCTGCTTGGCATCGGCAGCGATCCGGCGGCCCTGCGCGCCGAGCCGTTGATCTGGACCAAAATCGCCGCCTTTGGCCCCTGGCTGATCATCCCCGGTCTCTGGGGGGCGATCTTCTCCTCAGCCGTCGGCTCGATGCTTGGCGCGCCACGGACGCTGCAGGCTCTGGCCATGGACCACCTGGCCCCCAAACTACTGGCCGGCAGCAAAGGCAAAAGCGAGCCGGTTTTCGGCTTGCTGGCCACCCTGCTGATCGCTTTCGGCGCGGTTTTCCTCGGCGATCTGAACACTGTGGCTACGGTGGTCACCATGTTCTTTCTCAGCGTTTACGGCACCATCAACCTGGTCGCAGCGCTGGAAAAAATTTCCGGCAACCCCTCCTGGCGCCCGCGGGTCGAGGTCCCCTGGTGGCTCAGCCTGCTTGGCGCTTTGGCCTGTTTCGCGGTGATGATGTTGATTCATTTACCCGCCAGTCTCATCGCTATCGGCATCGAGCTGACCATCTGGATCGTCTTGAAGCGGCGGATCCATGGCAAAAGCGGTGGCGACGTGCGGCGCGACATCTACGAAGCGCTGATCCGCTGGTCGCTGCTGAAATTGAGCGATCATTCGATGACCGCGCGCAACTGGCGGCCCCATATTCTGGTCTTTGTCGGCAATATTGAACGGCGCCTCGACCTGATCCGTTACGCTGCCTGGTTCAGTGAAGAGCGGGGGGTGGTCACGGTCAGTGAACTGGTCGAGGGGGACCTGCTGAATCTCGACTTCGACCTGGCACAACGCCAACAGCAGGTTAAGCAGGTTCTGCGCCGCGAAGGGCTGCTCGCCTTCGGCGAAGTCAACGTGGTGCAGGATATCGAGCGGGGAATCGTCGCTGTAGCTCAGGCGAACGGCATCGCCGGAATTGAGAGCAATACGGTCATGCTCGGCTGGCCGGATGACCCACAGCGGATGACCGCGTTCCTAAAAATTATCCGGCGCCTTAAGCACCTCAACCAATCGCTGCTGATCGGACGGGTCGAGCCGCTGCCGCGCCTCAACGAAGGCTCACGGCGGAGGGTTGATATCTGGTGGGGCGGTCTGCAAAATAATGGCGATCTGATGCTGCTCCTGAGCTATCTACTCAGCTGCAACCCCGAGTGGCGCGACAGCACCATCCGCATTCTCAGCGTGGCTTCAAGCGATCTGATGCGCCAGAAAACGGAAGATTTTCTCCAACAGCTGATTCCGGAAATCCGCATCGACGCCCAAGTTGATGTCTCACTTAAACCTGAAGGGGTCAGCGTCAAGAAAATGATTCTGCAGCGAAGCGCTGATGCCGACCTGGTGCTGCTCGGTCTGGCGATGCCCGAGGAGGGGGAAGAGGAGAATTACGCGAAACGGCTTTATCAGCTCGCTGAGGGCTTGCCATCCTGCTTCTTCATTCACAACGGCAGCCTGTTTATCGGCGAACTGCTGACTCCCGAAGGGGAGGACCTGACCAGAAGCAAACTGACCGAGACCAAGGCAACCCCGAAAAAGGACACCAAAGCACAATCAGAAAGCAAGCCGGAAACGGCGAAAGAAACTGGGGGTTAAAGATTCGGCCTGGGCGCCCCAGAGCACGGCTGCGGGCAGATCAACGAACTACCGGTTGGGCCAGGGTTCCCCCAAGCCGCAGCAGATAGCTGCCATCGGCTGTCGGCTTGACGCCGGTCAGGCTGAGCAGATCC
Source organism: uncultured Desulfuromonadales bacterium (assembly GCA_947259715.1). Taxonomy (GTDB): domain Bacteria; phylum Desulfobacterota; class Desulfuromonadia; order Desulfuromonadales; family Geopsychrobacteraceae; genus Malonomonas. The sequence continues at coordinate 6,664 of CAMYNR010000175.1, forward strand.
CGCAGCCCGGCAGGGGTTGATGGGGTCGGCCGCAGCCGAACATTGAGATTCAGTCGGGTTTTTTCCGCCGTCTCCCCCAGCAGCAAGGTGCCGCCGCCGCTCATTTCCAGCACTCCTTCGCCCAACAGGGCCTTTTCAATACTGACCCGGCGCTGGCTGAATTGCCCTTCAATGGTCAACAGTCCGAGGGTCAGCTCCCTGGGCAGGCCAAGCTTTTCCAGGCCGAGCAGCTGGCTGTCGCCCAGCTCCAGTACAAACTGTCCCTTGCCGGTCATGGCAGCCGACAACTGTTCGCCGGTCAAATCGCCACTCAATTCTCCAGCAACCCGGTAAGGGGCGTCTTCCTGCTGCAGCGGTGCGACCGCAACCTGCCTGAGCTGCAGCTGCAGATCGCCATTGCGCCCGGCCTGGGCTTCAATCGTTCCCCCGGCCAGCTGCCCCTGCAGATCGGCCTGCGGCTCCCCCTTAAGTAGAGAACTCCAGGCCGGGGTCAGCTGCAACTGACGCAGATCGATGGCCGCCAGCCCGGGAACCTCAGGGAAGACCCGCAGGTCGAACTCCAGGCCAAGGGGGAAGCGCAAAGAGGCATTGCTGCCCTGCATCCGTATCCCGGTCTGCTGACTGATCTCACTGGTCAGGCGGCGCTGCAGAACCTCGGCGGGAAAGCTGGCCCAGAGGGCAATCCAGAAGCCCAACAGGAACAGCACCACGCTCAGCAGGAACAAGCGCCGGTTGCCGGCCAAACGTCCGGAAAGGTTGAGAATATTCAGACTGGCCAGGTTCATGGCTTCTCCAGCGACATAAGAATCATATTCACATCCAGGCTGGATGGATCTTCAAAGCGCGGCTTGACCCGCAACGATTTGACCTGAATACCGCCGCTGCGATACTCGACCGCGTGCAGCAGCTTGACCAGCTGGCCGAGGCTCATTTTTTCCAGCCGGATCTCGACCAGCTGCTGCCGGAATTCTCCCTGGGTGGTGGCCGGCTGCGGCCGCATCGAAAGCAGCTGCTCGCGCACCCCGGTCTGCTCGGTCAGGCTTTCCACCTGTGAAAACAGCGGCCGGCTGCCGCGCTGCTTGGTCCCGACCGTCGCCAGCTGCTGGCGCAAAGCCCCGATCCGCTCCTTCATCTGCAGCGCTTTGGCCAGACCCCGTTGCTGGATGGCAATGCGCCGGTCCAGGCCAGTCATGGTTTCGAGGTAGGGATTGATCAGAGCAAACCAGATCAGAATCAGCAGCAGGACCGCCGCTCCGCCCAGCACGACAACTTTCTCCCGGGGATTCAAGCGATTAATCATTGCCCGCCTCCCGCCCCGGCCAGCCGGAGTCGCAATTCAAAGTCGACCTGATTCTCTTCCGTGGCCAGCTTGGCATCGCTGATCTCAACGGTGGCGAACAAGGGACTGTCGCGCAGCGCCTCAGCAACCTTATTGACCGAATCGAAGGAATTGGTATAGCCGTCCAGGCGCACCTCTTCATTGCTGTAGCTGAATTCCCGCAGATCGATGGGAACCTCTCTTGAGACACGCTCCGACAGACTCTGCAGCACCGTTGCCGCGCCCTGCCCTCCAAGACCGAACAGCTGCACCTGCTTTTGCAGCTCTTTCAGCTGACTTTCCAACTGCAGCGGCACATCGACAATCGCTGCGCCAGCCGGCATGGTCTGCCGGAAAACAGTTTTCAGTTGCTCTTTCAACGCCGCTTCCTGCTGGGTTTTCTGCAGATAGCCCAAATGCATGGTGGCCGCCCCGCCGGCCAGGACAATCAACAGCATGATCGCCGCCACGATTACCCGGGAACGGAAAATTTCCAGCTGCCCACGAGCGGCGAAATCCCCTTTGCGGAAATTCAGCCGTTCCGTTTTGCCATGCTGCATCTCCACCAGCGCCAACAGGGCAGCCGGGGCCATCTCACAGGAGATATCGCTGGCGAAGGTCTGCTTCGCCGGCTGTAGGATCTCGCGGCCGCTTTGCTGCAGCGACTGATAAATCTTATCGGTCACCCCGGCACCGATCACCCAGAGCGGCAGGCTATCGGCGCTGATGGCGTTCTCCAGCTGACTGACCTGGTTGGCGATAAAATCAAGAACTTCATCCTCGGACGATTCCGCCGTGCCCGGCAAAAGCCGGTAATCCCAGATGATGCCATCATAAACCAGGGCGACGATCACCTCGAGGCGCCGACAGTAGATCAGCAGCCCTTCGTGCTCCGCCAGCACCGGCAGCAGGGCAAAGGGAAAGAAATCGATCCGCCGTGGATGATGCTCGGGCTCCGGAAAATGCTCGACCAGCGCTTTAATTTCGCCACGGTGAATGACCACCGCATCGACTTCATAGTCATTCTCCCGCGCCCGCGGCGGCAGAAAGCTGATCAGGTGCTCCTCCAGCTCGACCGGCAGCTGGGAGGTCAGCTCCAGCGGCAGGGCCGCTTCGATCTTGTTTTTTTCCCGAAAGGGAAAGCGCAAACGCCGAAACAGGCCGACCCGTCCCGGCAGAGCGGTGACGATCCGGTCATTGAGGGCCGGTTCGCCGCCCAGCAACTCACCGATCGCCTCGACCGCCTCTTCCGGCGAATCGTACTCCCGCTTGTCCAGTTCAACGTCGACCGAGCCGCCGCTGACGGCGGTCAGAATCGCCACCCGCACGTCGGTGCCTTCCAGATCGATGCCGATATATCGCTTTGCCATAAGCCTTATTCCACTTTAAGAGAGACTATTTTATCGCCGTTTTTTAGATAGCTGGCCTGCGCCTCGCGAGTGCCCTGATTGATCCGTCCGGTGCTGGAAATCTGGTAAATTTCGCCTTTCACCCCGACAGAGTTCGCCGGCCAGGCAGCACTCCAGCGTTGCCTATCCAGACCCGGAACTGAATCCAAATCATTCAGCTCGCTAAATGGGGTCTGTTGCCTATAGCTGACGATCTCCTCGGTATCCGCTAAATCGAGAAGAATCTGCCTGGCGCCATCATGCTGACTTGCGTAGAGAACTTCAGCAGACGCGGTATTCAGGTTGATCGGGAATTTTTCCCCAACCCGTATATATGGCAGCAGTTTTTCCCGAACATCCCGGTCGAAACCACGCACCAGCTTAAGGTCGGCCAGAGATTCCAAATCGGCACCGCCACGAAGGTATGGTGGTTGCTGTTGGGCGTAATAGTTATCATCATCCAAGGTGGCTGGCTGATTGCGGGTTCCGTTCAACCAGTTTCGGATGTAAATCCCCAGATCTTCCGCCAGCCCCTGCTCGATGCCAACCTCTTGGCACAGAGCAACAAAGGCATGATAACTCCCGAGCTGGTTGCCATTGTTATCGGCAATCTCGTTCAGGTTAAATCGTCCCGTGAGGTCGCGAATCTGCAGACTGACCTCGCCATCCTCAACCGGAATACTGGGCAGCTCCGCCCAGAACTCGGAGGGATGATCGTAGTCATTGTCATCCTCCTGCAAAATCATTCGTGCCGCGTCGACCCCGCCCCGGGCCAGATAAAAAGCCTTGGTGCGGTCGCGGAAGGTCTCGGTGGCGCGCAGGTCGACCAGGGTGGAAAAGGAAAACTCGGTCAACAAAGCGCTGAGCAAGGCCACCACCACCAGCACCAGAAGCAGCGCCATGCCATCCTGATTCGCCAGCGCCTTCATCTTCAGGACCTCGGCAGCACGAAGCTGCTGCGAAACGGCAGGGCCTGCTCGCCCGCCTCGATCTCCAGAGAGACTTCAACCATCTGCGGCTGGCTCCTGTTTGACCAGCTGGTGCGCCAGTTGCCGGAATTCAGGTAACGCACCTCAAAGCTTTTCAGCCCCGCGATAAAGGGCAGCGCCTCGGAGGTGACATCGGCCTGCAACGACCTCTCACTGCGGAACAGGGTGGCTAACTCCTCCTCATCCCGGCGCAGCTCGTAGCGGACCCGTGACAGACCGCCGGTCTTCAGCAGCGGGGAAACCAGCTCGGTGGTAAATTCCAGGTAGGGTTCACCCTCGGCGGTCTTACCGGCCTGAAGGACCGACAGGCTGCTGCCGGCGGAGGCGCGCAGGCTGCGCAGCTCGCCGCCGATCCGGTCATAAAAGATCCGCACCTGGTGATAGACCTCACCTTCAACTTCCAACCGATTACGGGCATTGCTGACCGAGGTAAAAATTCCGTAGACGCTGGTCAGCACCAGGGAGCCGACCAATATCGCCAGCAGAACTTCGATTAAGGTAAAACCCTTTTCCTTACCCGCCATCTGTTCCCCTAAAAGGCCAGAAGGGAGGCCAGCTGAACCTGTTCGTTCTGCTTTGGATCTCCCCAGATGACCACCACCCGCACCTCCTTGACCCGGGTCAGCATGGTATCAAGATAGCTTACCTGGTAGCTGAAATCGCTATAAGGTTCTTCGAAGACATCCTCTCTGGGGCTCCAGTCGCGCTGGCCATTGACCGGCCCGACCTCTTCCTCACTCATGATCTGCTGAGCCAACAGAGTCGCCCGGGTCAGGCGCTGAATCCGCTCCTGAACCAGAATCGAGCGGTTCGACAGGCCAAGCAGGGTGACCAGTGCAATCGCCACGATCGCCAGGGCGATCATCACTTCGAGCAGGGTAAACCCCTGGTTAGCGGAGAGTTTTGCGTTCATCGGCAATCTTCGTCGAACCGGTCAAGGGGGAAAAGACGACCTCTTTCACCACCCCGGTGCCATCAACCAGAGAAATCCGGGTCTGCTCCATCCAGCCCAGGGGGAAGATTTTCACTTCAACCTGGCCGGTACGAAAACTGCCCTTGCCGGCGATATCGATCTGCTTTAAATCGAGTGACTGCAGGCTGATTTCTTTGCGGAAGGGCCGCTTCTCGACCTGACCATCATTGCGCTGCAGACGAAAGGCGACCATGCTGTTGCGTTCCAGATCGAAGCTCAGCAGATGCTCATCCCGCGTCAAAGTCGCCTCGTTGTAAAGCTGCTTGACGGTGCCGGCCAGGCGCCGCAGTTCGCGTCGGCTGTCCCCCTCGCCCCGATCGAGCAGCAACGGCAGGCTGATGACACTGAACAGCGCCAGCAGACTGACCACCACCACCAGCTCAATCAGGGTGAAGCCGGCCTGCTCAGTCGATGTTCCAGTTGCCAATATCGGCATTGTCTCCTTCGCCCCCGGATTCGCCGTCAGGTCCGTAAGAAAACAGGTCAAAATCGCCGCGCGCCCCGGGCGAAAGATAGAGGTAAGGCGAGCCCCAGGGATCGACCGGGACCTTGTTGATATAGCCACCCTCTTTAAAACGACTTGGTACCCGCCCGCTGCTCGGTTTTTCCACCAGCGCTTTCAGACCCTGCTCGGTGGAGGGATAGAAACCGTTATCCAGCTTGAACATGCCGAGGGCTTCTTCCAGGCTGCGGATCTGCACCGCCGCTTTGGTGCGGCGCGCTTCTTCGGGGCGGTCGAGCAGGCGCGGCACGACGATGCCAGCAAGAATCCCCAGAATCACCACCACAACCATGATTTCAATCAGAGTAAAGCCACGTTGATTTAAAAGTCGTCCACTTTTCATTTCTTCTCCATGCTGTTCGTTAACCCATCCCCTGACTGGCCTGAAAAATCGGCAGCAGGATGGCCAGGACAATGAAGCCGACCACGGTGCCCATAAACAGGATCATCAGGGGCTCCAACAGTGCCATCATAGCACTTAACTTGGTCTGGACCTGGTGTTCGTAAATTTCCGCCACTTTCTGCAGCATCCCCTCCAACTCACCGCTGCGCTCGCCGACAGCTGCCATCTGCGGCAGCATCAGGGGGAAAACCCCGGCTTTTCGCAACGGTTCAGCCAGGCCCGCACCCTCGGTGACTTTTTCCCGGACGGTTTCCAGAGCCTGCTGCATGTGGCGGTTGCCGAGCAGCCCCTGGACGATCTCTAATGCGGTCAGCATCGGTACGCCGCTGCGCAGCAGGGTCGCCATGGTCCGGGCGAAGCGGGCGGTGGCGTTATGCAGGCCAAGGGGGCCAAACAGCGGCAGGCGGAATTTTTGTCGATCATACCAGAGCCGTCCCCGGCTGCTGGCGATAGCCCGCCGGAAGAGGTAAACAGCTCCGATCAACAACAGCAGCAGCAGCCACCAGTAGTCGGCCAGAAAACCGCTCAACCCCATCAGCAACAGGGTCGGCAGGGGTAATGCCTGGTCGAGATCTTCGAGCATCCGGGTAATCTTCGGCACCACGAAGGTCATCAGAAACATCAGCACGCTGCTGCCGACCAGAAACATCAGCAGCGGATAGGTGAGCGCCGCTTTGAGCTGAGCATTGAAGCGGGCTTGATCCTCCATGAATTCAGCCAGCTGCATGAGCACTTTATCCAGAGTTCCGCTGGCCTCGCCGACCTGAACCATATTGGTGTAAATCGGCGGAAAGATGCGCGGATGAGCCTGCAAAGCCATGTGCAGGGCGCTGCCCTGCAGGATGTCTTCACGAATCCTGCTCAAAGCGGTCTTCAGCAGCGGCTGTTCCTGTTGCTCGGCCACCGTCGCCAGAGCTTCATCGAGGGGCATACCGGCAGAGAGCATGGTGGAGAGCTGGCGGGTGGCGACGCCCAGGGCCGTGGCGTCGACGCGGCGGAAGACAAAGCCAGGCTTCTTGCTTGCACCGCGCGCTGAAACAGAGGCCATTTTGGTCGGGAAGAGCCCCTGATCGCGCAGCTTGCGACTGGCAACTTTCTGCCCTGAGGCCTCAATGACCCCGCGCTGCTGCCGCCCCTGGGCATCGAGAGCCGTATATTCATAAAGCGCCACGGCTAAATTTCCTCTTGGGTGACGCGCAGTACCTCTTCAACCGTGGTCTGGCCTGCCAGGACTTTGACCAGTCCGGCCTGGCGCAGGGTGCGCATCCCCTGCTTCAAGGCCTGCTGTCGCAGACTCGAAGCATCTGCGTTGGCGGTGACCAGCTGGCGGATCGGATCGTTAACTTCCAGCAACTCATAAAGCCCGGTCCGCCCCAGGTAACCGACCTGCATACATTTGCTGCAACCGCGCCCGCGATAAAAGACCGCATCGCTGGGCAGTTCCACACCTTCAACCAGCTCGGTGAGGTGTTTGGCTTCCGGCTTATAGCTGACCTTGCAGTTGGGACAGATGGTTCGCACCAGTCGCTGCGCCAACACCCCGACCAGAGCTGAAGCGGCCAGAAACGGCTCCACCCCCATCTCCACCAGGCGGGCCAGAGCCCCAGCCGAATCGTTGGTGTGCAGGGTGGAAAAAACCAGGTGGCCGGTCAGCGCCGCTTGAACGGCGATCTTGGCGGTTTCGCCGTCGCGGATCTCGCCGACCATGATGACATCCGGGTCCTGGCGCAGGATCGATCTCAATCCTTGGGCGAAGGTCAGGTCGATTTTGGGATTGACCTGAATCTGGCCGACCCCGGGAAGCTGGTATTCGATCGGATCTTCTACGGTGATAATATTCTGTTCGCGAGAATTGATCGCCGAAAGGGCCGAGTAGAGGGTTGTGGTTTTACCCGCCCCGGTCGGGCCGGTGACCAGAAAAATTCCATGATTTTTCTTGATCATTTTTTCGATCTGCGGCAATTGGTCGGCCTCCACGCCGATATCCTGCAGGGTTAAGACCCCACCGCTCTTATCGAGCAATCGCAGCACCACCCGCTCGCCGAAAGCGGTCGGCAGGGTCGAGACCCGGACATCGGCTTCCTTGCCGGCAATCCGCACGCTAAAGCGCCCATCCTGCGGCAGACGCTTCTCGGCAATATCCAGATTGGCCATGATCTTTAAGCGGGAGACGATATTCGACAGAGCCCGAAAAGGTGGCCGCTGGACCTCGTAAAGCACACCGTCAACCCGATACCGGACCAGCAGCTGGGTCTCAAACGGCTCGATGTGGATATCACTGGCCCGCTGTCGATAGGCCTGAGTCAGCAGGCCGTTAACAAAACGGATGACCGGCGCTTCATCGGTGGTATCGATCAAATCTTCGACATGCAATTCACCATCGATATCGTCAGAGTCCTGCTGGATCTCCGACATGCTGTTATCGCCGCCGCCCGAGAGCACTTCATAGCCCTGATTGATCGCCTGCAACAGTTTATCGGGGGAGGCCATGCAGGGCACAATCCGGCAACCGGTCAAAACGGAAAGATCATTCAGAATCCGGTTGTTGTTCGGATCAGCGACCGCCAGCCGGATGGTCTGGCCATCGATTTCGATCGGCACTGCCAGGTTTTCCTTGGCGTAGCCGATCGGTACCGTGGTCAGCAGATGCAGGGCCGAGGCCTTCACCACCGGCTCGGAAAGGTACTCCATACCGCTCTGGGTCGCCAGCGCCTCGGCCAGGACTTCCTTACTGGCCGCGCCGCTTTCCCTGAGCATCTCGCCAAGTTTGAGATGGCTGACTTCCTGCTCGCGCAGCGCCTGGCGGACGATCTCCTCTGGCAGCCCCTTGTCCTGCACCAGGATATCGCCAAGCTGGCGCCACTTCATCGGTTTCATCGTTCGTCTCCACCCATCTTGAATGGCGGAAAGGTTGGTTCTTGATCCGGCTCGATCATTTCTTCGTTCAAGCGAAAGAAGTTCTTGTTCTCTTTTTTGGCGTTGAATTCTTTGATGTGCTGCCGGTTTTCCGAGGTGACCCGCTCCAGATCAGTGCTGTCACGGATCACCCGCGGGGTGATGAAAATCAGCAGGCTGGTTTTTTTCTCCGATTCGGACTTGCTGCGAAACAGCGCGCCGAGCAGCGGGATATCGCCAAGCAGCGGCACCTTGCTGCGGATCTCCTGGCGGTTGGTCTGAAACAATCCGCCCAGCACCACGGTCTTGCCATCCTCGGCGACGATCGAGTTGCGCAGCAGGCGCTTGTTGAAGGTCGGGCCGACCTCGTCCACCGTACCCACCGACTGATCGGTCGGCACCACATCGCTGATTTCCTGATAGACCTTGAGCCGGACCAGATTCCCCTCGGTGATCTGCGGGGTAAAGCGCAGGGTCAGGGCGACATCCTTGCGCTCGATGGAATTGATCTGGTTGCCGTCGTTATCCTTGGTTTTGGAGGTGATGATCGGCACGTTTTCACCGACGATTATCTCCGCCTCTTCGTTATCCGAGGTCAGCAGACGCGGCGCGGAGAGGACGTTGATATCGCTGTCGTTCTGGGAGAGGTCGATGAGCGCCGAGAGCGCCGGGACAAACACCTCTTCCCCATTGATCATGGTTTTCACTGGATTGAAGAGCCCACCCAGCATGATGCCATTGACTGCCTGGGTGAGCAGGCTGGGGATTCCTGAATCATTCGGCACAAATTGACCGATGCCGCCATCCGGCTGATTGGTGCTGCCGAAGACCAGGCTGTCATCACCGATCCCCGCCGCGCCCTGCAACGAAGCACCCAGCTCCAGCAGGGCGTCCATGGTCAACTCCAGGATCAGCGCCTCGACGAAGACCTGCTTGCGCTTGATATCGAGCTGGCCGATCAACTCACGAATGCCGGCGTAATCTTCCGCGGTGGCATTGACGATCAAAGCATTGGTCGGCTTGTCGGCGGTAATCGAAACCTGGCCGAAGATCTCCTGATCGGGATTGGCCTTGGCTCCCGGCTGAACTTTTGCCACCCGGGAGACGATCCGGTTGAGGGTTTCCGCCAAGCCTTCCGCTTCGGCATTTTCCAGGTAATAAACATGCACTCCGGCACGCAACGGATCCGACTTTTCATCGATCTGGGCGACAATATTTCGCACCTGGTCGATAAATGCATCGTTACCCAGCACCATCAGTTTATTGGTGCGACCGTAAGCGATCACCTGGCCGAGCGATTTTTTCCGCACCATGGTCGCCTGCGCGCCCCGAGCCGTGCGGCCACCACTCTCCCCCCCCTCGAGAATCTGCGTCACCAGCCCGGCGGTTTCCTCCGCATCAGAAAATTGCAGCGGCAGAATTTCCATCCGTTCACCGTCCCAGGAGTGATCAAGGGCGGCGAGAATCTTGCTCAGCCGGGCGATATTGGCGGCGCTATCGGTAATCACCACGGCATTGGATGGCGCGTGGGCGACCACATGACTGGTTTTCGGCATCAGGGGGCGCAAAATGGTGTCAACCACCAGCGTCGCATCCAGGGTTTTCAGCTTGAGAATCCGGGTAATGAACTGCTCACCAAGGCCTTTTCCGCTGCTGATCGGCAGGTTCGCCTCTTTGGCGCTGCGCACCGGCACGATCTTGTGCAACTGCCCGGAGGGAATGATGGTGAAGCCTTTGACATTCAACACCGTGGTGAACAAACGATAGGCCTCATCGATACTCACCGGCTTGGGTGAGATAATGCTCACCTTTCCGCGCACCGCCTCATCAAAGACAAAGTTTTTACCGGTCAGTTCGCTCATGGTGCTGATCATATCGACCAGCTCGACATTTTGAAAATCGAGCGTGATCTGCGCATCCTGCTGGTCGGCTTTTTCCGCCGCCAGAGCGCCTGCACCGATCAGCACCAGAAGCAAGCCGGCCAGCAGCAGAATTTGTATGCTGCGTCGAATTATCACCATCCACTCCTATTCGAAATAGTATTCGAAGGTTTCCCGTTTGCCATTACGTATCAATCCAAGGTTGATGTTGCTGGCTTCCCGCACTTGCTGGAAAACCTGCAGGGCTTTTTCCGGACTGTTCAGCTCCACTTGGTTAATTTCGACCACCAGGTCGCCGACCTTTAACCCGACCTGCTCCAATAACGAGCCACGCTCCATCTCCACCAGCTTGAAGCCGATGGTCTTGCCGTTTTCCAGCTGCGGAATCATCCGCGCGGTGCGCAGCAGACTGTTCAGGTTGGCCCGGGCATTATCGGCGGCGGACCGGGAGATTTGCCAGCGGTTCTCGCCGACGACGCTGACGCCCCGACCGTTGGACCTGGTTGTTTTCCGCACGCTTCGCGGTGTGCTGCTTTTTCCTGTGTCCAGAGTCAGTTCGCGCCGCACGCCGCGATCCTGAATGGCCACCATTTGCCGCTCGACCCCGGTCAGCACAACGCCGGGAGCAATCTCGCTGCCAAGCCGAAAAACCTCCGCCTCCCGACCAACCTGGATCAGGGCCAGAGAGTCCTCACCGGCAACCACTGTGCCGAGCAATTGCAATTCACCGCTCGCCCCAGGTGCCGGTTTGTCAGCTCCGGTGACCGCGCCGGTGGTCAGGTCAACCCGTTCGGCAGACTGGCCAACCGCTTGGGAATTAAAGAGGTTGCGATCAAGAATGACCTGAAAGTCATCTTCATCCAGCTGCCGGACAGTAGCTTGCCGCGAGGGCAGCTCCGGCGCCAGGACCAGGTCGCCACCCAGCGACAGATCGATAATCCGGCCGGTCAGCATCCCTGCCACCAATCCGCCGCAAACCGCGAGAATCAGCAGTAAGATATTGAGCAGCTTTTGCAGATCAATATGTGCAATCAAGAATCAAACCTGTATAGAAGAGTCGGTTGAGACGGGGGGCCTCAATCCATGGCGCTGTTATTATACCGAAATTTAATTTTTTTTTAACTTCTTCATGGTGATTTGGTTCAATTGTCTTCCTTCTCTTCCCCCAGGGCAACTTTGCGCATGGTTTCCATACCGACCTCATCGACCAGTCGACCAAAGCGGCACTTACGCCCCTGGGCCGCGAACCAGTCGAGCAGCCGTTCAACCGCGGCAAGCGCCTGTTCTTGATCGGGGACATGCTCCAGCAGCCGTTTGCTGAGCTTTGGCTGGCTGCCGCCATTGCCCCCAAGCTGAACGTGCCAACCGCGCGGGGTGCCGATCAGGCCGACGTCCTTGACGCAGGTTTCGGCGCAGTCATTGGGGCAGCCTGAGACCCCGAGCTTCATTTTCCAGGGCAGCTCCCGGCCATGAAACTGCTGGTCGAGAACCAGGCCCAGCTTGACGGAATCCTGCAGTCCACGCTTACAGAAATCGGTGCCCGGGCAGATCTTGACGCTGCGCACACAGAGCCCGGTCGCCCGGCCGATCTGCTGCCCCAGATCCTGCCAGGCACTGTCGATCTGCTCCTCGGCGAAACCGATCAGGGTGACCCGCTGAGCGCTGGTCAACTTGATCTGCTTAACCTGATACTGATCGGCGACATCCGCGATGGTGCGCAATTGCTCGGCAGTGATCAGGCCGGCCGGAGTGTGGGGGGTTAACGCATAGGTCTGCCGGTCGCGCTGCACGATGGCACCCTTTTCCTTGATATCTTGTTTCAGCATCGGTCTTCTGTCCTTTTCATTTTTCTGCAATTTTGGAGCGGAGACGGCCAAAAACCAGAACCCCGCCATAATGCCCAAGCAAGGTGACGCAGGCGAGCATGGCGACAACCAAGATAAAGTAGAGTCCGGCCGGCCAGCCACCATCGGCAAGCACCTGCGGGTCAAGCCAGCGCCAGATTATCGCGGTACTGAGGAGCACCAGCAGCCCTGCGGCAAGCAGGATTTTTTTCACAAAGATCGGCGCCTTCTCTCCGGCAAACTTTTTCTGCCAATCAAACAGTCCGCTGACAAAGGTCGGCGGAACGGCAAGCAAGCCGACCAGCAGCAGATAAAACGCCGACTGTTCAAAAGACTCCAGGGAAAAAATCAAAGCCAGCAGCAGAAACAACAGCGCGGTTGGAATCAGGGCATTGGGAAAGTGCGCAAAAACCGCATGCGGCACAAAAGTTTCCCGCATTTCCTGAAGCAAACCTCGCTCTGCAGCTTCAGCTGCAGCCGGATGCTGCGACGCTACCTCCTCGACCAGCTCGAACTGGCTGGCAGCGGCATGACAGACCGGACAAAACTCAGGTGGCGCCTCCCCCTCATGGAGGTAGCCACAGACCTTGCAGCGCCAGACTTTTTTCACCAATCCAGCCCCCAGGAATAAAAGTTCAAATCCAAACCGGATTCCTCTATAATCGCCGCATGATCGCAACAATTTGATATTTCTTCAAGCGGTGCATTGTAACAACCCGAAAAGTTAATTCCAATCGATTATTTAGTGAGCATCCGGAAACTCCGGATGCCACTTGGCGGTTTCCAGATTGGAAACGAGCATTTTTTTTGCAGGGTCAAGGAAATCAAGGCATTGCGCGGAGGCGTACATCGTACGCCGCACAAGCAAGGCCGCAGGTTGACCCAGAGATTGTGAAAAAGTGCCGTTTCCGATGGAAACTATTTAATTCCCAAGGAGAGAGCAGATGAAAGCAGTCCTGATGGATGAATTCGGACCCGCCGAGGTGATGAAGGTCGGCGAGGTGGAGCAACCGACCCCCAAGGCCAATGAGGTGCTGATCAAGGTGGTCGCCACCAGCATCAACCGTCCCGACCTGGTGCAACGGGAAGGCAAGTATCCGCCCCCGCCGGGAGATTCGGAAATCCTCGGCCTGGAAGTCGCCGGCACCATCGCCGAGCTTGGCAGCGAAGTCAGCGGCTGGCAGGTCGGCGACCGGGTGATGGCCCTGGTCGGCGGCGGCGGTTATGCCGAATATGCCGTGGCCTACGAAAACCACCTGATGCCGATCCCCGAGAGCATGAGCTTCGAGGAGGCGGCCTGCGTCAACGAAAGCTACCTGACCGCTTTTTTGAACGTCTTCATGATCGGCGACCTGCAGGACGGTCAGACGGCAATCCTGCACGGCGGTGGCGGCGGCGTCAACACCGCGGCGATTCAGCTGGCCAAGGCGTTAACTCCCAATGCCAAACTGATCGTCACGGCCCACCCGAGCAAAATTGAGCGGGTCAAGGAGCTGGGGGCAGACCTGGTGATCGACTTTACCACCACCCCCGACTTCAGCGATGCCGTTAAGGAGTTTACCAACAAGAAAGGCGTCAATGTCATTCTCGATCATGTCGGCGCCAAATACCTGAAGCCGAACATGGCCAGCCTCGGCTATACCGGCAGGTTGGTGATTATCGGCATTATCAGCGGCATCAAGGCAGAGCTGAATCTGGCGCTGATGATGGTCAAGCGTCAGCAGATTATCGGTTCGGTGCTGCGCAGCCGACCCGTCGCGGAGAAAGGTGAGATTATCGCTGAGTTCACCCGCCGGGCACTGCCGAAATTTGCCGACCGAAGCATTGTGCCGATCATCGAAAAGGTCTTTCCCCTCGATGAGATTGTCGCTGCCCACAAAATGATGGAAGCGGATCAGCACTTCGGCAAGATTGTCCTGAAAACCAGCGCAGCCTGAAATCCAGGCAGATAAGTGAAATGCAAGGGCCTGTGTCGTTTTGACGCAGGCCCTTGCTTTACCCGAAAGCCCCACCTGTAAGCGAACCTCAGTACCTCCCTTGGACCTACCTCCAAACAACTATTTAACGATATAATAAGAGTATGTGACTATGCTCTCCCCACCCCTGGCCCGATTCGCCGATTGGTGAAGCGAATAGCATGGCCAAATGAGAGCATAACCATATCTAGATCGGCTCAGGAAAAAAACCGCTACCGATAAAAGGCCTAAGCCATGAGAAATGCAAAGAGATTCCTGCCCCTGTTCATCTTTATTATTTTGCCGGTGCTGCTTGCTTCAGGCTGTAAAAGCACCCAGGCCTACTACCGAGGTTACCTTTCGCAAAATGCCAGCAACCTTACTCTGGTCGACAACTCTTCCCAGCAGGGCAACTGGAAAACCTTCGATATGCAATTGAACTATACTGCGGAAAAAGGCAATGCCAGTCTGGATATCCGTGGCACAGGCCAGTTTGGCCTCTATTACCAGCTGAATTCCGCGCGCATTGCCAACCTGGATCTCTATTTATTTTTCATCAACGACCGAACCCAGGTATTGGAAACTGTCCGGCTTTTCTCAGCGATCAATATCTCACCCGAAGATCAGATTCACTTCGCCAAGCACCTGCAAGTGCCCGCGGGCGCAGCAGCGATCTCCTTCGGTTACTATGGTCAGTCGCGCAGCGACGGCGGAAATGATGGTGAGCATGGAGGCGGCGGCGGGGGTACGGAATGGTTCGCCAAGCTGCCGAAAAAACCTGACTGAGTCTCTGTTCTTAGAGCAGGCTCAGCGCCATTGAATCTGCTAAAATCAACAGCCAGCTCCAGGTGACTGTGTTATTATCTTGAACAGTACGCGGATTTATTGGTGCCCTTTTCCCCAATGAAGAATGTCCCAGAAACCACCGGGCTTGCCAGGAGGTATGAAATGAAGTTTGACGGCTACGATACCGAGGGGTTTTACGATGAGCTGTTTGACGCCTCAAATCAGCCACGCCCAGGAGCTGACCTGCTGATCGAGCGGATCGACAAACTCCAGGAGAGTGAATTGCAGCGCCGGCAACGCGCCGCTGAGCGGGCGCTGCTGAACCTTGGCATCACCTTCAACGTTTACGGCCACGAAAGCCAGACGGAAAAAATCTTCCCCTTTGACATTGTCCCCAGGATCGTTCAGGCCCAGGAATGGCTGACCCTTGAGTCCGGCCTCAAGCAACGGATCACCGCCCTGAACGCCTTTATCGACGATATTTACAACGAGCAGAAGATCATCAAGGATGGAGTCATCCCCGCCGATCTGGTGTTTTCCGCCGATGGTTACCGTAAGCAGTGCCTCGGCCTCAAGCCCCCCGGGCGGATCTGGTGCCATATAACCGGCACCGACCTGGTCCGCAGTGGCGATGGTCAGTTCTACGTGCTGGAAGACAATCTGCGCTGCCCCTCCGGGGTTTCTTATGTCCTGGAAAACCGGATGCTGATGAAGCGCACCTTCCCCCAGGTATTTGAGGCCTGCAGTGTCCAGCCGGTCACCGATTACGCCAGTCGCCTGCTGGATATGCTGCAGGAGCTTGCCCCCGCCGGAGTACGGGCGCCGACGGTGGCCGTCTGGACCCCGGGGATTTACAATTCAGCCTACTTCGAGCACAGCTTTCTGGCCCAGCAGATGGGCGTACAGCTGGTCGAGGGCAGTGATTTGGTGGTTATCCGCGGCGAAGTGATGATGCGTACCACCCAGGGCCTGGAGCGGGTTGATGTCATTTACCGCCGAATCGATGACGATTTCATGGATCCACAAACCTTCCGAGCCGACTCGATGCTTGGCGTCCCCGGCCTGATGGAGGCCTATGCCAAGGGCCACGTGGCCCTGGCCAACGCTCCCGGCACCGGAGTCGCCGACGATAAAGCTGTCTATGCCTATGTGCCGGAAATCATCCGCTACTATCTGGGCGAAGATCCGATCGTCGCCAACGTGCCGACCTATGCCTGCTGGCGGGATGACGAGCGGCAGTACGTGCTGGAAAACCTCGACAAACTGGTGGTCAAGGCGGTCAATGAATCAGGTGGCTACGGCATGCTGATCGGCCCGCACGCCAGCGCCGCCGAACGCGCCGAATTTGCCCAGCGGATCAAAGCCAAGCCACGGACCTACATCGCCCAGCCGACTCTCGACCTGTCCCGCGTGCCGGTCCTGGTGAACGACCACTTTGAAGGTCGCCACGTCGATCTGCGCCCCTATATCCTTTACGGCAAATCAAGCATCTACGTTTTGCCCGGCGGCCTGACCCGGGTGGCCTTGAAAAAAGGCTCCCTGGTGGTCAACTCCTCCCAGGGCGGCGGCAGTAAAGATACCTGGGTCCTCAATGCCGGCGGCGGTGCTTCTCCGGAATCTCCGCTGCGCACCGAGGAGGAAAAACCATGCTGAGCCGGGTCGCCAACTCTATCTACTGGCTGAATCGCTATATCGAACGCGCTGAGAACGTCGCCCGCTTCATCGATGCGAACTACCATATGGCGCTGGACGTTCCCGGTGGTGCCGCCGCGCAGTGGCAACCCCTGATCAACACCACCGGGGACCATGAACTGTTTGCCGAACTCTATGGTGAAACCAGCCAGGAAGCGGCGATCGAATTTCTCACCTTCGATCGCAACAATCCCAATTCGATCCGCTCCTGTGTGCGGGCAGCACGCGAAAATGCCCGCTCGGTGCGTGAATACATCAGCTCGGAGATGTGGGAACAGCTCAACACCTTCTACCTGATGCTCAGCGACGCCGCCCAGGACACCTCGATGGACCTGCCGCACCAGTTTTTTGTCGACATCATGAACGCCAGCCACGCCTTCATCGGCATCACAGACGCCACCATGACCCACGGTGAGGGCTGGCACTTCGGGCGCCTCGGGCGGATGCTGGAAAGGGCCGACAAGACCACCCGGATCCTCGATGTCAAATATTTCATTCTGCTGCCCTCGGTGGATTATATCGGCAGCCCCTACGACAATATTCTCTGGGCCGCCCTGCTGCGCTCGGCCAGCGCCTTTGAGATGTACCGCAAACGCCACGGCCGGATTCACCCGGAAAAAATCGTCGATTTTCTGCTGCTTGACGGCCGCTTCCCGCGAGCGGTCCACTACTGTTTGACGACGGCGGAAATTTCCCTGCACAACATTACCGGCACCCCGAGGGGCTCCTTTGCCAACGAGGCGGAGAAACAACTTGGCCGGCTTCTGGCCGAATTCGACTATGCCGACATCAGGGAAATCATCGACGGCGGCCTGCACGAATACCTCGACAACACCCAAAACCGCCTCAATGTCGTGGGTAATGCCGTTCAGGAGGTCTTTTTCAGCCCCCGGCCAGCGGCCCTCGCCAACGAGTCGCAAACCCAGGAGTGAGGAAATGACATTTTGTCTCGGCATGCGACTGAAAACCGGCCTGATCAGTCTGTCCGACACCCGGATCACCTCCGGAAACGAGGCGATTACGGCGAAAAAGGTGTCGATTTTCCAAGGGGAACAATCGGCGATGTTCCTGATGACCTCGGGGCTGCGCTCAGCGCGGGACAAAGCCCTGACCTATTTTGAAGAGCTGCTCGAAGAACAGGAGCAGCCATTTGACAAACTCTACAAGGCGGTCAACGCCTTCGCCGGTCAGATCCGCCGAGCGGCGGAAGAGGATCAGGCTGCGCTGCAAAAGGATGGCCTCCAGTTCAATATCCATTCGCTGATCGGTGGCCAGATGGCCAACGACAAGGAACCCAGGCTCTACCTGCTCTACCCGCAGGGCAACTGGGTTGAAGTTGCCAAGGGCACTCCGTATCAGATTGTCGGCGCCGGCGGTTATGGCAAGCCGATTCTCGACCGCACCCTGACCTACAAGGATTCCCTGGAATTTGCCTTGAAAGTCGGCATCCTGGCCTTCGATTCAACCCGGATCAGTGCCACCGATGTTGATCTGCCGGTCGACGTTCTGCTTTACGAGCGGGACTCTTTCCGCTTTGTCGAGCATCGCTTTTATGAAGAGGACCTGCAGGAGATATCAAGCTGGTGGATGGAGCGGCTGAAAGAAAATATCAATGCCCTGCCCTCGGAATTCATCGACCGGGTCATGGAGCAGCTTGAACCACCGGAGGAGATCCCCCTGCTGGCACCGCGCAAAACGAGAGAAGAACGAAAATAAGCCGGCAGGGGCCATAATGGCTTAGGGGAAAATGGTGCCCCAGGGAGCAGCTTGGCGAGGCTCCCCGGCAGGGGCTTCAGCCGGAGCCAGCGAGCGCTGCAGCAAAAGCGACGGCCTTTTTCATATCGGGCAGATGAGTGATCGACGGGACAACCTGCAGGTAGCGGACAATTCCCTGCTCATCAACCACGATCAGCGCCCGCGCCAGCAGGTAGATCTGGTCAATCAGCAGCCCGGTGGCCTGGCCGAATTCAGCCTGAGCATAGTCGGACAGATAAAGCACCTCGCCGAGGACCGCCTCGGCCTCGGAAAAACGTTTCTGAGCGAACGGCAAGTCCCGGCTGATGGTGATCCTGCGAACCCCCTCGGGCAACGCTGCACCTTGTTCGGCCAGCATATGGGTTTGTCGCTCACAAACCTGGGTATCGAGGGAAGGCACCACGCTGATCAACAACACCTCGCCACGCAACTGACTGGGATCAACCTGCTTCAGGGTTTTGCTGAACAGCTGGACCGCCGGCAAGGGGGCACCAACTTTAAGCGGCTTACCAAGCAGCTTCATGCTATCATTGCCGCGCATCACCTGAGTCCCTGGCTCGATGCTGCGGCTATCGATCGGGATCGGCGGCACCGAGGTCGCGCAGGAAGATAAAAATAAGACTAAACAGAAAAATAAAAACCCGCGCATGGCGTATCTCCTCTGCAGAACGTACTCAAATTGGGCGAAACCGTTGTCCTGAGTTTAGATCCAGCGCGCCAAAAATAACAAGAGTCAGTCCACGAATAAAATGGTCCCCAGAAAGGCAATGATGACCTTCGCTCAAGCAAACCGATCAACATCCCAGACAAAAACCAACCTGGTACTCATTGGTATGCCTGGAGCGGGAAAAAGCACCGTTGGAGTGATCCTGGCGAAGCGCCTCGGCATGCAGTTTATCGACACCGACCTGATCATCCAGTCCCGGCATAAATGCCGCTTGCAGGAGATTATCGACCGCCGGGGCCTGATTTTTTTTCGCCGGATCGAGGAGCAGATGCTACTGGAACTGCGTGCCGAACATTGCGTCATCGCCACCGGCGGCTCTGTCATCTACAGTCAAGCCGGGATGACACAACTTGGACGCAACGGCCACTGCATCTACCTGCAGGTTTCCTACGCCCGGCTCAAGCGCCGGATCGCCGATATGGGGCAGCGCGGACTGGTCATGGAAAAGGGGCAGGACTTCCAGCAGCTGGTTGCCGAACGCACTCCTCTCTACCGCCAGTATGCCGACCTGACCATCGACTGTGGCAACCTGTCCGCAGAGCAGGTTGCCACAACCATTGAAAACGAAGTCCGGCAGCGCTGGCCGGAGCTGTCAATTTGACTGAATATAGTTGGTCAATTGATTGATAAGAAACTCTTTTTCAGAAATGGACAACTTCACCAGATCACCGATTGAGACCAGGCCGACCAAACGCTCTTCTTCCATCACCGGCAGATGCCGGCAACGCTTTTCCGTCACCAATGCCATACATTCTTCCACAGCACGGTTCGGAGCGACGAAACAGACCTTTTCGGTCATGATCTCTCTCACCTGGGTGTTCAAGGAGGAGGCCCCCTTCAAAATCACCTTTCGGGCATAATCGCGTTCCGACAGGATTCCCACCAGTTCACCCTTGTCCCCGACGACGACCAGGGCGCCAACATCCGCCTCAGCCATTTTGACCAGAGCATCATAAACAGTCTGCTCCTGATTAATGGTCAGAACCTCATTTCCTTTGACTCGCAAGATCTCTCTGACAGTCTTCATCACAGCTCCTCTCCAGTTCAATTCACCCGGTTTTGGCAGAATATTTTAATAGCTTAGCCGCATGAAGCCCAATGTCAAAGGGCCGACGGCATTCTCCTGAATCTGCGCAAAGAAAAGCTGTAATAAAATCCAAATTTCTGCATAATAGACCGTTATACTCAAAAACCAGCAACCAGAGAAACAGAAGAAGGATTGCAGCTTATATGAACGAAGAAGAGATGGATGAACTGGTGCAAAAAGGGATTGAGGCCGCGGAAAAGGGCTATATTCACTCTGCCCAGGTTTTTCTCGGCCAGGCGGCTGAACAACGCAACACCCCGGAACTGCATACTTATCTCGCCTACTGCATAGCCAGGGGACAGGGCCGGGTTTCGGCGGCGACAAAAATCTGCCGGGAATCGATCAAACGCGAGCCGCATAACTCGTTGCATTATCTGATCCTTGGGCGGATCAGTTTGATGGCGGGCGACAAAGGCAAAGCGATCGACGCTTTCCGCCAGGGGCTGAAAACCAACCCCGACCCCAAAATCATTGCCGAACTGAAAAAACTCGGGCTGCGAAAACCGGCGGTCATCAAAAGCTTAAAACGCAACCATCCGATCAATCGGATGCTCGGTAAGCTGTTCAGCTTCTTCGGATTGCGCTGAGCCCTCAACAGTGCCGGGTCAGATAGCGATCCAACTGATTGGCAAAGGCCTGCTTGTCGCCGGCAGAAAAGGCAGCCGGGCCGCCGGTTTCAACACCCCCCATGCGCAATTCGTCGAGAAAGTTCCGCACTGACAGGCGCTGACGGATATTCTCTGCGCTGAAAAACTCGCCGCGGGGATCGAGCACCTGGGCCCCCTTGTCGATCGCCTCGGCGGCAAGAGGAATATCTGCGGTTATCACCAGATCATTCACATTCAGCAGGCGGACAATCTCCTGATCGGCCTGATCGGCCCCAGCCGCAACCAACAAAAAACGGACATAGGCCGACGAGGGGATCGCCAGATGCTTGTTGGCAACCAAGGTCAGAATCACTTGGCGACGCTCTGCAGCTCGAAACAGCAGCTCCTTGATCGGCTTTGGACAAGCATCGGCATCAACCCAGATCTGCATTCACTCTCTCCCTTTGGCTTAATTCGGAAAATATCTTAAAAGTACTCATTGCCCATTGCTTTAGGCATAAATTGCAATGGTGGCGACGAGAAATATAACTATTTTTTTATCCATACAGCAATTGAATAAAACACAAAACCGGTTAGATTTCAGAAAGGCAATAAATGAAACTTACCCAACTTAACAAAGGAGTTCGTCGAATGGCTAAAAAAATGTTACTGCTGATTGTTGCGATCCTGCTTGCAGTCCCATCCAGCTTTGCGGCAACCTATCAGATCGATCCCGCACATACCCAAATCCACTTCACCATTCCCCATCTGATGGTCTTCAAAGTCCGTGGCAACTTCAATGATTTTTCCGGCAGGGTTGAGGCCGACCCGGCCAGCAACTCTTTAAGTTCAGCCCAAGCCACCATTCAAGTCGCCTCAATTGATACCCGCAACCAGAAACGCGATGATCACCTGCGCAGCGCAGATTTTTTCCAGGCGGAGAAATATCCCGAAATGACCTTCGTCAGCAAAAGTGTCAGCGGCAACGGCAGCGACATTCAGGTTGTCGGCGATCTGACCATTCGCGGCATCACCAAAGAGATCACCTTGAACGGTGCCTTCCTGGGAGCGGCAACCGACCCCTGGGGCAATCAGCGGACCGGCTTTGAAGCAACCGGAAAATTGAATCGCAAAGACTTCGGGCTGACCTGGAACAAAGCCCTGGAAACCGGCGGGGTCGTGGTTGGAGACGAGGTTGAGATCGGCTTGGAGGTTGAAGCGATCAAGGAAAATTAGCTCGTTTCCCATATGAAAACTGGGCTAGCCCATCCGGACTTTCCGAATGGGCACTAGCTGAGCCCTATTGGCTATCATGACATGCCCCTGGCGGCAGGCAGCCTTCTGCCGCCAGCAGGTCAAGCCCCTTATGGACCAAAGCCTGTCCACGTGCGACGATGCGGCGCTGCCAATCGCTCTCTGCAGGGCAGAAGACCTGTCGCAGCCTTTGCTTGGCCGAGTGGTTGAGGTCGCCACTGCCGAAGTGGTGCCATTGGTTTTCCGCCCGCAAAGCGCTCAGAACCTGGAGGCTTGGCCGGGTCCCGAATTCATGAGTGATAAAATCGATGCGGCAGCCTGGATAGAGATTTGCGTAAAGTTTTTCGTGGCTACCGATGGTCCGATAACCGAGCACCTTATTTTCTTGCCCATCGGCGCTGACAACCGCTCCCAGTCGCTCACCAAGCTCATCCGCCGGCGTCGCCGCCAGAGAATGCAGCAATGACTCCTGGCCGGCAGCACCCAGGCCGGTGTGCACATCCAGCACCAATAGTCGCTGGGGATTCGGCAGCCGCTGCAACAGCCAATTGCGGTAATTGCCTGGCCCCTCTTCGAGCTGCTGACCGCCAAAAAACAACCCCCGTGGATAACTATACTGCCCACAGGCGATGGCTGCCTTTAAGGGTCCGTAGCCGTAACGCAGCAGATTGTAGATCAGCTGCAGATAAAAACCGTCCCAGCGGGGTGGAAAAGGAGGGTTGAGCAGGGGATCGAGCCTGGCATAGGTGGCAGACGCTTCCGGGCGTCGGGCAGCGAAGATAAAGTTCCGGTTCAAATCGACGTTTTGCTCATTGGCCCGCCGCAGCCAGCTCATGCCGAAGGGATTCAGGCAATGGATCAGGAGCAACGCACAATCGCCAGCGATCACTGGCAACTGACGCAACACCTGCACCTGGATGGCCGACCCGGCAAATCCTTCCACGCCATGCAGTCCGCTGCAGTGGATCAGCACTCGGCGCGCAGCCGGAGCACCGCGCCAGGCGAAATCAATACTCAAGGCTTCTCCACCCGGACCACGAGCGGCAAGGGCAATGGAATCCTGCTCCGCCCCCGTCTCTCGAGCTGCACCACGGAACTTGTCCCGGGCAGAAAAATAATCTTCAGAAAAACAGTCCATAAATCTGAGTTTAACAGCCACAGAGAGGGAAAATTACTTACCAAAGGTTAATTTCTCTGCATACCAGCCCTTTTATCCTGATCTGTGGTTAAATAGGCAGATCAAATTTCACCATCACGCAGGAGGATTCCATGGGAAAACGCTATATTATGACCGCCTTTGGCAAGGATCGAACCGGAATTGTCGCCGATGTTACCCGGCTGCTATACGATAGCGATTGCAACCTGGAGGATACCAGCATGTCGATGCTGGCCGACGAATTCACCCTCAGCCTGCTGTTTTCCTGCAGCAATCCACAGATTGAGGATCAACTCGGCAAAGAATGCCGGCGGCTGGAGTTGGACAAAGGCATTTCCGCTTTCGTCCGGCCACTGAAAGAACACTCAGCTAAAAGCAGCAAAGGCTACAAAACCTGCACCCTCCATATTGAAGGTCTAGACCAGGCGGGAATCGTTTACAAAACCAGCCAGTTCCTGGCCGAGCGCGAACTGAATATCATCCACCTGGACTCCAGCGCCGAAGCATCGCCGCAAAGCGGTGCCACCATCTACAGCATGGATATCAAGGTTCAGGTTCCGGAAAACCTGCCTTTCGATCAGGTCGAAGAAGAGCTTAATCAACTGGCGGACGAACTGCATGTCGATGTCAGCCTGTCGCGCTGAAAACGCCACGAGGCATTTAAACTGACTGAGTTTGCTATACTTAAAGGGAGATAGGGAAACAGGAGAAAGAAAAAGTTCCTGCCCCCAACTGCTGCCAGCTGGCAAGGAGCGTTAATATGAAACTCCTTTGGATGTTAATAACCGCGATTGTGCTTCTTGGCCTGCTTTCCGCCTGCAGCAATTTTCGGAAACAGAATCCACTCAACGTCAAATGTCCATCCTGCGGCTACATCTGGGACCAACCGATCGCTCCCCGCTGATCTGCTCCTTGGGCAAAGATCAACGTTAAGAGATCGTCCGGTAAGGACCGGTGACATAGCTGCACAGCTGGATGTCAGCGTGCTGCTGCAGCAAAAGATGAAGCCTGTCCCGATTCACCGGATGCACGACTATCTCCCGCGCCTGATCCTCTTCAGCCCAGATCACCTCTGGCGTTTCATCGCTGGGTTGCAGTTCGCCGGCGGCATACCGGGCAGTGAAGCAGAATATCACCGCCGCCGGGGGGCTGAGCTTCGACCAGATCGCTGCTGTTTGCGGCGCGCAGATCCGGATTCCGGTCTCCTCGAGGACTTCGCGGTGGAGGGCTGCTTCCAGGCTCTCCCCCTCTTCCACGCGCCCCTGCGGCAACTCCCAGCCCCGTTGGTGGTGCTTGACCAACAACAACTGATTTCGAAGGTTGCGCACCAGACAGCTGACGACCAGGATGTGTTTAGGGTGGACCATACCGGTTCTCCACTGCAGTTAAGTTCAAGGCTTCACTTCCTGAGTAAGCGGCTCACCTTCTGGCTCAGCTCAGTCATTGTCGCCGGCTTATTCAAGACCTCTGCATCAGCCGGCAGCGCCTGCTGACTGTCGAGACGATCAGCATAGCCAGTCATATAGAGCAGCGGCAGCTGTGGATTCTGTTTCTTGATCTGCTCCCCGGCCGAGACGCCATCCAGGTTCGGCATCACCACATCCAGGATCACCATCGCGATCTGGGAGCAGGCTTCAAAAGCCTCCAGAGCTTGGATTCCGTCACTGACCGCCAGAACCCGATAGCCAAGCTGGACCAGAACCTCCTGATGCGTGTCCCGCACGAAATCATCATCGTCAGCCAGCAGAATCAGCTCACCCTGGCCGTAGTCGAGGTCGCTCTCACTGGTTTCCCGGATATCTTCGGCCAACTCCAGGACCCGCGGCAGATAGACTCGGACGATGGTTCCCTGCCCTGGACGGCTGTCGACCTCAATGCCGCCCCCCTGGCGACGGATAGCGCCGAAGACCATAGCCAGCCCCAGACCGGTCCCTTTGCCGAGATTTTTAGTGGTAAAAAAGGGATCAAAAATTTTATCGCGCAACTCTTCGGAGATACCGCAGCCGTTGTCAATCACCGAAAGACGGACCAGCTCCTGCTGAGAGATATGGCTGTGCCGTTCGAGAAATTTCTCGTCGGCATCAAACGCCTCGATGGAAACGCCGATGGTCGGATTCTCCCGCCCGGCAAGAGCGTCCCTGGCGTTGGATAAAAGGTTCACCATAATCTGCTGCAGCTGAGAGACATCGGTCAGAACCATCAGCTCGTCACTGACCGACCCGACTTCAAAAACAATATTTTCCGGGATCAGCACCTGGTACATCTTGCTGAATTCCTGCATGAATGAGGTTAACTTGACCGCTTCGATCTTGACCACATCCTTGCGGGCAAAGATCAACATCTGGGAGATCATGCCTGCAGCGCTCTGACACATCTGCTGGACCGACTTTAGACGCTCCTTCTGCGGCCCATCTTCGGTCTGGCGCAACAATAAAAACAGGTTCCCCATGATTCCAGCCAACAGATTATTGAAATCATGCGCGATGCCGCCGACCAGAGTGCCGATCGCCTCCATCTTTTGTGCTTGCACAAACTGCTCTTCGAGACGGCGCAGCTCCCGTAAATCGCGCTCGATACAAAAGATATAGGCCAACTCCCCCGACTTGTCGCGGGGGGCGACGATGGTCTGCAGGGTCGGGATCAGTTGCTTGTCAGCAGAAATCAGCAGATTTTCGCCGATCCAGCTGCCTTTCTCGATCGCTTCAGGGATATGATCCCGCAAACAGCGCTTGGCGTACCTCTCCGGCATCAGATCGTTGAGCTGCAGGCCTGCGGCATCTTTATCATCAACCTTGAACAGATCACGGCCTGCCCGGTTCAGGTAGAGAACCTGTCCATCCGGCCTGAGCATACTGACGATATCGGGCAGGTGGTCCATCAGCAGGTCGAGCTGCATCTGCAGGTCTTCCACTTTAACCAATTCGGAAATATCCTGGACCAGAGCCAGGTAATAATCCTCTCCGCCAAGCGGCACCCGATTGACGATGATTTCCACCGGAAATCTGCGCCCATCCTTGCGCTGATGGTAGGAGCGGATTCGTTGATATTTCTCGCCACCAAAGCTTTGTAAAAATTTGGCAAACCCCTCTGGGGTCATCTGCGGGTCAATATCGGCCACCGAACGTTCCAGCAGTTCCTCCTTGCTGTAGCCAAGACTGTTGCAGGCCTGCTCGTTGACCCGCAAGAACCTGCCTTTGGCGTCGTGCAGAAAGAAGGCTTCGTAGGCCTGTTCGATCACCGCCCGGAACAGGGCTTCGCTCTCGGCGAGTTCAAGGCTGCGGTCTTCCAGTTGCTGATCAAGGAAGATGTTTGCCTGCTGATAATTCTGCAACAGCAAGCGATTTTCAAGCTGCAGCATGAGGATATCTATCGCCTGGCCAAGCATTTGCCGCAAGCCGGGCAAACGCCCTTCTTCCGGCTGTCGAATTCCAAACAAAACCACTCCAACCCCGAACACCCTGGTCTCGAAGGGCACCAGCAGGATCTGCTGGCAGGGCTCCGTCAGCTGCGGCAGCAGCTTCCGGGCGGCTTCGGCGCAATAATAATCGCCCGCTTTCTTTGGCAGGCGTAACGCTGCTCCCTGCAGGCAGAGATCCTCCTCAGCCAGATAAAAATGCCCTATCAAGTATTTTTCGTCCTGCTTCCGACAAAGGGCGACCAGATCGAAATTCAACAGCAGGGCCAGCTTTTCGAGCAGGTCGGCAAGCACCTCATCGGTGTCACCCGGCTGTTTGACCGATTCGGCGAGCAGCGCAAACAGCTTGGCATTCTCCGCCAGCTCGATCAGCATGGCGTTTTCATTTTCAAGAACCTTGATCCGG
The DNA here is from genome assembly GCA_947259715.1 of uncultured Desulfuromonadales bacterium. Taxonomy (GTDB): domain Bacteria; phylum Desulfobacterota; class Desulfuromonadia; order Desulfuromonadales; family Geopsychrobacteraceae; genus Malonomonas. The sequence continues at coordinate 33,676 of CAMYNR010000175.1, forward strand.
GCCAACAGGTTGGCTTTATCCGCATTCAGCTGTGGCATTATTTTCCTGCGCAAAAAAGTGAATCTGCTCTGCGACCCAGCGGGGTGCATCGAGCATCAGAAAATGCGAAGCGTCCGCGAAAGTTTCCAGGCGACTGCCCGGAATGTCCCGGTGCAGCCGGTTGGCAATTTCGGCCGACAGGTAGGGATCAGCAAGCCCCCACAGAATCAATGTCGGCGCGGTCAGGCTCGGCAATTTATCGGCAATATCGGTCAGGTCGCGATTATCCAGACATCTGGCCAGGTGCAAAAAGGCCTTGCGCCCGGCAGTATGGGTGAAGGGCTGATAGAAAAGCTCCAGCAGTTCAGGGGTCAAGCGTTCCTTGCGATACAGACCGCGCTGCACCACCAGCCCCATGACCCTGCGGTCGGTCAGTGCCATCAAAAACTGCCGGACCACCGGGGTCCGCATTATCCGGATCGGCTGCACCGGCCAATAATCGTAGCCAACCGGATTCATCAGGACCAGCCTGCTGAGACGCTGCGGATAGCGCACCGCCAGGATCTGCGCGATCCCGCCACCAAGATCATGACCGACCAGCAGAGGGCGCTCCAGCTGTAGCTGGTCGATAAATTCGGCCAGGTAATCAGCCTGCGCCTGCAAGGCATAGGATCGGTCAAGCGGCATCGCTGACCGGCCGCAGCCAAGCAGATCCGGCCGATAAACTGTATAGTCATCCTCCAGGTAGGCCGCCAGAGACTCCCAGAGAAATGAATAGCTGGTGATGCCATGCAGCAGGATGACCGGCGGCCCTTGCCCGCTCTTCCGGTAAGCGAATTTCTGGCCATTGATATGGCAGAACTGGTATGCGGTCATCTCACTGTAACCTTGCGCGGCAACTGAAAAAGAAAGAGAAAAAGATCATTCTTTAGCAGTTAAGTCTAGCAGGAAATATCCCTGTTACTGCAATGTCCGCCAGTTCCCCAAAGGAGATATAGAAAAAGCCGGAAATCCTGGTGGAAATCCGGCTCGCTAAACAAGAATGGGTAGATAAATAGTCAGTTGATCTGGGCTTGGCCGGGTTCCGCCATGAGCTGACTCTGCAGGGCATTTTCATCCGCCAGCTTCGGCAAGAGCAGCCAGAGCCGCCCCGACTGCTTCATCCTCCCGGCGATCTGTCCAGCGGCATTGCCCATCCCCCAGAAAAAATCAGCGCGCACCCGCCCCTTGATCGCGCCACCGGTATCCTGGGCCACCATCAGCTGTTGCAGAGGCTGCTCAGTGCCGGGGACGCTGGTCGCCAGAAAAACCGGCGCACCGAGGGGGATGGTGCGTGGATCGACCGCAATACTGCGCTCGGCAGTCAGCGGGATGCCCAAGGCTCCGGGGGGGGAAGTATACTCGGCGGAGAGTTCGCGGAAAAAGACATAACTGGGGTTTTCGGCCAGCAGCTGTTTCCCGGCCTCAGGGTTTTTCCTGACCCAGCGGGCAATATTCTGCATCGACATCTGATTGCGGGTCATCGCCTTGCGCTGCAGCAGCAGTCTGCCGATGGAACGATAACGATGGCCATTCTGGTTGGCGTAATTGACCATGATCCGTTCGCCGCTCGGCAAACGGATCCGCCCGGACCCCTGGATGTGCAGAAAGAACAGTTCGACCGGGTCTTCCACCCAGAACAGCTCATGCCCCTGCAGCGGATTCTCGCCGTGATCGATCGACTCGCGATTGAAGTAGGGGACCACCCGATTGCCAACCACCCGGCCACGCAGCCGGTAGTTGCTCAGCTCGGGGTAAATTTCATCCAGGTCGACGATCAGCAGGTCGTCTGGCTGGGCATAGAGCGGGTACTGATATTTTTTCGTCCGCACCCGGCTGCCGGCCAATTCCGGTCCATAGTACCCGGTGATCAACCCCTCGACGCTGCCATCCTCATTGCGCACCTGATGCGGCTGAAAGAAGGTTTCGAAAAACCGCTGCGCGGTCTGATCATCCGGTGAATTGAAATTCAGCGCCTCTTCACAGACCCGCTGCCAGCGGATCCGGCGGATCAGTGTCTGGCAACTCTTCTGAAAGGTTTCCAGCGCCTGCCGGTGTTGATCAAACTGCCAGCCATCGATCTCTTCCCAGGGCACAGGCAGCAAGGGATCAACCTTTTCCGGTGGAACTGGCGGCTCCTCTTCAACCGCTTGAACAAATTCTTCCGCCGGCGGCAAAGCTTCGATTTCGACTGGCGGCGGGGTGGGTTCCGGTTCTGCAACAGGGGGGGAAGTTTTAGTGGCGCAGGCAGAGAGGAACAGCAGCAGAAACACAACAGCCAAATAACGTTTCATCATTAAGTTCCAATAAGCTTATTTTTATTTTGAAGGTAACTCAGTATAAACAAATTGCAGAAAAAACCAAAGAGTTCTAATTGAAAAGGAAGAGGTGCCTGAAAAAAATCGCGGCCAGAGGGAATTAAAACATGTCGAGGGGGTCCACATCAACCACCAGGTTCACCCCTTTGGGCAATCGGCTGAGACCGGCATCGAGCGGCATCGAGCTGCGCCAGTAGCCTCCTCAAGGCAGGCCGTTCAGAAGATTTCAAGAGGATCTGGACGCGGCTTTTACCCCGCAGGCGAGCCAGAGGGCAAGGGCTGGGTCCCAACACCTCGACCGGCCCGGCGGCGGTGGCCAGACGGCTCGCCAGCTGCTCGGCGGCGCCCTTGACCTGCCCGCTGTTATTGCCGGACAAAACCAGATTGATCAGATGGCCGCAGGGGGGGTAGCCTAGCTCCTGGCGAAAAGGCAGCTCCTGCTGATAAAAAGCCTGATAGTCCTGCTCGGCTGCGCAGGCCAGCGCGTAATGGTCGGCGTTGAATGTCTGGATCAGCACCTGGCCGCCGCCGCAGGCCCGGCCAGCGCGGCCGGCGACCTGAGTCAACAGCGAAAAGCTGCGCTCGGCGGCACGAAAATCGGGCAGATTGAGAATACTGTCAGCGCCGAGCACCCCGACCAGGGTGACGCCGGGAAAATCATGCCCCTTGGCGATCATCTGGGTGCCGACCAGAATATCGACCTCTCGGCCAAGCATTTTCTGCACCAGGCGCTGGTGCGCCCCCTTGCGGCTGGTGGTGTCCCGATCCATCCGGGCAATCCTTGCCCCGGGGAACAGTTCGCCGAGTTCCTCTTCCAAACGCTCGGTTCCTGCCCCCTCCGGCTCAATCTGCAAACCATCGCATTTGGGACATTTTTCGGCGGGCGGTTCGGCATAATCGCAATAGTGGCAGCGCACCTCACGCTGCTGCTGGTGAAAGGTCAGGGTGATTTCACAGTTGGGGCAGTGAAAGCTGGTCCCGCAATCCCGGCAGAGCAGAAAGGGTGCAAAGCCGCGGCGGTTGAGCAACAGCAGGGCCTGGTCACCCCGCTCCAGGCATTGTTGCAGCGCTTCGATCAGCCGATTTGACAATGGCCCCTCTGGGGTCTGCTCGGTCAAATCGATCAGCTCGACCTGCGGCAGCTGTCCGGCATGGGCACGCCTGTCCAGGGCCAGCCGGGTCACCCCCCCCTGCTCGCTGCGATAATAGCTGGCAAAGGCTGGCGTGGCGCTGCCGAGCAGCACGGGACAATTCTGCTGCTGGCCACGCACCAGGGCCAGATCGCGAGCATTGTAGCGAAACCCCTCCCCCTGCTTGTAGCTCGCCTCATGCTCTTCATCGACGATAATCAGGCCGAGCTTTTGCAAAGGCGCAAAGATCGCTGAGCGCGCGCCGATAACAATCTGCACCTCTCCGCGGATAATGGCCCGCCAGGCATCATAGCGTTCGCCCTCAGAGAGACCGCTGTGGAGGACTGCCAGGCGGACTCCGGGAGACTCGAAGCGGGCGCGGAAACGGGCCACCAGCTGAGGGGTCAAGGCGATCTCCGGAACCAGCACCAGGCACTGCAGATCCTGCTGCAGGCAAAAAGCGACCGTCTGCAGATAGACTTCGGTCTTACCGCTGCCGGTCACACCGTGTAATAAAAAAGGCTGAAATTTCTTCTCGCCGACCGCCGCTGAAACCGCCTGAACGGCAGCGGACTGCTCATCGTTCAGGGTCAGGTTGGTATCTTCAGGCAAGGGTTCGCTAAGGAAGGGATCGCGCTGCAGCTCCTTCTCCCGGCAGCTCAACACGCCCAGCTCGACCAGCCGTTTGAGGCTCGCATGGGGAGCGGGAATCAGGTCGCGCAACTGGCTGAGGCCCAGCTCCCCGTGGGCGCCGATCAAATCGACCAGCTGACGCTGTTTTTCACCCCGCGGCGATGCTTGCTTGTTCACCAGTTGATAAACCGGTTCATGGAGAATTTTTACTGTCCCTTTGTCGCTGCCCAGACCCGCCGGCAGGGCACTGCGGATCACCTGGCCAAGGGGATGATAATAATAATCGGCCGCCCAGCGCAGCAGATCGAGCAATTGCGGGGTTAACAGCGGCTGCGCGTCGAGCAGCTCCTTGAGCGGTTTAAGCCCCTCGCTTGAGCCCTGGCGCAGTTTCAGCAGAAAGCCGACGGTGGTCCGCCGGCCGAATGGGATGCGCACCCGCATACCGACCTGCGCGGTTTTGGCCAGTTCCTCGGGCACCAGATAGGTATACAGCTGCTTAAGCGGCGCACTCACTGCGACATCGGCGAGCAGCTCAGTCATTGAGCGTCATCCATAATTGCTGGACCGGCATAGGGGGGGCGGGTTAATTGTGGACCACCGACAGCAAGACTGCCAGGCAGAGGGAAAACAACAACCACCAGATCAGGGTCACCGACACGGTGGCCATCAGGGACCAGACAAAACGATCGCGCAATGGGGTGATCTGTGGATCCCAGTTGACTTTAAATAACGCGATCGGAGTGAGCAGGATCAACAGGAATTCGAGCGTTCCACTGCGCCAGGCAACCGGTGCATCCTCGGGCTTGAAGAGATGATAAAGGACCGCAAACAGAATCACCGGCAGGGTCGACAGGGCCGCTGTTTTTAAATTTTTCCTGAAAAAATCGCTTTGCATTGTCCCTCGCGAACCCCATAGCACAGACAACAATCCCCCTGCCGGGCTGCGGCAAGGGGATTGCTAAAGAACAGCAGCTTATTCTTCGGTCAACACCGCGCCAGCGATCTGCTCGGCGAACTGCCGGCAACTGTCCATATTTTCTTTGGTCGGGGAAAAGCGGAAGGTCATTCCATCTGCGACCAGTTTATATTTCAAGCCGGTCAGGCGCTGCTCAACCATTTTCACCGCCTCGCCGCTCCAGCCGAAAGAGCCGAAGACCGCAGCCAGTTTGGCCTTGGGCGTCACCGAAGAGATCAGCGACAGGGCATGCCAGACGTGCGGCGGAGCATCCCGCTGAATGGTCGGGGTGCCGATCACCAGCACATCGGCGTGCTCCAGGGCGTTACGGTAGTCGTCGTCGCGCATTTCGCTTAAAGCGACCGAGGTCACATCAAGCCCCTGGGCGATCAGCTCGGTTTCAATCACCTTCGCCATATCGCGGGTGTTGCCGTGGGAACTGAGAACCGCCAGCAACGCTTTCGGTTTACCATCGGAAGATGGCGCAGCAGACCAGCGCGCATAGGATTCGATGGCAAAGTTGCCGGAAGAGCGCCGGATCGGGCCGTGCGAGGGGCAGACCATGCGGATCGGCAGACCATCTATTTTTCCCAGGGCATCACGGATTTTGTCCTTGAAGGGGCGCATGATGCAATCGAAATAAAAATGGAAATCGGTATAAAATTCATTGATTTCATCATCGAAAAGCTTTTCCGAGCAGAAATGCGCACCGAAAGCATCGCAAGGAAAAAGCACCTCATCCTCAACCAGATAAGTAAAGATCGTATCGGGCCAGTGCAGGTAGGGGGCGAGGATGAAACGCAGGGTCTTGCCACCCAGACTGACCTCGTCACCGTCAGCGACAACCACCGAATTGAACGACTTGTTCAGCAGTTGTTTGAGAAAATTCTCTCCCGGTTTGCTGCAGTAGACCTGAACGTCGGGATTTTTTTCGATCACCTCGATCAACGCACCAGAATGATCCGGCTCGGTGTGATTAACCACGACGATATCGACCTTGGCCGGATCGATATGCTCGCCAACTTTACCAAAAAATTCATCGGCGAAAGGAGCCTTGACCGTATCGATCAGAGCGGTTTTTTCCGTCCCTTGAATCAGATAGGAATTGTAGGTGGTGCCATTGTGGGTCGGGAAGAGGTCATCGAACACGCGCAGGTCAGGGTGCTTGACTCCGACCCAGTGGACATTCTCGACAACCTGAACACTGTTTTCCATCTTACTTTCCTCCATCGCGAAAATGAGACACAATTCGTCAACTATAACTCAGACACCTGCTCCCGGGCAAGTCGGTCTGAGAAACACCTCCTCAATGCCCGAGATATTTCAGCAAGCCGGAGAATTCTTCCATCAAGGCAGAGAAATCAGCACCCGAAAGACTTTGCGCACCATCGCAGAGAGCCTTGGCCGGGTTGGGGTGAACCTCAATCATCAAACCATGAGCACCGGCAATCAGAGCCGCCTTACCCATCACCGGGACCAGGGCACGCTTCCCGGTGGCATGGCTCGGATCGACAATAATCGGCAGGTGGCTCATTTCACGAATCAATGGTACCACGGAAAGATCAAGGGTGTTGCGGGTGGATTTTTCAAAGGTCCGGATCCCCCGCTCACAAAGCACCACCTGCTCATTACCTTCGGCGAGAATATATTCCGCGGCGGCCAGAAACTCTTCGATGGTCGCGCTCATGCCACGCTTGAGCAGCACCGGATGACCGGTCTTGCCGACCTCCTTCAGCAGATCAAAATTCTGCATATTGCGCGCCCCAATCTGCAGCATATCGGCATGCCGGCAGATCACCTCCAGCTGCTCGATGCGCATCACCTCGGTCACCACCGGCAGCCCGCTGGCTTTGCCGGCCTGTTGCAGATACTTCAACCCCTCAAGGCCAAGCCCTTGAAAAGAGTGCGGCCCGGTGCGCGGCTTGAAAGCACCGCCACGCAGCATCTGCGCGCCGGCGGATTTGACCTGCTGCGCGGCCGCGAGCATCTGCTCTTCGGTTTCGATGGAACAGGGACCGGCGATGACCACCGGCTTTTGCCCATCGCCGAACCTGACCCCAGCCACGTCGACAACCGTCGAGGCGGGATGAAAATCGCGCGAGACCATCTTGTATGGCTTGCTGACATGGATGGTTTCGCGCACCCCAGGCAGAATGCGGATCGACGCATCGTCGACATAGCCCTGGTTGCCAAGAACGCCGATGGCGGTGCGCAGACTGCCAGGAATCGGTTCGGCTTTAAACCCCATGGCTTCAACCGCAGCGATCACCTGGTCGATCTGCTCCTGGCTGGCATGATGGTGCATGACGATGAGCATAAAAGTCTCCTCAACTGAAGAATGAGCTAATCGGGCGACCCATGGGTCGCCCCTACATTGAATATGCTAGGACGAATCATCCGTAGGGGCGAGGCTTGCCTCGCCCGAAACTATTTCTGCAACACTCCACGCTGGCGGAGATAACGGCCAATCTGCTCCAGCGCGGCGACAATCTCTTCCAGCGGACGGGTATAGGAAAAGCGCAAAAAACCCTCGGCCCCAGCGCCGAAATCGATCCCCGGGGTGACTGCGACGCCGGTTTTTTCCAGAATATCCAGGGCCAGGCGCAGCGAGTCAGCATCGATGTGACGCGCATCAGCCAGCACGTAGAAGGCCCCCTGGGGCTCAAAATGCACGCCAAATCCCAGCTCACGTAAGCCTTTGACCAACTCCTTGCGACGCTGATCGTAGACCGCGCGCATCTCGGCAACATCGGTCTGGCATTGCTGCAGGGCGGCGATGCCACCCCGTTGCACAAAGTGGTTGGCACAGATCAGAAAGTTCTGATGCAGAATCTGCAAGGTCCGCACACAGGAGAGCGGCGCGATCAGATAGCCGAGTCGCCAACCGGTCATGGCGTAAGCTTTGGAAAAACCACCGAGGACAAACGCATCCTGGGTAAATTCAAGAATAGAGCGTTCTTCCCCCTGATAGGTCAGCCCATGGTAGATTTCATCGGCGATAATCGGCACCGGCAATTCGCTCAGAGCCTGCAGCTGAGCCCCTGAAAGCACCGATCCGGCCGGATTGGAAGGCGAATTGATCAGCAGACCGCGGGTTTTCTGATTGATCAACGGCTGCACCTGCTCGGGGCGCGGCTGAAAACCGTCCTCCGGGGCGGTACGCACCTTGACCGCCACGCCACCGGCAAATTCGACAAAGCCGGGGTAGCAGGCGTAAGCCGGATCGGGCAGAATCAGCTCATCCCCTGTCTCGAGCAGCGCCGAAAAGAGCAACAGCAGCAGCGGGCTGGTGCCGGAAGAGACGATCACCTGCTCCGGCTGGACCTCAACCGCGTAGGCCTCCAGATAGTGGCGGCAGATTTCCTGACGCAGCTCCAGCAGCCCCTGTGAATGCGTGTAGGAGGTGGCGCCTTCGGCCAGAGCCTGGCCGGTCGCCGCCAGAATTGCCGGTGGCGTGGCGAAATCGGGTTCGCCCAGGCAAAGATAGATGATCTCACGGCCGGCCGCCTCCATACTCTTGGCCCGCTCCATCACCTCCATCGCCAGAAATGGCGTCACCTGCTGTGCGCGCCTGGTCAGCGGAATCTGCATTCAGAACCTCCTTTGCTCAACAACCGATTTAGACTAATCCCGGCCAGAAGCGATTGCAACCCCTTTCCAGGCCGGGGTTTTGCTTGCCGATCGAATACGTTGCATTGCCGGCCAACTGCAGTTAAAGTGAGGCTGTTAACTTTGCCGAGGATTCCATGCGTACCATCATTTTTCTGCTGACCAGCCTGCTGCTCTGCGGCTCCTGGCCGGCGCTGGCCGAATTAAATAAATCAGACGAAGCCCGGGCTCGCCTGCTCATCAATGCCCTCGGCTGCAAAGGCTGCCACCAGCTCGAGGGGGACGGGGGTTCCCTTGCTCCAGCGCTGGACCAGGTTGGCAAGCGGCTTAGTAAAGAAGAGATCGTCAGGCATCTGGCGGCGCATGCCTCGACCCGCGAATCCGGCTTCATGCCCAGCTATCAAACCACCGACCGAGACGAGTTGCGAAATCTCAGCGAGTTTCTACACAGCCTGCGCTGATAAACCCTTTCCCGAACAGATCACTATCACGCCATGTCACAAAGAATGACCCTGATCACCTCACCGGTGTTTATCCCTGAAGCCCGCCTGAAACAGGCCGGCGGTTTCGCCGCCCTGTTTGGCAACGACAACCCGCTCTGCCTGGAGATCGGCTGCGGCATCGGCGATTTCATTGTCCAGATCGCCGAGCGCTACCCGCAACGCAACTACATCGCCATCGACATCTTCAATCAGGGCTGCCGGCAGACCTGCACTCGGATCGAAGAATCGGGCCTGCAGAATATCCTGATGATGCGCATCGAAGCCCGCTATCTGATGCATCAGTACCTCGGCCGGGAAAGTCTGCAGGCGATCTACATCAATTGCCCTGATCCCTGGCCCAAGAAGCGCCACCGCAAGCGGCGGCTGCTGAACCATGAATTTATCAACCTGGCGCTGTATTGCCTGCGCCCTGGCGGAGAACTGCACTTTTCCACCGACTTTGCCGATTACGGCGAGGCGGCGGGAGAACTGCTCAGCGCGGATGAACGATTTAAAAACCTGAACACCACTCCGCACACCCATGAGCTTGGCGACTATCCAATATCCAAATATATGCGTCGTTTTCTCGATCTTGGCCAGCCGATCTACTTTTGCCACTATCAGAAGAAAGCCGGCATCGAGGTCCCTGCCCCCAAGCTGAACAAAGGGTTCCGCCTGCGTTGGCCCAAGGAAGAGACCGCGTGAGCTGGCTAACCGCCAAGCTGCCCGGCACCGGGGGGCTCTATAAAGAGCAGCCGGATGATTTTCAGGTCGAAGAGCTGCCTCTTTATCCCTGTTCCGGCAGCGGCGAACACCTCTACCTGTGGATTGAAAAACAGGGGATCAGCAGTCGTGAGCTGCTGAGACAACTGGCTCGCGGATTACGACTCAATGAACGCGACCTTGGCTACGCCGGGCTTAAAGATGCCCGTGCCCGCACCCGACAGATGATTTCGATCCCGGTGCGCTGCAGCGACCAGCTGGCCGGCCTGAGGTTGCACAACGCCCGGATTCTTCGCAGCGAACGGCACGGCAACAAACTGCGCCTCGGCCACCTGGCCGGTAACCGGTTCACCATCCGCCTGCGCGAGGTCCATCCCCAGGCCGCAGAGCGGGCCGCGGCGATTTTTGCCGTGCTGCAGCAGCGCGGCGTGCCGAACCGCTTCGGCGAGCAGCGCTACGGGGTGCTGGGAAACTCCGCCCTGCTTGGTCTGCTGCTGCTGAAAAACGATTACAGCCAGTTCTGCCGGGAACTGCTCGGTGATCCGGCAGCGATCCGCAATCCGGAATGGCACGCGGCGGCGACCGCCTTCCGCAACAGCGACCTGCAGCGCTGCCTGGACAGCCTGCCGCAACGGATGCGCGATGAGCGGCGCCTGGTGCGCCTGCTGCTGGAGGGCAATTCGGCCCGCTCGGCGGTGCTGGCCTTGCCGCGCAACCTGCTGCGGCTGTTTCTCTCGGCCGCCCAATCGCAGCTGTTTGACCAATTGCTGGAACAACGCCTGCCCGATCTGCAGCTGCTGCAGAATGGCGACATCGCCTTCAAACATGGCAACGGGGCCTGCTTCCGGGTAACTGACGCTGATCAGGAGCAACAGCGCGCCGATGATTTTGAAATCAGCCCGACCGCGCCATTATTCGGCCACAAGCTGATGCTCGCTGAACAGCTCCCGGGTCGTCAGGAAACCGCGCTGCTGGAGAAAGTCGGGTTAACCCTGACCAGCTGGAAACTGGGGGCAGGCCTTAATATGCCGGGAGAGCGCCGCCCGCTGCGTGTCCCGCTCATGCACCCGCAGATCAGCGAAGCGGATGAAAATAGCCTCCTGTTAAGCTTCTGTCTGCCGAAAGGCAGCTACGCAACCAGCGTTCTGTTTGAGTTGATGAAAAAATAATTCCTTAAAAAGCTGGCCGGCTTAAATTGACAGCGACCGAATCTGTTTGTTAAATAGGAACAACAAAATATTGTTCTATTCTTTTCCGGACATTATTCGGTATGAAATTAATTCTCTCCGCAGGCACGCTTTATACCTTGCCCCTGCCAAATGTGTTTGAGATCGCTCGCGATGTCGGCTTCGCCGGCCTGGAGGTGATCATCAACCATGACTTCGGGTTCAGCCAGGGGCAGGAGGTCCTCGCCGAGGTACGGCAGATTCATCCGATCGTCTCTCTGCACGCCCCTTTCTTCGATATTAACGGTTGGGGAAACAAAGCCCAACAACTGGAAAAAACCATCGAACTGGCCATCCAGGCGGGAATCAGTCTGGTGAATTTCCACCCACCCTGCTGGATGACCCTGGAGCGAAAATTCTGGCGCTGGCTGAACCGGATTGACGATTTTCAGCAGCAGGTTGGCCGTGACCAGGTTACCGTCACTATTGAAAACATGCCGGCTAATGGCCCCCTGGGCAGCAACCCGCACTTTCTCCACCGGACCCAGGATATGATCAATTTTATGCAGCAGCGCAACCTGTTCCTGACCTTCGACACCGCCCACATGGGCACCTGCAAAACCAACTTCCTGACCGACTTTCACTACTTTCACGATTCGGGCCGAATTCGCAATGTCCACTTTTCCGACTATGCCAACGGCCGCGAGCACCTGCTCCCCGGGCATGGCAAACTTCCCCTCACCCGCTTCCTGAACCACCTGCGCAGCACCGGCTACGACGGTAACATCACTCTGGAATTGATGCCCCGGGAACTTCCGGATGATGAAGAGCTGATCCGCGAAAGCCTGCAGCAGATTTTTACCTATCTCTGTGAAGAGACGCGCACTGATTTTAAAGAGGTGGTTTAAGACTCAGCAGCAGAAATGCGGCAGAGCAAAAGGAGCGCAGAATTTCAGCGCACGATATAGACCGAACAGGTCGCATTCAGGGCCACCTTGCTCGAAATTGAACCGCGCAGAGCGCGCAGCATCCGCCCCTTGCCGCTGGAACCGATGACGATGGTGTCACACTCTTCCTCGGCGGCAAACTTGAGCAGCGCTTCGTCGACCTCACCGTAAATCACCTCTTTGCGCAGGTGAATATTCGCCTCAGCGGCAGCCTTGTCAACAACATAGTAGATTCGCCGCTGCTTGTCCTCCCAATCGTCCTTGGCCGCTTTTCTGGAAGTCGGATAGAGATCGGTCAGCGCCGGGGCATCCTTGGCCGGCAGCACGATCACCGCGTAGAGGGTGCTGCGAAAACGAGCGCTACTGTTCGCCGCAGCGAGCCGAACGGCCTCTTCGGCCGCCTTGTCGGAAGCCGGCGAGCCGTCGATAGCAACCAGGATTTTTTTACTCAGATTCAGCATTTACCTGCCTGTTCCGGACAGTCGTTTCGCACATCCTAGCCAAGCAATCTCGGGCTGTCAACCGGAATAACAGACAAAATCTATCATCTTTCGTTGACAGAAATAAAACAGCATTCTATAATTTCAAAATCATTGAGCCATTCCTTTAAATTCGGCATGGGGTATACAGCTTGACAGTCAATAGCGCTGGCGCTAGAATCACCTGTCATTTATATAAAAAATTTCCAAGAAGGATAGAGAGGTCATGGTCAAAAAAGACAAGTCGGAATATATCATCCAGGCGGTGTCCCACGCTCTCGATCTTCTCGAGCAGTTTCATGATGATGTGGACGAGCTCGGTGTCACTGAACTGAGTAAACGCCTGAAACTCCACAAAAACAACGTCTTCCGACTGCTGGCAACGCTGGAATCGCGGGGCTATATCGAGCAGAACAAGGCCACTGAGAACTACCGCCTTGGCCTGAAGGCTCTTGAGCTCGGTCAGACCTTCATCAAGCAGATGGGTCTGCTACGTCAGGCCAAGCCGATCCTGGAAAGGATGGTTGAGGATTGCAATGAAACCTCCTATGTGGCGATCTACAAGGAAAACCATATTGTCTACCTCGACGTGGTCGAAACCAGCCTGACAGTGCGGGTGGTGTCCCGGGTCGGCTCCCGGCTGCCGGCCTACTGCACCGCCGCCGGCAAGGTGCATATGGCGCACATGTCCGAAGAGGAACTGGATGAACTGCTCAGCGAACAGAAATTTATCCAGCACACGCCGACCACGCTGACCAGCAAAGAGGCCCTGATGAGCGAGCTGGAGAAGGTTCGCGAGCATGGCTACGCCATCGACAATGAAGAGCTTGATATGGGCGTCCGCTGCATCTCAGCGCCGATCCGTGACTACACCCGGCGGATCGTTGGCGCGATCAGCATCTCCGGTCCCAGCATGCGCATCACTGACGAGCGTTTGGAGCAGGAGCTGATTCCCCTGGCGCTGAAAGCCTCCTCCGACCTTTCGACCCGGCTCGGCTACCCCAAGTAAGCAGATCAGTTCAAATTCAAGGCTCCTCGATGAGGAGCCTTTTCTTTTCGGAACTATAACCAAAAGAAGGTCGCAAACGAAAACCTTATACTTAACGCAGAGAATGGAGAGGCGGAGAGATTGGGCTTTCTCTGCGATCTCTGCGACCTCTGCGACCTCTCCGTCTCTGCGTTAAAAACCTTTGGTTCAGGTTTTAGGCCCGTTTCCTTTTCCACTTATACCGGAGCTCAAGAGCTTTGATGGAGATCCACAATCGGCAGATCGAACTGGCCCAGCTTGAGGGTGTCAGCCACCGGGAGAATTACCCGTTTCTGCTTGAGCCTGAACGGGCAAACGGCCAGGGCGTACTGCTGATCCATGGATTCACCGCCACCCCTCGTGAGCTGCGCGCGCTGGGCGACTACCTTTGCCAACAAGGCTTTTGGGCGCATGCGGTTCGTCTGCCTGGCCACGGCACCAGTCCGGAGGACCTGGCCCAGCGCTCCAGTGAGGAGTGGCTGGCGACCGCTGAAGAGGGCTATCGGCTGCTTGACTCGATGGGACTCCAGGTCGCTGGGGCCGGGCTGAGCACCGGCGCCCTGCTGCTGCTTGACTTGTCCCTGCGTAGAAAATTCTCTGCCCTG
>CAMYNR010000176.1:0-8610 GCA_947259715.1 uncultured Desulfuromonadales bacterium
CGATCTATGAGACTCGACTACTGCGCAAGGGGGTGCGCATGGTCCGCGGCCATGATGTCAACCTGCTGCGCTCGATGCAGGTCGGCGACTATATGGACCACGAATATGAAACCATCCGCGAGGATATGCTGCTCGGCCAGGTGCTGGAAAAAGCCGAGGCCAGTCCCTACCCGCACTTTCCGGTACTGAGCAAAGACGGTCGGCTGGTGGGTATGCTCTCGATGAGCGACCTCAAAGGCTTTCTGGCTGAGGTCGGCGATCTCTGCCAGCTGGTCGTGGCCTCGGAAATCATGACCAGCCGGGTGGTCATCGTCCACCCGGAGGATAATTTTGAAACCGCCTTTGAGATTTTTGAAGGCAAACAGATTTCCACCCTGCCGGTGGTCTCGGAAGCCGAACACAAGCTGCTCGGGATCCTGAAAAAAAGTGACCTGCTGCTCGCCTACAATCAAAAAATTCTTAAGCTGAATGTCATCGAAACGAAATAAGAAGCTGTGGGACTGCCACCTGGCAGCCGAAAAGCATCAGCAGAACGACCTGTTCAGGTTGCATATTCCTGTCCGATCCCTATACTTACTATATTAAGTAGAAACCTTTAACATTCATGAGTCTCTACAAGTGATGCCAACGACTCCCGCACGCTTCAATTCGATACGCATTTTGCAGATAGCGGGCATTGCTGCGCTCTACCTCCTTTGCGCCCGCCTGACGCACCCTTTAAGTCTCCCCCCTGGCTTTGCCTCCATAGTTAATCCAGCTGCCGGAATTTCCCTCTGTGGCCTGCTGCTGTTCGGCAGAAAGCTCTTGCCGGGAATTTTTTCCGGCGCATTTCTGGCCACCGGCTGGGCGGCCACCTCAGTTGCGCCAGACCTTTCCTTTGCCACCTTACTGCTGCTCTGCAGCAGTATTGCAGGCGGTGCCTGCCTGCAAGCCCTGTTCGGCGCGGTCCTGGTCCACAAAAACGTCGGCTTTCCGACCCCCCCCGATCGGACCAACGAAATCGTCAAGTCAATGCTCCTTGGGGGCCCACTCAGTTGCCTGATGAACGCCAGCGTTGCGGTGTTCTGCCTGCAATTGAGCGGTCAATTGCTCCCCGGACAAGGTTTGCTCAATTGGTTTGGCTGGTGGCTGGGTGACAGCCTCGGGGTGCTGCTGGTCTTTCCGCTGGTCGCAGCCTGGCAGCTCCACACAGCAAAAGGTCCCTGGCGAACAAGATTGAGCGTCATCCTGCCAATGGGCCTGATTATCCTGGTCAGCGTGCTGTTTTTTTCGCAGATCAGGGCCACTCAGCTACAGCGCACGCAATTACAGTTTGACCGCCGCACTGATCACCTCAGCCTGGCATTGAACCAGGTAAAACAGACTTATCTGGATGACCTTTACGCTATCGAAGGGCTGTTCATGGCCAGCCAGAAGGTAGAAAGAGGCGAGTTCAAACAGTTTGTTTCCGGCAGCTTCGCGCGCCATCCCGGCCTCCAAGCACTGGAATGGATCCCCCGAGTCCCAGCGGCAGAAAAAGAAACCTATCAGCAGCAAGCTCGAGCTGATGGTTTTCCCCGGTTTCAAATCGTCGAAAAAAGCACCACCGGCGAGATGATTCCGGTGGCAAGCCGCAGCGAATATTTTCCGGTCTATTATTTGGAGCCCTATCAAAGGAATAAAATGGCGCTCGGCTTCGACCTGGGTTCAGACCAAACCCGCCGCCAGGCTCTTGAGATGGCGCGTGACAGCGGAAAACCGGTTGCCAGCGGCCGGATCAACTTGATCCAGGATACCGACGAGCAAGCCGGGGTCCTGATTTTTCTGCCGATCTATCATCAGGGGCAAGACATCGCCATAGTCGCTCAACGCCGGCAACAGCTGAAAGGCTACGCGCTGGCCGCTTATCGCATCGATGCGATGGTGAGCACAGCCTGGGCAAACCACGATCTCAGCGATATCGATTACCGCCTGTTCGACATGTCAGCCCCCGAGGGTTCCAGATTACTGAGCAGCAATATCACCCCCTCGCCAGATTCCACGGCCAGCCAAATCCGGATCGAAACCGGTCTCTCAGCAGGCCCGGTCAAGGCCAGAGCAGATTTTGATTTTGTCGGTCGCCACTGGCGATTGGAGTTTTCCCCAACCGCAAAGTTTCTGGCTGAAATCGACCACTGGGAAGCTCGCCGATTGTTGTTTGGCGGACTTTTGATCGCCAGTATCCTGGGCGCCTTCATCCTGATCATAGTCGGTCGCACAGCCATGATTGCCCAGGTCGTAAAGGAAAGGACCGAGGACCTGACCACCGCCAACACCGAACTGGCAAAGTGGGTCGATGAACGCCGGCAGATGGTTGAGGCACTGCAGGAGAGCGAAGCGAAAGCCCGGGCCATCGTCGACACCGCCGTCGATGCCATCATCTGCATCGATGAACATGGCACCGTGCAATCCTACAACAGTGCAGCGGAGCAGATTTTTGGCTATGGGCCAGAAGAAATAATCGGTCACAATATCAAACGTCTGCAGCCTGAACCCTACCACAGTGAGCATGATGAATATCTGCGCAGATATTTACAGACCGGTCAGAAAAAGATTATCGGCAAAGGGCGCGAAGTCGTCGGTCGCCATAAGGATGGCCGTAAATTTCCCATCGACCTGGCGGTCAGTGAAGTCCAACTGGATAATAAACGCCTGTTTACCGGAATCATTCGGGACATCACCGATCGCAAGCAGACCGAACGGGAGTTGCTGATCGCCAAGGAGCAGGCGGAAGCTGCCAGCCAGGCCAAGAGCGACTTTCTCGCCAGCATGAGCCACGAAATCCGGACCCCGATGAACGCCATCATCGGCATGGCCGAACTGCTTGAAGAGACCCCGCTGAGCCCTGAACAACACGAATATGTCCGCGTTTTTCAAACGGCCGGGGAAACCCTGCTGAGCCTGATCAACGACATCCTCGACATCAGTAAACTCGAAGCAGGCCAGCTGGAACTGGAAAAGATCGACTTCGATCTGCGTGAAGTAATGGAAAAGACTTGTGAAATCCTTGCCTTGCGCGCTCACAAAAAAGGTTTGGAACTGGCTTGCCACCTTGCTCCCGAGGCCCCTGAGCGACTGCAGGGCGATCCCCTGCGGCTGCGCCAGGTGCTGGTGAATCTGATCGGCAATGCCATTAAATTTACCGAACAGGGTGAAGTGGTCATAGAAATCAGTCAGTTGCAGTCAAAAAATCCTGAGAAACCGATCGAACTGCAGTTTGCAGTCAGCGACACCGGCATCGGCATTCCCGCGGAAAAGCAGCAGACGATTTTCGAACGTTTCACCCAGGTTGATGCTTCGACCACTCGTGAGTATGGCGGAACCGGCCTGGGCCTGAATATTTCGCAGCGGATCGTTGAAGCAATCGGCGGGGAGATTTGGGTCGAAAGCGAACCGGGCAAAGGCAGCACCTTCTTTTTCAACGCCCCATTTGAAACCGCGCAAACCAGCGAGCCAGCATCAGCACCAGCTCCCGTCGACCTGAGTGGCCTGAAAACACTGGTTGTTGATGACTGCGCTGCGAATCGTCTGGTGCTGCGGGAAACCCTTTCCAGTTGGGGAGCCAAGGTCACAGAGGCGGACAGCGGCCAACTCGGCCTGGAGTTGCTGGAACAGGCGAAAACCGAGCATAATTCTTTTGACCTGGTTCTCCTCGACTGCCGGATGCCGCAGTTAGACGGTTTTGAAGTTGCCCGCAGAATTCAGCAGAATAGCGCATTTCCCGGAACCACTTTGATGATGCTCACTTCTGACAACCGCGCCGGTGACATCGCCCGTGCCCAGAAGCTCGGTCTGGCGGCCTATATGGTGAAGCCGATTAAACGCAAAGAACTGCAGCAGACCATCAGCAACGTCCTGCAGCCCCGGCAGCCAGAGGTGGAAAAGGCGGCCGCAAAACCGCAAGAAGAAGGCTCCTGCCGGCCATTAAAAATTCTCCTGGTGGACGACTCCGAAGACAACCGCCTGCTGGTCAGCTCCTTTTTAAAGAAGCGGCCCTACCAGATCGAATTGGCCGAAAACGGCGAGGTGGCGGTCAATAAATTTCAAGCGGGTGAATTCGATCTGGTGTTGATGGATATGCAGATGCCGATCAAGGACGGCTATAGCGCCAGCCGCGAGATCCGCCAGTGGGAAGAGCAACAGGGTCGCCCGGCAACCCCGATCATCGCCCTGACCGCCTTTGCCCAGCAGGATGATGCCCGCAAAAGCCTCGCTGCCGGCTGCAACATGCACTTGACCAAGCCGATCAAAAAATCGATCCTGCTTGAGGCGATCGACAGTTTTGGCCCTGAGCCCGGAGACAGCTTGCCCGACAAATAAAGGACCAGCGATGAAAAAACAGTCAGAACATTCAACTGAAAAAATCATCATCAAGGTCGATGAAGACCTGGAAGATCTCATCCCCGGGTTTCTAGAGCGGCGCCAGCAGGACCTTATAACCCTGCGCGAAGCCCTTAAACAAAAAGACTTTGCGCAGATTCGAGAGCTGGCGCATACCCTCAAAGGGGTTGGCGGCGGTTACGGGTTTGATGCTATCAGCAGCATCAGTGAACAGCTACAGCAGGCCGCAGAGCAGCAGTCGGAAAGTGAAATTGAACAAAAACTGATCGAACTGACCGATTATCTGCGGCGGATCGAGGTGGTGTTTGTATAACCAGCCCAAGGGATTGACTTAAGTGCGAATTCTGATTGCCGAAGATGACCTCGACTCCCGGTTACTGCTGCAGCGAACTCTGGAAAACGCTGATCTGGAGGTCAGCTGTGCCGAAAATGGTCGGCAAGCCTGGGAGATGTTTCAGCAGGGGGACTTTCGCCTGGTGCTCACCGACTGGCAGATGCCGGAGATGGGCGGTCTGGAGCTGATCGAGAGGATCTGTGCCAGCGCCAAGGGACGCTATGTCTACATGATCCTGGTCACCGCGCGCGATGCCAAGGCGGACCTGGTCAAGGCCATGGATGCAGGGGCTAATGATTATGTCACGAAACCGTACGATAAAAATGAATTACTCGCCCGGGTGCGCTCCGGCATGCGGATTATCGAATTGGAGCAGCGACTTCAGGAGAAAAACCGGCTGCTCCTGGCCGAGCAGAAAAACTCCGAAAAACTGCTGCTGAGTATCTTCCCCAAGCAGATTGCCGAACGCTTGAAACACGCCAGCGGCGTTATCGCCGACAACTTTACCGAAGCCTCAGTCCTGTTTGCCGACATCAACAACTTTGCCACTCTGGCGGCTCAAAAACAGCCGATTGAAGTTGTCGAACTGCTCAACCAACTGTTCTGCCGATTTGATCGCCTGGCGGATCGATTCGGCCTGGAAAAAATCAAAACCATCGGCGATTCCTACATGGTCGCTGGCGGCCTGCTCGAACAACGTCAGGATCACGCTGCAGCCGTAGCGAGGATGGCGTTGGCGATGCAGCAGGAGATGATCAATCTCGACTGGCCGACCCGCGAGCCGCTGCAGCTTCGGATCGGCATCGACAGCGGCCCAGTCATCGCCGGTGTGATCGGTAGCGCCCGCCTGGCCTACGATCTCTGGGGAGAAACGGTTCAGAACGCTGAGCAGCTGAAAAATTTCGGTCTGCCCGGCTCAATTCAGACCAGCGCCGCAAGCTATGAACTGCTGCGGGAGACGTTTGTGCTGGAAGAACGGGGGGAATTTTACCTGCCGGGCAGTGGAGAGATGACCACCTACTTGTTGACCGGCGCCCAGGAGCCAGCATGAGCGATACTCACCCGGCAAACGACAGCCTTAATATCTGGCAGGAACTGAACTACCTGGCCGCAATGCTATGGGCGATCCTTGCCACTTCAGCCCAGCGTCAGACCTGGGTCCGCACGGTCCGTAGCGAACTGGTTCTGCAGATCTATTCAAGTGGCGTCCAGGCCATCCGATTCGTTCTCTATGTCTCGATTGCCATTGGCATCTCAGTGGTTGCCCAGTCCCTGGTCTGGATGCAGAAGATCGGCCAACCGAAACTGCTCGGTCCGCTGCTGGTCACCGTCCTGATCCGCGAAGCGGTGCCGGTGCTGACCAACCTGCTGGCGATCGGCCGCAATGGCACGACAATGACCGGCGAACTCGGCCAGATGAGTATCTCCGGTGAAATCCGCGTCCTCGATTCGCAGGGGCTGGACCCCTTTATCTATCTGGTTCTGCCGCGCGTCCTCGGCTTAACGATTTCGGTCTTTTGCCTCAACCTGTTCTTTTTGATCGGCTCCTTTGTCAGCGGCTACCTGTTCAGCACCCTACTGACACCGCAGGTTGGCGACGCGGCCAGCTTTTTCCAGAGTATCCTGGACTCAATTGACGGTCTCGATCTGGTTAATTTTCTGATTAAAACCCTGCTCCCGGCGCTGTTTACCGGGATCATCTGCTGCCATACCGGCTTAAGTGTCCGCGGCTCAGCGGCCAAGCTTCCCGCTGCCATCAAACGAGCCCTGGCCAACTCGGTACGAGCGCTGTTTCTCACCTCATCATTGGTCTCTCTGCTAACCTATATCTAAAAGGACAAGGGATGACGATCGCCACCGACAGCAGAGAGATAAGCACCACCAGCCAGCGCCGGCAACCACGTGTGATTCTGCAAAATGTTTCCACCGACCCCGATCCGAATTATGATGTCCCGCTCTGGGGGATCAGTATCAGGTTGCAGCCGGGGGAATTGCTGCTGGTCCGGTTGGAGCGCGGTCACCTGCGCACCCCCCTGGCCGATCTGGCTCTCGGCTTGATCGAGCCGCGACAAGGGCGAATCTGCTTCAATGGTGATGACTGGCAACTCCTTTCAGCAGCCCGTGCCGCCAGCCTGCGAGGTCGCTGTGGGCGAGTCTTTGCCGAACAGGGGTGGTGCGCAGGGCTATCAGTAAATGCCAACATCTGCCTGGCCCAACAGCACCATAGCATGCGGCCATTGGCCGAGATCGAAACGGAAGCTGCCGCTTTAGCGCGTTTTTTTGGGCTGCCCGGGCTGCCGCTTGGCACCCCGACTCAAACCCGGGCGGGAGATTTGAATCGCGCGGCGTTGGTGCGGGCCTTTCTCGGTCGCCCGGAACTGATCATTCTGGAACACCCGACGCGCAACCTCTATCCGGAAATCATGCCTCCCCTGCTCAACGCCCTGCGCAGGGCCCGCAACAAAGGAACTGCGGTTATCTGGACGACCTGTGATGCGGAAATCTGGGATGAGCCTGCGGTCAATGCCAGTCAACGCGGCACCATGTTCGGCTCACGGATGCAATTGATCAAGAAGGAGAACTGATGCAAAGAGGCGAAAAACTTCGCTATGTGAATACCCTGACCGGGACCTTCGTCATTCTGGCCTTGTTGCTGACCTTGATCGGAGTGTTTTTTGTCGCCGGCGCACAACGCTGGTTCTCGCCGAACAAGCAATTGTTGATCCTGCTGCCGGAAGAGGGCGCCCACGGCCTGCGCGAGGAAGCCGATGTGGAAATTCTCGGCACCATCGCCGGCCAAGTGCAGCGCATCTACATCGACCCGCAGGAACGGATGGTTGCCGAACTGAGTATCGAGCCCGGCTTCTATCAGTTCGTCCGCCGCGACTCCAAGGTCATCATCCGCCACACCATCAGTCTGGTCGGCGGCATCTTCATGGAGATCACCCGTGGCAGAGGCGCCGAGCTGCCGGTCGATCAGCCGGTTCTGACTGCCGACACCGAAAAGGATATCAAAACCGTCCTCACGGAAATTCTCGCCAGCGTCGAAAGCGCCACCCTGCCGACCTTGCAGGAATACACCAAGCTGGCCGCCGAACTGCGCGACCCGCAAGGCCCGGTACAGACCCTGCTTGGCAAAGCCAACCGAATCGCCACCACTTTGGATCAGGGTCAGGGCACCCTGCCGATGCTGCTCAATGATGAAACCCTGGCAAAATCCCTGCTCCAAACTATGCATAAACTGAATGCGTCTCTGGCTCAACTGGAAAAGGTGTTGCAAACCGCCGAGGAGACCGGCAGTAAGCTGGGTACAGTCGCGGCCAGTTTTGACCAGCAGCTGCAGCCTGTGTCGGGATTGCTGGAACAGACGGGCCAGATTCTGCATAACCTGCAACGGGCCAGCGACCCGCTGCCGCAGGCGAGCCAGAACCTGAGTCAGGAGCTGCAAGCACTGCCCGGCTTGCTGCTGCAGACCCAGACGACCTTGCAGGAGATTGAGCGGTTGACAGTCGGCATCCAGCGCCACTGGCTGGTCCGTGATTATATTGACAAGGATGAATTGCCGCTGAGAATTCCCATCGAGGAGATCTCCGGGGAAGGGCAAAAACAATGATCCGGAGGTGCTCCACCCAGATCCTGTGCCTGGTACTCTGCAGCGCTCTGCTGCTGACCGGTTGCGGCGGCAAGTCCGCCGGAACTTTGCCAGCGAAAAAATACGACCGCCAGTGGCAAAGTGCAATGAAATCAGGGCTCAGAGCCTACCAGGAAAGCCAGTATCACCTTGCCGAGCGACTCTTTTACCGAGCCCTCAACAGGGCAAGACTGATGGACCGGGGGGCGGACATTGCCACTGCCGCCTTCAATCTGGCGGCGGCCCGGATTCAGCTGGGCAATTTTTCTGAAGCCAGCGCCGCCCT
>CAMYNR010000176.1:8653-17381 GCA_947259715.1 uncultured Desulfuromonadales bacterium
CGGCCAGCGACCAGCGGCTGCGGCCGCAGGCACAGGTTTTGAACGGCCTGCTCGCTTGCGAAGCTGGCGACGCGGAACAGGCGGTGCGCGGTCTCAAACAAGCGACCTGCAAATGCCCCGAAATCGAACCTTGGCTGGTGGCCGACTTGGCGGAACTGGAAGGCTGCATTGCCCGACTTCGCAAGCAGCCGCAAAAGGCCGCCGAAGCCTTTGATCGCCAGAGCTTTGCTCTGCGCCAGGCAGGCCAATACCGGCCGATGGTTGGCGCTTTGCTCCAAGCGGGACGAGCCTATTACGCCGCGGGGAACCATCTTCAAGCGGCCGATCGCTTTTACCGCGCCGCCCGCAGCGCCTTCAGCCAGAAACGTCCCCAGTTGGCACAACAACTGGCTGAAGACGCTTTGGCCGCTGCCCAGGCGGCAAATGATCCTTCTCTGTTAAATCGCCTTGGTCAGCTAGAAGCGGACATAGCCGCAAGCAACAGCCTCCAGGTCGCACCCAAACAGTGAAACCTCGGTGCCCGGCCTGAAACAGCAGGCAGAGGCGGGATAATCAAGGCTTTACCGGCGACCTTAAAGGCAACATTTGCTAGACTTATCTGGCCTCTCCCAGAAGGAGCACTGAATGCCAGGCGTAAAAAACCCTGTTTTTGCCATAACCCTGCTGATCGCAACCCTGCTGCCAGGTGCAGGATTGGCCAATGAAGCCGCCACCTCGACCGCCGTTGCCGCAATCCAGGCCCTGCCCGACCAAAAAACCCTGCAGGACTGGGTCCAAAGGATAAAGAACAATCCGCGCGGTCCCTTCAAGCGGATTCGTTGGTTCTGCAATGACGGCGAGATTCTCCCACCCAAACCCTACGCCTGTCGCGAACGTGGCGGCGGTGTTCAGCACGGCGAGTGGACCGATCGGGTCAAGCTGCTGCGGCAGCATAATTACGTCATCGCCACCCTGCTCGCCGATCTCAATGCGGAAAGCTTTTATCAGCAGAGCACCTGGTCAGACCAGCTGAAGCAAATCATCCTGGAACAGTACCTGATCGAAGCGGATGACGGCTGGCTGTTCCGCAAAGCCCGCTATTACCGTGGCGCGCTGCAGGCCGAAGATGAACATTGGCATGGTGAAGACCTGCTGCTCGGCCTGCTCGATCAGCCCGGCCTGCAGACGGAAAATTTTCTGCTGCTGCGGGAGGCCGTTCGCCTGCTGCCCCATGGCCGGC
Organism: uncultured Desulfuromonadales bacterium; assembly: GCA_947259715.1. Taxonomy (GTDB): domain Bacteria; phylum Desulfobacterota; class Desulfuromonadia; order Desulfuromonadales; family Geopsychrobacteraceae; genus Malonomonas. Next base: position 9,873 of record CAMYNR010000176.1, read on the forward strand.
AGCAGGCACCGCTTACCGAAATGCGCCAACTCGCCCTGGAGATTGAAGAGTTCGACCCCGACTTTGCCCCTTTCCGCATCAAACTGCACACCCGCCCCGATCAAGCGGATGCGGACAAAGTTCGCCGCTATGCCGAACAGGCCTCTGAAGACCTTGAGGAAGAATATCACCACCTGGTCGAGCTGATTGAACAGGTCACCCGCCCCTCGAGCAATGCGTTAAGACAGGCATATCAGCTCGGCATCGGCCGCGCCCCGAAAGAGTTCGCCAAGGGGACACAAACAGATCAGGACCTGCCGGCCAGGATCCGTTTTGCGCGTGCCAGTGCTCTGCTGTTTCGCAGTCGGGCCGAATTGCCCCGGGCAGTCGGCAATCGTCAGAAGCTGCATTGGCTGGATATCAGCCTTGATCTGGAGCAGGAATTCTATCGCAGCGCCAACCAGCTTTTAACTGACCTGCCGCAAGCCAACAGAAGACAGCGCCTGGCCTGGATCGAACAGGGACTGAACGCTCTTTACGGGATCGGCTTTCTCTCCGACCGACAGTGGGCAAGTCAACTGCAGGCCATGCAAAACCTGCTGGTGAAAAACCTCTCCGTGCGCGAATACCAGCAGGAGCTGAGCCAGCTGGCGCGGATCAGCCGTTGGGCGGAGAACAATCTGCGCTACCATTTCGAAAGCAGTATCCAGCATCTGGCCAGTCTTGACCCGAAATTCAACAGCTTTCTGCAGGAGCGCCTGCGCGCCAGCCCGCTGTTGCCGATCTCCCTGTTGATCGATAGCCTGCTGCAGGACAGTCAGCGCCTGCGGGGGGTCAAGCAAAGCCTGTTCGGTCGCGCCACCGCAGGACTGCAGTCCCTCAATCCAGGGCTGGCGCGAGGCCGTCTGGAGCTGGTCACCGATCCGCACCAGCATCAGTTCAGTTCTGATGGGATCTATCTGCTGCCGGAAACTATCGCTGAGCTGCCACCGGTGGCCGGGATCCTGACCCGGGGAACCGGCAACGCCCTGTCCCATATCCAGTTGCTGGCCCGCAACCTCGGCATTCCCAATCTGGCGGTCAGTGAGCAGTTGGTCAACGAACTGGCCGCCCATGCCGGCGAAATCATCGTCGTCGCGGTCAGTCCCGGCGGGGTTGTGCAGATCGAATCCGACTCCGCCGATTGGCAGAGATATTTCAATCAGCAACAGACAACCCCCGAATTTCTCATCGATCCCGACCTGGAAAAGCTTGACCTGCAGAAAAAACAGATTCTTCGCCTGGAGCAGATCAGCGCCGCCGATTCGGGCCGGATTGCCGGCCCCAAAGGAGCCAACCTCGGCGAGCTGAAAACCCTCTACAGCGACCTGGTACCTGATGCGCTGATCATCCCCTTCGGCCGCTTTCGCCAGCTGCTCGATCAGACCAAAGCCCCCACAGGCCAGCAATCCCTGTTCGCCTGGATGCAGGCCAACTATCAGTACCTCGAGCTGCTGCCTGAGTCGGCCGAAAAACAGCGTCAAACGGAAAAGTTTTTACACCGTCTGCAGGAACAGATTCAGATCGCCGCTCTGCCGCAAGAGTTTCTCGTTGAACTGCGCGAGACCCTGGAAAGCTATTTCGGACCCGACGGCAGCTTTGGGGTTTTTGTCCGCAGCGACACCAATGTCGAAGATCTGCCCAACTTCACCGGCGCCGGACTGAATAAAACCGTCCCGCATGTGGTTGGTCTGGACAATATCCTCAGTGCGATCCGCAAGGTCTGGGCGTCGCCGTTCAGCCTGCGGGCCTACAGCTGGCGCCAGGCGCACATGCGCGCCCCGGAACATGTTTACGCTTCGGTGCTGTTGATGTTGAGTGTGCCGGCAGATAAATCGGGAGTCATGGCGACCGCTGACCTGCAGAGCGGCGACCGGGATCAGATTCACGTCGCGGTCAATGAAGGGGTGGGCGGGGCGGTCAACGGCGAGCGGGCTGAAGAGCTGCTGATCGACAAGCGGACCGGCCAGGTGCGCCTGCTTGCCCAGGCCAGCGCGGTGCAGAAGCGCCTGTTGCTGCCGGGCGGAGGAATCAGCAAGGTCCCAGCCGAAGCGCCGCAGCAGGTGCTAAGCGCCGCTGAAATCGAACAGCTGCGCCACATGGCCAAAGAATTACCGGCCCGGTTTCCCAGTTTGGATGATGGCCAGGGGCAGAGCAAACCGGCGGATATCGAATTCGGCTTTTTGAACGGCCGTTTCATTTTGTTTCAGATCCGCCCTTTGCTGGAGAGCAAACGGGTGAAGAAAGATCTCTACCTGGCCAAACTTGATGCTGCGATCAGGCCAAAAGTTGATGTTGTTGACCTCAAAGCGATCCCTCTGGAGCCTTAAATGCGCAAAGAACTGGTCAGTTTGATTTTACTCCTGCTGTTTGCCGGTCAGGCATATGGCTATCCCCTTGACGGCGGCGCAACTACCGGCATCAGCCGGCTGGAAGCCTATCAGCTGATTCAGCAGGGGCAGGTGCGCGGCCGTAAGCTGTTTCCGGGCGCCCTGCGGCCTCTCGAACAGGTAAAGCTACGACTGCTTGACCAATCCCAACTGGAGTTGCCCGACATCGACCAGCCGCTGACCGAGGCAATTCTTGAATTCCTTGGCGAAGACCAGGCCGACTACAGCTTTTCATTGCTCGACCTGAGCAATCCTGAGCAGCCGGTTTTTGCCGAGCACCAGGGGCGTCGCAACTTCAACCCGGCCAGCCTCGGCAAGGTTCTGATTGCTGTCGCGCTATTCCAGGCCCTGGCCGATCTCTATCCGGATGACATCGAAGCGCGCAGAGCGATCTTGCGCGAACGCATGATCACCGCCAACCAGTTTATTCTCAGTGATCACCACAAGGTGCCGATCTGGGACGCTGAGAAGCGGGGGCTTGATTATCGAAAAATTCGCAGCGGCGATCGCGCCAACCTTTACAGCTGGCTTGACTGGATGCTCTCGTCCAGTTCCAATGCTGCGGCGGCCATGGTATTGCGTGAATATCTGCTGATGGTGCATTTTAAAAACGCCTACCCGGTGGATGCAGAAACCGCTGGAAAGTTCTTTAAAAAAACTGGAAAAAAGGACTTGATGAGGCTGCTGATCAACAGCCTGCATGAACCGATGCGGCGCAATGGCCTTAATCCGCGGCAGATCCGCCAGGGAGGTTTTTTTACCTGGAAGGGCAAGCAGCTGGTACCAGGGGGCGGCAGCCGGGCCAATACCCGCAGTTTTCTCACCCTGCTGCTGCGCATGGAACAGGGCCGTTTGATTGACCCCTTTTCCAGCCTGGAATTGAAGCGCCTGTTGTATATGACAGAAAAGCGGATTCGCTATGCGTCGCATCCGGCACTGAAGCATGCGGCGGTCTATTTCAAATCCGGCTCCTTTTACAGTTGCCAGCCGGATCCGGAAAAAGAATGCGAAAAATATCAGGGAGACAGGCTGAACCTGCTTAATTCATTGGCGATCATCGAAGAGCAGCAGGCCGGACGAGATTTGCACTACCTGGTGGTGATCAGCTCCAACGTCCTGTTGGTGAATTCCTCAGTCGCCCATCAGACCTTGGCGATGCGCATCCACCGGCTGCTGGAACAGCGGCATAAAACCGGAGGGGAAATTAAGAGTGGAGCTTTTGAATCAGGTCGTCCAGTTGGACAATCAAGCGACTGAGCCATTCGCCGCCCTGGCTATCCTCAGCCAGAGCCACGGCAATGTAGCGCCGCCCCTCATGTTCGATAAGAGCGCTGTCGGAGTGGTATTGCCGCCAGGAACCTGATTTACGATAGATCTCTGCTTCTGGGCGGGTTTTGAGGCCTTTGACAAACTTATGCTGGATGGCCGGCTTGCTGAGGATATTTTTCATCTCCCGGCTCATCTCCGGAGAGACCAGCTGCCCGGTTTCCAGCAGATAATAGAAGCGCGCCACTTGGAAAGCATTGGCCCCATGTGATAGGTTAGCCAACGGATCGCGCTTGAAGGCACCAGCCTTGCCATACTCCTTGCCGACCCAGAGCCCGCCATTGTTCTCCAGATCATAGAGACGATATTTGGGTGATTGCAGCAGCTCAACCAGAAAAGTTTTTCCGACCCGGTTGAGCATTTCGGTGGCCGCCCGATTTGATGAATTGCGGATCATCCGCGTCAGCAGTTCTTTCGTTTCGCGGTCATATTTCATTTCACCGCGGTCGATCCGTTCAAAAGCGCCGAGCAGGATGGCAATTTTTGGCAGGCTGGCAGCATACATCATCCGATCGCCGTTGACTGCGGCCAGCCGCGGCTGATCGGGATCGGTGATGTCGACCAGAGCGACACTGAGCTTTTTCCGCTGCGCAGCTTTGTCGAGCTTCAGGTTAAACAGGCAGGACTCCAGACCTTCCTGAAGCCGGCTGTTGTAACAGGCAGCCAGTTGCGGCTGCTGCGAACTGAATGCGGCCGGGGCTGCAACCAGAAACGCCAGAAAAAATATTAAGATTTCTTTAATCATAGTTTTCATAGTCACGGATCATACTGAAAAACGGAACAAAAAGCAAATGGTAGAATCAGAAAACAGCAGCAACCGTTGTAATCAACGCTACCCGGCGCACAGAATCCTGAGTATTCGCGCGACCTTCCTGTTCGCCAATTTTTTGTTGATTATTATGGCCCTCTATCATCTCAAGCCCTCCAGCCGATCGCTGTTTATCGAATATCTCGGAGCCGACCAACTGCCCTGGGTGTGGATCGGCACGGCACTGACCATGGGGATCTTTATCGGCATCTATCATCGGCTGGTGGAACGCTGCAGCCGGGTGATTCTGGTCATGGGGACCTGCCTGTTGCTGGCGGCCTGCCTGGTCGGCTTTCGCCTGCTGCTTAACTCCCCCGGGCCGGCTGTGGCGATCAGCTTTTATATCTTTGTCGATATTCTCAGCGTCTTGATGGTGGAGCAGTTCTGGAGCCTGACCAATTCGATCTACAGCAGCAAGGAGGGCAAAGGCTGGTATGGGTTCATCGGTACCGGAGGTCTGGTGGGTGGCGTCCTGGGCGGCGGAGCTGCGGCCCTGGTGCTGGAGCATACACCTCTGACCACCCCCGACCTGTTGCTGGTTGCGGCGGGAATCATTCTGCTGCTCTTTGCCCTGACCTGGCTGATGGGCTGGTTGGGTCTTTACTGCGAAGTGCAGAACCATGGCGAGCCGATGAAGTATGCCGGTGGCTGGCAATCATTCAAAAAAAGCCGCTTTCTGATGCTGATTGCCGGAATCCTCCTGCTGGCGCAACTGGCCTCCCCATTGATCGAATTCCAATTTATGAAAACCGTCGAAACCAGCTATCAGGTGCTGGATGAGCGCACCTCCTACCTCTCGCTGTTTTTCAGTGTCATGGGAATTATTTCGATCCTGGTCAACCTGTTTCTGACGCCACTGATCCACCGGGCTTTTGGCGTTATCGCCGGCCTGTTGATTCAGCCGACGCTGATTGCCCTGTGCACCCTCGGCTTTATGCTGGCCCCTGGGCTGCTGCTGATCTCCGCCGCCAAAATCAGTGACCGCGGACTCTCCTATTCAATCAATCGCGCCTCGAAGGAGCTGCTCTACGTGCCGATCGATTCGGTTTTGATTTATCAGGCCAAAGCCTGGATCGATATGTTCGGCTACCGGTTATTTAAAATTTTCGGCTCAATACTGATCCTGATTTTCACCCGCTGGCTGCCGACGCCTTTGACCTTACCTCAGTTCGGCTACCTGGTGCTGCTGATCTGCGCTGTCTGGCTGTTCGTTCTCGGTTTGCTGCGTAAGGAGTATCAGCAGGTTGAAGAGATCTGAGGAGGATTTTTCACCCTCTGGTTCTGCGGCGCTGCTGAAAAATCACTTCAAATCTGTTAAGCTGGTGGCTTCGGCGGAGGGGGCTGCTTGGCGATCATGGTTAATTTTGGTATGGGAAAAACCGCACCTGAGCTCAGAGGCACCTCGATCCACGGTCTGAAGATGACCGAGCAACATCTCCTCCAGGAAGAGCTCGCCCATTACAAACAGATCGTTTCCTCGACCCCCGATATGATTTCCTTGGTCAACCGGGACCTGGTCTACCAGATCGTCAACGACGCCTATCTAAAAAATTACAAAAAACAACGGGATGAACTGATTGGAAAAACCGTCCGCGAAGTGGTCGGGGATGAGATTTTTGAACGCATCTCAAAACCCAACCTGCAACGCGCCTTTGCCGGGGAAACCGCCTATGTGGAAGACTGGCTGATGGTTCCGGAAATGGGTCGCCGCTACCTGGCCATCACCTTCCACCCGGTTCGGGCAAAGAATGAACCGCCGGAGTATGTCGCCATCAATGTTCGCGACATCACCCCATTGAAGCAGGCTGAGGCGGATCGACAACGCATCTTTGATGTCTCCCTGGATATGCTCTGCGTCGCCAGCTTTGACGGCTATTTCGAGGAACTCAATCCGGCCTGGACCCGCACTCTTGGCTGGAAGGAAGAGGAGCTCAAAGCCGGCAAGTGGATCGATTTGGTCATTGCCAGTGACCGGGAGGCGACTCAGGCCGCTCATGCCCGCCTGCTGCGCGGAGAGACTCTGGTCGGCTTCGAGAATCGCTTTCGCTGCAAAGATGGTTCGATAAAGTGGATTTCCTGGAATTCATTCCCGGATCTGGAAAAACGACAGGTCTTTGCTGTCGCCCGCGACGTCACCGAACGGCGTAAGCTGGAGGAGGAACTGCGACGTCTGGCCACCACCGATCCGTTAACCGGTGCGAACAACCGGCGCCATTTTATTGAGCAGGCCGCGGCTGAATTAACGCGCAGCCGCCGCTATGGATCACCGCTGGCGGTGGTTATGATCGATGTCGATCATTTTAAAAGAATCAACGATACCTATGGTCATGACGCCGGTGACGAGGTTTTAAGGCGCATGGTTGACTGCTGTCTGCAGACGCTGCGTTCCAGCGACATCTTCGGCCGGTTCGGCGGTGAGGAGTTCGCTGCTGTGTTGCAGGAGAGCAGCCAGGAGACCGCCCTGCAGACCTGCGCTCGATTGGCGAAAAAGCTGGCAAAAATGAAGATCCGCACCCCGCGCGGTGAGATCAGCCTGACCGTCAGCATCGGCCTGACCATGCTCAGCGGCCCGGATCAGTCGATTGACGCACTTTTGAAACGCGCCGACAATGCCCTCTACGAGGCGAAAAAAGCCGGTCGCAACCGGATGGTTCTGCACTGAACGCTAGGAGACTGTCGGACTTGTCATGGATCGACTGCAAAATCGTCTGCTCGGCCTAAAATTCCGACAATTTTCGACAAATAGCCCTGCTATTCACTCTCAAATTCTCGAAAATCTGGTCTCGAGCAGTCAATTTTTCGTTTCGACCCAGAAAGTCCAACAGCCTCCTAGTGTCCCGTATGGTTAATCCTGTCTTCTAATTCTGCCCCTTTTGGCCGCTGCCTGCGTTGTGCCTCCTTGGCTTAACTCTGGCTAGGCCTGCGTCGGCGCGCCTTGACAGCGACCAAAATGCCTCAGAATTCATT
>CAMYNR010000177.1 GCA_947259715.1 uncultured Desulfuromonadales bacterium
AGTTTCATCAAAACTGATCTCACAAGACCTGGGACATTCAAGACTGCCAACAGTAAAGGCCCAGAAGGTGAATTCAAAAATCGCCAAATAACTTTTGCAATGGCAAATCTGGCCAGATCGGCCAATTTGTAAATATAGGTATTTTTGCTGAATCCTTAGCGTACGTTTTCGAACCGTCCGTAGAAACGGGGTAGAACCCCTCCTCTAGCAGTTTCTTTCCTTTGGCTATGTGCTCACTGAAATTTACTCTTGGCAGATGCCAACCGGTTTGATTACTGCTAAACTGTTCTTGACAACAAAGAGAGGTTTTCTTCCAAAGCATAAAGGGGCCCGAACATGAACGACGAAAAACATAAACCTGAAGAGCATGAGGATGTCGGTCTATATCAAAAAATGGCTGATCGTGCTGCTGAGTTGATGCAGGAAGGGCGCAAAACTCTTGATGAGGCCCTCAAAAAGGCCAGCGAAGAAATCTCTTCTGGCGGTGAGTATACCCGCGAGAAATCCGAAAAAATAGGCGAGTTCCTGCGCCGGGATCTAACCGAAGTCGGGAAAAAAGCCCAGGAAGCACGCGATACGGTGATTAATGCCGTTGAGCCGCACCGGGTCGCTGCCGGAGTACAAAGCGGGCTGTCAAGACTGCTGAAAACAGCCGCTGACACATTGAATGAGTTGGCAGGCAAGTCGGAGCAGGCGCTTGAATACAAAACCGGTGAAGTGACCAGCCCGGGAACCTTGACCTGCCGGGATTGTGGCAAGGAGATGCACTTTAAGGCGACGGTGCGGATTCCGCCCTGCCCCTCTTGCCACAAGACTGTGTTCCGCAAATCGTACTGAGCATCCCATCAAATGTGCATCACCAGCAGAAAGCGATTTGACGCTAACTCTCTATCTTCAAACTGTTCATCAAAGCCTCAGCCGTGCTGGCTGAGGCTTTGATGCTTTCAGTGGGGGTCTCTGCCACGAAATTTTCAGGCTGCCATGCAGGTGAAGGATTTCATCGTCCAGCGGCGATAGCGACAATTGTAACAAGATAGCTGCTCTTCATCGCACTGTTCATCCTCCTCATCGGGGAGAAAATCAGCGCAGTTTGTGGCTAAGTTTTGTGCGACACTCCAGTCTTCCTGACCGCCGATAAATTCTTTTTGACCTGCTTCATTTAGAACAAGCACAATTGTCTCCTAGCTATCCCCATCAATATCTTTTAATCTTCCGACGATGACAGGTTTCCCAACCTGCCTCCTTGCTCGCCCCAGTGTTGGTATTGACCAACAAAACCAACTGCCCATCGAGCAATACCGATTTTGGCCGTTCGCGAACAAAAACCCGCTCCTTTTGAGAAAGCAAAGTTCCCTCCAGGGTTTGTACTCGATCGACATGGGGATGAGCACAAAGTTCGGCAACACTCATGATATCTTGATCACCGGGATACCTGAGCCAACCTTTTAAGCGGCCATCATTTCCCCCCAATCTGAGTCCAACACCAGCCAGGGCTCCGATGACCCCCTGCCCGCTACCGCCATGTTCCGATAAATGAATTTCATGCTCTTTGGCCAGGCCATAAGCGTCTTCTTTGCAGAGCACCTGCTGTTTGGCCAAAGATCCAAACCTGGTCAGCGCCTGCCGATCAAGGGAGTCAGACAGGCAGACGACACACAGCCCTGGATCAGACCCTGATGCAGATTCCCAGGCTAAAAAATCGCCCGCTAAACCGATAAATTGTTCAACCCAGGCGGAATGGGTGAACCGAGCGGAAAAACACATGGAACTGTTATGCGAGGTATAGGGAATATCAGGATGCACCAAGAGTTGATGCCGCGAGATAAAGCTGCATTGACCCCAGTTGTTGGTTTCGATCAGCCTGGTCAGCTCAACAGCCAGCTCACCGGTCCCGCGACTCTCCAGGTTATCTGTATCATCGATGCTTACCAGGATTTCCATTTTTATCCATTCCGGCTAAAAGTATTTCCCCAGCCCCATCTCATCGCTCAGCTGGGTGAATCTGGCAAAACCCATGACAGCTAATTTTTTTAAACAGGTAAGTCCCTCAAATGGTAATGCGAGGCGCTCAAGCCCCGGTTCAGTGCAGGTCTGGCATTCAGCAAAGGATCCGATCCGGCGACGAAACCTCGCCGCTTTGGGGCCTTTCAACAATTCACTCAGCTCCCCGTTTGCCACATTCCCCAATCGGTAGGGAATCAGCGGGCAGGGATACAGATCACCGGTATGACGGACAAAAGCCGTATTAAAACCTGCCGAACAGGGCTTATTGACCTTTCCAGTTGTCAGGTAATGATGCAGGGTCTGCCGATGCCCTTCCCAGGCCGAAGTGGGTCTGGAATAAAATGCCTTGATCCGTTCAAGGTCTTCTGCACTGAATTGAAGATTTTCTTGCAGATCGATGTTACCAAAACGGTTGGCGGTAATGATACAGGGGGAAATAATGGTAAACAGCCCGCGCTTCCTGGCGAATAGGGCAATCCTGTCGAGCTGCGGAACATTTTCCGGCACGATCGTGGTTTTGAGCCCCAGAATCAGGTTGGGATGGTCTTCACGCAGCAATAGCAGCGCCTTAAGCGTAGCATCAAGCTTGGTCCAGGCACCGGGATAGTTGCGAATTTGATCATGTAACCCGCCCAGAGCATCCATGCCACAGGCCAAGACCAGATCAATTCCCTGCTGTTGCAGGACCGGCAGAATCTCTTTAACCACGGTCAGGATTCGCTGCGTCAGAATGCCGTTAGTGGTCACCGCCAGGGTTTTCAGGTTTGGAAAATTGCTGGCCTTGGCCTGGCCGACCCAAGCCAGCAAGTCGGCCAGGTCCCTGCGTAAAAAAGGTTCGCCGCCGGTGATATCCAACTCCCGCAAGCCACGCAGGTCTTCAGAGGACAACAGCCCAGTCCAGGCGGATAATGGCAGGTCAGGCACCGCATTGGGAATCTGCCATATGTTACACATTCTGCAACGACAGAAACAACGATGGGTCACTTCCAGGCTGAGCGCCTCAAGACCAGCAGGGAGCCCGGTCAGCTTCAGCATTCGATAGCGCAGGCCATTGTAGGCCAACTTGCTGATCAGTCTGACTCTGTCCATGCGAAAATCCTGCTGTCATGTGGGTTCAGGCTTTACTCAGATCAAGTCGGTAGCTGGCAAAGTTCTTGAGCCGAAAACATCCCCAGAAAACCCCTGCCCCATAGGCGAGTTGTTCCAGCAGGTAAAACAGGTAGAAGCGGGGGAGATCCAGGCGAACTTGCCGAACCTGATGGTCGACCAGCCCCACACCTGAAACGATCGCCAGCAGCAGCAGACCAGCCGGTGGATAGAGTATTGCGCTCAGAAGCATTGGCAGCAGATAGTAGCGTAGCAGATGGTAGCCCAAATAATAGCCCAGGCTGCCAACAGCTCGGCCACGGGCCGCAAAAATTTTACCGAAGGAAAGGGGTAATCCCTGCTTCTGCATTTTACGTCTGGTCAGACAACTGTCGAACAGTAGCAACAGGCCCGCAAAAGGAACCGGCAACATCGACAGGCTCAGCACAGAGAGGGCCAGAAGCAGCAGGATAGCAGTCAGCATCGGCGGCAACGGCAGCTTCTTTCCGCGCACCGGATGCAATTGTTGCAGCATCCCTTCAGAGGTTCCGTAGTCGAACCTTCGCTTCATGAACGGCCAGGTTTTGCTGCGATGGGCATGATAAACGGTTCCGGAAGGAAGGTACTGTATTTTCCAACCAGCGTCACGTAACCGCCAGGTGAGATCGACATCTTCGCCAACGTGTAACTCAGCGCGGAAACCGCCAGCGGCAGCAAATGCCTTTTTGCGCACCAGCAGATTACAGCTCGGCAGGTAAAAGGTATCCCCCCCTGCTCCGCCGGACAGTTCCCTTCGGCCAAGGTTTAAGCTCGACATCACCGCCTCATAACGATCCAGGGCCGAGCCATGGTGCATGCCATCAACCCAACCGCCGATTGCGGCAAGTTTTTCATCGTTAAAGCCAGGCAACAGGTCGCTCAGCCAATCTTCAGCTGCGGTGCAGTCGGAATCGATAAAGGCCAGGATCTCGCCGCGCGCAACGGCGGCTCCTTGATTCCGCGCCAGGGCCGGCCCGCCGCCGACCGCACCTGATTTAATCACAAGCGCACCCAACTCCTCCGCAACCTGCGGAGTGGCATCGCTGCTACCGTCATCGACGACGATGATTTCCAGCAGTTTTTGCGGATAATCCAGCCGCTGAAGTGACGTCAAACAGTTATACAGATCGGCGGCGCGATCCTTTACCGGGATAATGATACTGACTCGTGGCAGTTGCTCTAATTCAGGCAATCCCTGCCAGCGGCGCTCAACAAACCCACCTTTATGCAGGGTTTCGAGTACCTTCTTTTCCGCAACCGATTTTGGCTGCAGACCTGCCGCTTCCATCCGCTGCAACATTTTTACCAGAGCGGGATTCAGGCGAAGCATCCTCAGCGGACGCGAGGCGACGAGGAATGCGCCCCCTGAAGTTTCCTCGATACTGATTCCCTCTGCCAGCCAATAGATCACGTTTGACTCCTGCCACATAAGCCTATGATTGAAAGAAAAGTTCTCAGGCCACGGCCAGCTTCTGCTTCTCTTCAGCGATGGAGGTGACGCAGCGTTCCAGACATTCGGGATCGCCCCCTTCAATATCTTCTTTCAAATGATAAGCGACTGCCGGACAGCCGCCATGGCACTGATCAAAGCGTTTGCAATCTTCACAGGAATGAATCCGCAACCCACGGAACGAGGCAAAAATTTCTGAATCATCCCAGATCTCTTTAAAGCTGTTTTGGCGCAGATCGCCGGCTTCGAAGCGATCACTCTGCAAAAAGGCGCACGGGTAAACCTTGCCGGTTGGGCCGACGCAACAGGTCAGCTTGCAGGCGCCGCAGAGGTTCAGTCCCAGCCCCTGACGCTCCTGGCTGGTCAGGGAGAAAAAGCTGTCACCGGTGCGAATGTTTTCATTCTGAGCCAACCAGTCGGAGAATTCCAGCAGCTGGGCTGGATTGGGTCGCAACTCTTCCCAGTTGTCAGCGCCGCGGCCGGAGGGGCGGAAACGACTGATCCGCAGAGTCACCCCAAGCTGATTAGCCAGCGCCTGAAGGTCTTGAATTTCATCGGCATTATCGCGGGTCAGGACAGTATTGATACTGGTCGGGATCGATGATTTGGCGAGCAGCTTGAGCGCTTTTACTGCGTCATCATACGTCCCCTTACCACGGATCGCCTCGCAGGTCGCTTTTTTGGCTCCATCGAGACTGACCTGTATCGCAACCAGCCGCGAACGAGAGAGCTGCTCAACCAACTCAGGGGTAAACAGAGTCCCGTTGGTGGAGATGCAGGTCATGATGCCCCGCTCATGGCAGGCATCGAGAATCTGCATGAAGTCCGGCCGCATGAAAGGCTCGCCACCGCCGAAATTGATCTGAAAAACCCGCTGCTGGTAAAGTTCCTCCACCAGGGAGAGAGCCTCTTCGGTGGTCAACTCACCTTCTGCTGGCTCAGCAGATGATGACAGGCAATGACGGCAACGCAGGTTGCAAGCCAGAGTCACTTCCCAGGTCAGATTCACCGGCGAGCGCAAGCCCGTTTCAACAAATCTATTGCTCACGAAGGAATCCCCTTTCCAGCAGTTTGGTAATAAAATTCTGCAGCACAGTTTTCTGCTGCTCTGTCAATCCCGCCGGGAGTTCCTCCCTGCCGCGTACCGATTCAAAATAATCGGCAGGGAGGAAACTTCCAGTCTCGGCAAAGAGAAGGCGCGGCCCCCTTGAATCGTAAAACAGGAGGCCGAACCCTTCCTGCCGCACGCGGCAGGCGGGATGCAATTGAATGCCTGCCGCAGCCATCTCAGTACACCCCGCAGATGCCGTCGATAGCGAGCTCTTCGACCTGGATCTCTTCCAGAATCTGGGGCTCTTCGTTACAGGTTTCGGCCTCTTCCTGCTCAGCGTCGAACTTCTTTTCCATGTTTTTTCTCCTCTTCTAATGATAATTTCACACAACCGACTGTTGTGCTGCTGCCGAAGTTAATGCAACGGCAATGCCAGAACAAAACAATGGTTTATCACTGAAATACAACTATTTAGCAGCCGCAACAATGGACTTGCTCCTGGCATTTCTGTAGAGAAATTGGACAAAGGGGAGCTTCCCAGCAACCTTGCGCCCACAACAGGATGTAGACTTTTTCTACAATGGGCATTAAATCCACAAATCGAAATAGAACTGTGGTTGGATTTTTGTGAAATTTCTCTACAAGCCTGGGACAAAACCTGCGAATTGTTTTCATTTTATGGCCTGGCTAAACAAAAGGATGGTTATGCCGAAAAAAAATTCCCACTGCTCTTTTTGCGGACAGAAGTTTCCTGCCGAACAGCCCTGGCCCCGAATCTGTCAGGCGTGCCGAAACACCAGCTACCTGAACCCGCTGCCGGTTGTGGTGGTGCTGTTGCCAATCGGTGAGGGATTGCTGCTTATTCGCAGGAATATTGAGCCCCAAAAAGGAACATTAACCTTGCCGGGAGGATATCTGGACTTAGGAGAAACCTGGCAGCAGGGTGCGGTTCGGGAGTTGGAGGAAGAAACCGGGATCGCAATCGCGGAGAGTCAGATCAGCCTTTATGATGTACAGAATGGGCTGGATCATACCCTGGTTATTTTTGGCCTGGCGAAGCCAATGCCTGCCAAAGTCTATCGGCCATTCTCTTCGGCAGAGACGCAGGAAGTTGTGGTGACCGAGGAACCGATTGAATTGGGCTTTCCAATGCATACCAATGTAATTAAGCGCTATTTTGCCGAGCGCTGCTAAGATATTTAAGGTTATCAAATTGCCCCTCTTTAAGAAATAATTCGTCCTGAGTGCACCCCTTTCCTTCATCAGCCGCGAAGGTTGCGCGCTTCCTCATGAGACCCTGAATACAGGCCTGCAAACCCTGAGACAAAAAATCTCCTCCGCCCTCAACTACTAGATAGAATACTGTTTTTATTGATCTTTGCCTAGAAACCCCTGACCTGACAGAGCAGGCCAGATTGTCGTTAAACAGAAATAGTGGTTGTTGAAAGACTGGGCACCTAAATTGCAATCCCATTCAGACCAGGAATATAGAACAGCGATTGAAAGATAGGGACCAACGCCCATCGCTTTGAGCTCGTGTGAGGTAATAAATAGATTGCTTAAAATGAGACTTTTCTTAAGGTCAACGCAGCTTCTGGAAACGTTGAGACATGGTTTCGGACTTTGCGCCTCTAAATTGAAGGACCGAAGCCATGCCGGCCCCTATCAATTTAATAATCTCCACTTGGATCACTCCGGATTGTGGACTCTGTAAGCATTTTATCGAAAGGATGAATCAATGAGCAAAGTTTGGATTGAAACTGTTGCCGAAGCCCAACGCAGAGCAAAAAAATATTTACCCGGTTCAGTCTACAGCGCGCTGCTGGCCGGCAACGAGAAAGGCATCACTTACAATGACAACATGGACGCCTTTTCCGAGTTGGGCTTTGCCCCCCGTGTCGCTGGCTTGTACCCAGAGCGGGATGTGGCCGTAAACGTGATGGGCCAGGACCTTTCGCTGCCAATCTTCATCTCACCGGCAGGCGTGCAGGGGGTCATTCCCGAAGGAGAGGTCGCCGTTGCTCGTGCCGCAGCCGCCCGTGGAACCGCCATGGGCTTGAGTTCCTTCGCCAGCAAGCCGGTGGAAGAGGTCGCCGAGGCCAATCCGCAGACCTTCTTCCAGCTGTACTGGCTGGGGACCCGCGAGCGGATCCTGGAGCGCATGGAGCGGGCGCGGGCCGCTGGGGTCAAGGGGATTATCCTCACCCTCGACTGGACCTTCTCCTACGGGCGCGATTGGGGCAGCCCGAAAATTCCGGAAAAATTCAATTGGGTGGCGATGGCGCGCATGGCGCCCGAAGTGGTCAATAAACCCAAATGGCTGTTGAATTTTGCCAAGTCCGGAGCGTTCCCTGATCTGACCACCCCTAACCTTGGCGAGCCCGGCCAACCAGCTCCCACTTTTTTTCAGGCTTACGGCGAGTGGATGGAGACCCCGCCCCCGACCTGGGAGGACGTCGCCTGGCTGCGCGAAAAGTGGGGCGGCCCCTTCATGCTTAAAGGGATTACCCGTATCGATGACGCCAAAGAGGCGGTAAAGGCCGGAGTAACAGCAATCTCGGTTTCCAACCATGGTGGCAACAACCTGGACACGACGCCGGCAAGCATACGCCTGCTCCCCGGCATCGCGAAAGCGGTGGGCAAGGATGTCGAAATCATCTTCGACGGCGGCATCCGCCGCGGTAGCGACGTTGCCAAGGCCCTCGCCTTGGGCGCGGACGCTGTCATGATCGGCCGCGCCTACCTGTGGGGACTTGGCGCCAATGGCCAGTCCGGGGTGGAAAACGTTTTTGATATTCTGCGCCGCGGACTGGAATCGACAATGCTGGGCCTGGGCCGCGCGTCCGTCAAGGATCTGAGCCCTACGGACCTCATCATTCCCCAGAATTTCTCCCGCTCCCTCTGATTTTTCGACCGCGCGGCCAGCCTTTTCCGCGCTCACTCGATATTTTACGCCTTGCCGGGTACCTGCGACGATTCAGAGTTGGACACTTCCATGCATCCCAGTAGGACCGAGGGTTATTTTGCCGAACGCTGCTACACTTAATCAGTGTGAGCCTTCGGTTCCCCACATTGGGATGAAACATTTCTATGGCCAGCCTCAATTCAAACATAAAAAAGCTCTACGCTTTCTCCTTCCTGCAGATGAGCCTCTTTCCCATGGCGATCATCACGCTGTTCTGGAAAGACCAGATCGGCCTGTCCCTTAGCCAAATCCTGCTGCTGCAGGGGATCTTCGCCCTTGCCATGGTGGTCATGGAATACCCCTCCGGCTACCTCAGCGACCGGATTGGTTATCGGGCCGCCCTTAATTTAGCGGCATTTTTTGGCATTATCGGCTGGAGTCTCTATACCCTGGCAGAGTCTTTTACCCACGTCCTGGTTGCAGAAGTCATCCTCGGCATTTCCATTTCATTCATCAGCGGATCGGACAGTGCCTTATTGTTTGAAACATTGAAGGCGAATAACGAAGAACAGCACTATAGCCGCCATGAAGGCTGGATGAACGGTTTCGGCCAGACCGGTGAAGCCTGCGGGGCTATTTTTGCCGGTTTGCTCTATGCGGCGGCCCCATTGCTGCCATTTTTTATCCAGATTGGCGTCTGGATCCTGATTCTCCTGTTATCCCGGACATTCGTGGAACCAGAACGCCAGGTAAGAACAGCATCCAGTCACCTGGCGGAGGCTTGGCACTCAACCCGCTATGCGCTGCTGGAAAATAAGCGCCTACGCTATACCATTCTTTTGAATCTGTTTTTAGGGCTGGCATCTTTTTACCCAGTTTGGTTGATTCAGCCCTATATGCAGCACGGCGGCGTGCCTGTAGCCTGGTTCGGGCCGATCTGGGCAGGCGCCAATTTAAGTGTCGCCCTCTTTGCCCTTCTCAGCTACCGCAGTCATCTTCGCCTGGGCGACAGTCGTATGGTGCTCCTATTCCTCAGCCTCATAATGGTAGGCTATTCAGGATTGGGCCTGGTTGGAGGGATCTGGGGATTTTTATTCTATTATCTGCTGACCTGTATGCGTGGATTACGGGGCCCCATGCTACTAAATCATGCCCAACAGCAGATTCCCTCAGCAAATCGTGCCGGACTCCTTTCCCTGCAGTCGCTCTGCTTTCGCTTAAGCTTTGTTATCACTGGTCCCCTCATCGGAATGTTGGCAGATACTGTGGGTGTCCAGCAAACGTTTCTGTTCCTCTGCTATGGGTTTGGAATCATATTGCCACCGGTCGCATGGCTTTTCCTTAGGCAGCTCCGACAAACTACACCTTAAACAAAATTAATTTTTATTGATTTTCCTAAATTAATTCCCTATAATCATATTTCATCCATTATTCAACCATTTTTTTTTGAAATTTACGGGGAGGCTCGGACACCTTTTTTTTGAAATTTACGGGGAGGCTCGGACACCAAACAGGAAAATAAGAAAAGGGGAAGAACGATGCCATCTCAAACACTGAAGAGAATTTTTCAAGGAATTTTAATTTTATCCCTTCTCGCAACATTCGTATCAAACGGGTCTGCAAATTCGTTTGATATGGCATTAAAGGTCTACAACGCGGGTGATTATAAAAAAGCGGCTCAACTGTTCTCTTCTCTTGCTGAACAGGGAGATCCAGAGGCACAATGTCAGCTTGGCTCTATGTACGCTGAAGGAAAAGGTTTCTCCCAAAGTTATAAAGATGCCTATGCCTGGTGGATTGTCGCCGCAATGAATGGGGTTCCGGACGGACTAAAAACTATTGAATCCAGCTCAGAACAGCTTTCTCCTGGTGAAATGAAAAAAATACGTGAACAGGCAAAAACGATCTGGTCCCGAACGGCCCTCGTGGTCCAAGGATCGTAACAAAATAGAACGAAGACGAAACAGAAACCTCTGCCCGATAAAAAAGCGGATCGTCAATTTAGACGATCCGCTTTTTTAATTCAACAATCTGATAGGAGCGACAATCTGCTGGCAATGCAGGCGGAAGCCGGAAAGGTTCTTGGGCAATACCAAAGCCGCTACGCTGTGAACGCTTCGCCGATCATCTATGCCGTTGACAGCAAACAGTACACCGAATTGTTCCACGGAGATTCTAATTGCTGTGATCATCAAGCCATCTCGCGGAAATTTGAAAATCAAGTCATTGCCAACGCATCTCAATGACTTGGAACTGAAGCGTTGCTGACACAATTGTAGCAGTACGCCATGCACTAAAGGTCACATACAGGCCGACCAGCTTGAAATGAACCTTAGCAGCCGGCTCTGCTTTTCTTCCACAGGTCCAGGGCTTTTCGATAGTCTTCCGGTGTATCCATATCCAGCACGACCCCCGGGTCGGAAACCTCGACCAGTCGAACTCTGCTCTGATCCTGACGGACAAGATGACGCAGGGTCGGGACCTGAAACAGCTCTTCAATGATCGACCGTGGAAAAAGACTGGGGTGGCCCTTCTTCCCCCGGTAGCTGGGGATGACAATATCATCCGGATTCTGCTGGTGCTGTTTCAGGAGGGCGCGAATGGTTCCGGTGGTCACCAGAGGATGATCGGCCAAACAAACCAGCACAGCAGTCGCCGTCGGGGGAAGCTTTTGCAGGCCGACGCGGACCGAGCTGGCCATGTCGCCATCCGGGTCGGGATTTCGCAGCAGGGTCAGCGGCTGACCGCTAAGGAGACTTTCAATTTCTGCGGCCCCCTGCCCAAGCACTGCCAGGACCTCCTCAATGCCCGCCGCTTGCAGGGTTTCCAGACAGCGTAAAATAACCGGCTGATCACCGAGCGGCAGCAGCGGCTTGGAACGGCCCATCCTCTGGGAGCGTCCCGCGGCCAGGAGAATCGCGGAGACGGAATGCGGCATGGTTTCTTCTCCTTTGGATAAGCTGGGCCAGGATGCTGACCGCAATCTCCTCTGGGGTTTCCGCGCCAAGGTCGAGTCCGACCGGACAGATCACGCGTTCAAAGGCCTCCTGGGGCATACCGGCCTGTTCCAGGTTCGCCTGGAGGGCAGATTTTTTCCGCTGGCTGCCGAGCAGCCCTATGTAGCCAGCCTTGGTGGCCAGAGCGTTACGGGTGACGAAAAAATCGTCCCGGTGGTTGCGGGTGGCGATCAGGATAAAGCTGTTTTGGTCAATGGGAACCTGGGCAAAGACCTCCTGCGCTGGACAGACCAGATCTGCCGGGATAAAACCACTATTGCGGTAGTCAGATCCCTCCGGATGGGGATCGACCAGGGTCACCTGAAAACCTGCCTCCCGAGCAGCCTTGGTCAGCGTCTGACCAATATGTCCGGCGCCGATGGCAACCAAATGAGGTGCCAGCAGGATCGGTTCGACATAAACCAGCACCCTCCCACCGCATACCAGGCCATGTTCTTCGGTGAGGGAAAAAGGGATCGTCCGAGGCTGGCCATTTTTAATGACTTCGACGGCTGCTTCGATGGTATCCGCCTCGATCTTGCCACCGCCGACCGTTCCCAGTAAGCGGCCGCCTTGCTCGATCAGCATTTTGGCCCCGGCCTTGCGCGGTGAAGAGCCTTCGCTCTCTACCACCATGGCCAAGGCAGCAGGAGTCCGTTCTTTTTTCAGCCGAATGATTTCTTCGTAGATCTGCAGATCATCCATGAGGGATCCCTTTTCGTCAGGGCGAACACCCAGGTTCGTCCCTACATCGCTTTCATCGCCTCTTTTACTCGATCGGCGGTCATGGGCAGGCGCCGCACTCTGGCTCCGGTTGCGGCGAACACGGCATTGGCCACAGCCGCAGCGATGGGGGGAGTTCCAGGTTCCCCAACGCCGGTCGGCCGTTCGCTGCTCGGTACGATATGGACGTCGACTTCGGGCGATTCATCCAGACGCACAACGGGGTAATCGTGAAAATTGCTCTGCTCGACGCGACCGCCTTTAAGGGTAATCTCGCCAAATAGCGCGGCAGACAGCCCGAAAATGATGCCGCTTTCCATCTGGGCCTTGACCGTATCGGGGTTGACTACCCGGCCGCAATCGACCGCGCAGACGACGCGGTGCACACTGATCTGACCGTTTTTATCGACCGAAACTTCAGCCACCTGGGCCACCCAACTACCGAAAGAGGCATGCACGGAAAGCCCGCGAGAGCGTCCTGCCGGCGGCGCCTGGCCCCAACCGGCTTGTTTCGCGACCAGTTCCAGCACCCCAAGATGGCGCGGATGGGCGGCGAGCAGATTACGGCGGAATTCATAAGGATCTTTACCGGCCGCCGCGGCCAGTTCATCGATAAAGCTCTCCACCACAAAGCCGGTGTGCGAATGACCGACCGAACGCCACCACTGCACCGGCACCAGGTTCTTCGGGCTGTGCAGATCGACCAGCAGGTTGGGGATCGCGTAAGGAAGATCAGCCGCGCCTTCCACCGAGGCGCCGTCGATGCCGTTCTGGATCATCGCTTCTTCAAAAGCGGTGCCGGCGATGATCGACTGGCCGACGATCCGATGGGTCCAGGCGACAGGTTTTCCTTCTTCATCGAGGCCGGCGGCGAGTTTACTGTACCAGAGCGGCCGGTAGTAACCGCCGCGCATGTCGTCCTCGCGTGTCCAGATTACTTTGACCGGTTTTTTCAGGGCCTTGGCCACCTGCACCGCTTCGACCACGAAGTCCGAATGGGGATTGGCCCGCCGGCCAAATCCGCCGCCGAGCAGCATGGTATTGATTTTGACCTGCTCCGGCTGAAGGCCAGCCACCGCCGCTGCAGCGTTCTGGTCACCTCCCTGGAACTGAGTGCCGGTCCAGATCTCGCAACGGTCTTCGCGCAGGTCGACGACGCAATTGAGCGGTTCCATGCAGGCATGGGCGAGGTAGGGAACCTCGTAGACCCCCTCCAGCTGCTTGGCCGCGCCGCTAAGCGCCTGGCCGGCATCGCCCTCTTTATGTGCTACCGCACCAGGAGCTTTGGCCAACTCGGCGTACTGCTCACGCAGCGCTTCGGTTGACAGCTGCGCGCCCTCCCCCTCTTCCCAGACGATCTCCAAGGCATCCCGGCCCTGCTTGGCCGACCAGAAATCGTCGGCCGCGACGACAATACCGGTCGGCACCTGGGCCACAATTTTGACCCCGGGAATCTTTTTCGCCTGGTCATCCTTAATGCTTTTCACGGTGCCGCCAAACACCGGGGAGCGGGCCACCACGGCGATCAGCATGTCGAGAATCCGGACATCCAGTCCGAACAGCCCAGAGCCGTCAATTTTTTCTGGGGTATCGAGGCGCGGCACCGCCTTACCGATGATTTTGAAATCCTTCGGGTCTTTTAGCGTAACATTCTGCGGAACCGACATTTTGGCCGCCTGTTCCGCCAGGGAACCATAGTCAGCCTCGCGACTGCTGGCCGAATGCTTCACCAAGCCCATTTTGGCCTGACAGGTCTCAGGCGCAACACCCCACTGCTTGGCCGCGGTCAGGATCAGCATCTCGCGCATGGTCGCGCCGACCGTGCGCAACTGGTCCCAGGAAGAGGATACGCTGGTGCTGCCGCCGGTAACCTGGACACCGAATACGGTATGTTTGTAAACTGGCGCTGCAGGCGCCGGTGCAACGCGAATTTTGTCCCAGTTGACTTCCAGTTCTTCCGCGATCAGCATCGGCATTGAGGTGTAAACCCCCTGGCCCATCTCTGCTTTGGCAACCAGGATGGTGATGTTGCCGTTACTATCGATGCGGATCCAGGCATTCGGCTCAACGGCCGGTGGCGGCACTTGAGCCGCTGCAATCTCAGCGCCGCGCGATGGAACATAAAACCCTAGGATCAGTCCTCCGCCTACGGCAGCGCTGGCCTTAAGAAAATTACGCCTGCGGATATCGATGCTGGTTCCGTTCATTGCTCCCCCCTAGCAGACGTCGTCTTGGCCGCCAGATGAATCGCCCGCCGGATCCGCGGATAGGTTCCGCAACGGCAGATATTGCCGGACATCGCGTCATCGATTTCAGCGTCCTCAGGTTTCGGATTCAACGCCAGCAAGGCTGCGGCAGCCATAATCTGGCCCGGCTGGCAATAGCCGCATTGGGGAACTTCTTCGGCTGTCCAGGCGGTCTGCAGAGGATTGCCCAGGTCAGGGGGCAGCCCCTCGATCGTAACGATTTTTTTCCCCGCGACATCACCCACCGGCGTCACGCACGAGCGGGTCGCCTCCCCGTCAACGTGCACCGTGCAGGCACCGCACAGCGACATGCCGCAACCGAACTTGGTCCCGGTAAGCTGCAGATGGTCACGGATCACCCACAGCAGAGGCACCTCGGAGCTGACATCCACAGCATAGTCTTTCCCATTAACGTTGAGCTTGATCATCCTGCCTCCTTTTTGGCTCTATTCTCGGGCCAAATGAGATCTCAGAGAAAGCAAACTTCAATACGGCGGTAGTGGCACTGAGCAGTTCATAAAAACAATATCTGAGCGGCTTACCTAGAGCTCACCCGCGTGATGGCAAACCCAAAGTGAGCTTCGCTGAACACTGATTTTCCGGCGGCAAGCAAGGGAGATGTTCTGACTGTCATATTAGCAGGTATTTGTGGATTTTTCCGCGACCTGCGCATCCTTAATTAAACGATCGTTTTGACCTGTCAAAAAAACATCCCATCCCTTTCCGGGATGGGATGCTGCTGGGTCTGCTTGTGTAAATCATGGCAACGAGGGATTTCTACAAACTCATCGCCAGCCATTGCCCCGACCGTTTTCTCCATTTCGACATGCCGCGAAAAGACTCATGGGAGGCTGGGGCCAGGGAAATAATCTTATCGGCGAAAACCGTACTCAAGAACAAAGTACTGCGGCTCCAACTCAGCCAGGGGTTGGCGAAGTTTTGCCAGCTCTTCTTCTGGACCATGTATTTCCAGACGCGTGATATCAGCTATTTTCAAGGCGTCTTCGAGTAAAGGTCCGACATTCTCAAGATGCGCCAGTAATCCCTCGGCGTCTTCGTAACCTTCTCGACAATGAACCTGATCCCCGGCAAAACTGAAACCGTAATAGAGGCATTTGGGTTCACCCTTGGTTTTCGCCACAAATTTTTCGCATAGCCCCTTAAAGGTCCCTAGCTGACCATTGAAAACCTTGAAATACGGGACGATGGTACAACACTTGTCCTTAGTTGCCATAGCTTCCTCCTTGCTGATGAAAATTCAGCCCAGGTTTGCCCTTCGCCAGAGACAAATGGCGGTGAGAAGTGCGTTAATTTATTTTATTCAACAGCTCCATTTTTTTGCCATTATAATCTTTCTCTGTGATAAGCCCTTCGTCGTACAGCTCTTTTAAGTATTTCAGTTTACTTTTTATCTCTTGTTTGTGCTCTTCTTTAAGTGAATCCACAGATGTTACTGCCCCCCCCGATTTTTGAAACTGCATCTTTGTGGGCTCAGGATTGTCAATTGCTTTCTCAACGGATTCGGTCTTTGGTGCGACGACGGGAGAAGCTATTTCTGTTGCTTTGGTGGGCACCGACAGATGACTGGCCGCTTCATCCTGCTTTTCAAAATCGACCACAACCCACATCGGGGCCTGTTTACCGTCTTCGAATCTCTGCAGTTGTGCATAGGGCGCCATTGGGGAGATTGGAGTGTCCGAAGATTTTATTTTCAAGGGATCGGCATTTGCGTAGTTGGGGAAAATTGCAGTGGATTCGCTTGCCTGCCGATTAAGGTTAATATGATTGAAGGCGATATTCAGTCGTCCGTCAGAGCCGATAAACATCACCCCTTCGGTTTTTCGGCTGACGGAAAATAGCACCCCCTGGTCATGGTTAAATGAGATGAACCGAATTCGCTGACTGGCGTCGGCGGTTGCCAGCGTATCGGCGAGTACGGGTGCCAGTCGGTCAATTTCAGCCGCCTGGAAAACAGGATGATTTTTCTCTTCGCTTAGCAAACCTGCTTCCTCCGTGTAGGTCAAACCGCCCAGCAGTGTTTTCAAATCGCCCTGCTCAACCTGATGGGGATGCGCATAGCGTTGGGAAGCAAGGCTTGTATCCTCCTGCCGCTGTTCCAGAGTCACGTTGAATTCATGTTGTTTAACGACAGGCGTCCGTACCCATTGGCTGCCGGCGCAGGCGGAAAGAAAGAGAGCGGCAATGATCAACAGAATAACAAATCGGTTCATTTGAGAGACTCCTCCAAGTTTTTTCCTTCAGAATCGGTTAAAGGCCGGCCGGTTTTTCTCAGGGCGACCTCAGCAAGACAGCGCTCAGGGTCATGGTAAATCGAGACACAATCCAGACACTGGAAGCATTCCCGGTAAATAATCCGGCCATCGGGGCTGATCGCATCATAGTCACAGGCCCGACGGCAATATTGGCAAGGTGTTCCACATTCGAGCCGCCGGGTGACCCAGTTGAAGCTCGACGCCTCGGTGAAGGTAACTAGTGCCCATCCGGAAAGTCCGGATGGCACAAAGTGTGTTTCTGATTTGGAAACTAGCAATTTTTTGCCAGATCAAGGAAATCAAGCATTTGCGCGGAGGCGTAGTGCTTTACGCCGCACAAGCGAATGTGCTGGTGCTGATTGACGCCGAACTGGTGAAAAAGGGCAGTTTCCGGACAGAAACTAACTACATTCAAAAAAAAATTAGCCGGTAAAATATAGGAATAGAAATTCATACTCGATAGATGACAATCTTGTCAAAACTTTGCGTGAGCATTGGAAGCGACGACACACGTGGAACCAAAAAAGAAAATGCCCGGGGCATCATTAAATCACAAGATCTGAGATTGGGCCGATTTCCTCACTGTATGCAGGAAAGCTTACCAATACTAAGAGACAAACGGGCTATTATTTTTCAAGCCGGCATCAAATCCATCACAGATAATAGATTTCAACTATGCTATCTTCTGGGTTCGACACGCCTAAGGGGATTTCCACTTCCAGAGATTGAGGTGAGAATAACCCGAGAGGAAGCGACTTAATAACGGACATATGGTTTTCTGAGTAAATAATTTGATCGACAGGCGATAAGCCTGTTTCTCAAGCTAGTCCCGTATTTGTACGGATACCCGATGAAGTTTCTTACCAGCGAATTATTATCTCTTCTGCTCCCGACCCGCGCCCGTCCTAATATTCGGGCGCTGGCAAGCTATTCTTTCCTGCTGGTGGTGACCGTGGCGCTCTTTGCCGTCGGCTTCCACCTCATCATGGAGCACTTTGAGGGGCAGGAGCACTCCTGGGTCACGGGAGTTTACTGGGCTCTCACGGTCATGACGACTCTCGGCTTCGGCGACATCACCTTCCACAGTGATATCGGTCGCCTGTTCAGTATCGTGGTTCTGCTGACCGGCGTAGTGTTGCTTCTGATCGTGCTACCGTTTGTATTCATCCGCTTCTTCTACGCACCCTGGATGGAATCCCGAATGCGTTTTCACGCCCCCAGGGCAGTCCCCCCCGGCACTCAAGGTCATGTCATTCTGTGCGCCGTGGACAGCCTGGCCACGGCGTTGCGGGCGCGGCTGCGCCTTCACGACATCCCCCACTTCGTGATCGAACCAGATCCGGTCAAAGCTGTGCAACTGCACATCGACGGGGTGCCGGTGGTGACCGGACGAGTGGAGGACCGGGTGACCTACGAGGCGTTGCAGGTAGAGCATGCCCGGATGGTGGTCGCCAACTGTAGCGACACGATCAACACCAATATCACCCTGACGATCCGGGATATTTCTTCACAGGTGCCCATCGCTGCGGTGGCGGAACACGAGCAATCCATCGACCTGCTGGAACTGACCGGCAGCAATCACGTCCTGCCCCTCAAAATCCAGCTGGGTCAGCACCTTGCCAACCGTGTCAACGCCGGGCATGTCCATTGCCACGTGGTCGGGCGGATGGGAGATCTTCTGATCGCCGAATTTCCGGTGCACAACACCCCACTGGTCGGCCGTCTCTTGAGGGAAGTGCAATTAAGGGAGACCTTCGGCCTGAATGTGGTGGCGGTGTGGGAACGGGGGCGCATGGTCCCGGTGACCCCTGAAACCATTCTTGCCGACGGGAGCTTTCCGGTGGTGATGGGTTCCGAAGAACAGATCACCAGTCTCGACACTTACCTGGTGATCTACAATACCAATTTCAACCCGGTCCTGGTGATCGGTGGCGGCAAGGTCGGCTGTGCCACCACCCAAACCCTCCGCAGTCGCGGCGTGACCGTTCACATGATCGAGCGCGAGGAGTCTCTGCGGTCCTCTCTGGAGGGGGTCGCTGACAAGCTGTTCATCGGCGACGCGGCTGACCGGGAACTGCTTATGGGGGCAGGGTTGGCTGAGGCCCCCAGCGTGCTGCTCACCACCAATGATGACGCCATGAATATTTACCTGGCGGTGTATTACCGGCGTTTGAATCCGGAGCTTCGGGTGATCAGCCGCATCACTCACGAGCGCAACATAGAAGCGATCAACCGGGCTGGCGCCGACTTTGTGCTGAGCTACCCGTCTCTGGGAGCCGAGGCCGTTATGTCGCTGTTGCAGCATCGAGAGTCG
>CAMYNR010000178.1 GCA_947259715.1 uncultured Desulfuromonadales bacterium
TGATGTCGAAAAACACCTTGGGGTCGATACCGAGTTTCTCACCTAAGGCGAATGCCTCCGACACCGCGATCATCGAAATGCCGAGGATCATGTTGTTGCAGATTTTGGCGGCCTGCCCATTGCCGGGACCACCCGCATGCACAATGTTACGGCCCATAATCTCAAACAGTGGCTGGCCCTTGGCGAAGGCGGCCTCCGAGCCGCCAACCATAAATGTAAGTACCCCGGCATCAGCGCCCGCCACTCCACCCGACACCGGCGCGTCGAGCATCGCAAATCCACCCTCTTCCGCCGCAGCGTGAACGTCGCGTGAGGTCGCCACGTCTATGGTCGAACAGTCAATGAATAGCGTGCCCTTTGCCGCCTGGGCGAGAAGGCCGTCGCTGCCGAGGTAGAGGGAGCACACATGTTCACCGGCCGGAAGCATGGTCACCACCGCTTCGGCATCGGTCAGCACGGCCGGCGCGGATTCCACCACCGCAAGACCCGCCGAGGCGGCCGCGTCGCGGGCAGCCTCCGACACGTCAAAACCGGAAACCTCGTAACCAGCCTTGGCGAGGTTCCTGGCCATCGGCAAGCCCATGTTGCCCAAACCTAGAAATCCGATGCGCGCCATTCCATCCTCCCCTTGTGAATTGGATTTGAGCTTCGCCCGTACAGCAACTAGCTGCGCCGGCGCAATGCTGATCAGGTGAAAGTCAGGTCCCGCTCCCCGAGAGGCCGGAAATAACTCTCGACAAGTTCAGGCGTGACAGAGGCAAGATCCCCCGGCGACCATTTCGGTTGCTGATCCTTGTCCATCAAGACAGCGCGAATGCCCTCATAAAAGTCGTCGCCTGCCATGAATGCCTGGCTCATGCGGTATTCCTGGATCATGGCCTGGTCGAAGTCGAGAGTCGCCCCTTTCTCCAACTGCGCGAAAGTCACTTTCAAACTGGTTGGAGAGTGCTTCTTGATGATACCGGCAACCTTGGAAGCCCAATCGTCGCCCGCCTCTTCCAGAGTTGCCAAGATCGATTCAATCGAGCGGGACGAAAAGCAGTGGTCGATAACCTCCTGGTGCTGAGCCAAGTCGGAAAGATCTCCCATCCGATCGCTCGGAACATAGTCCGTCGCAAGACCACAATAAAGCGCATCAGCGGCCTTGAGGCGCCAGCCCGTGAGCGCCAGAAAAAGACCGAGCCGGCCTGGAAGCCGCGGCAGAAAATAGGATCCGCCGACATCGGGGAAGAGGCCGATGCCGACCTCCGGCATCGCCAGCATCGTGCGGTCGCCGGCCACCCGATGGCTACCATGCACCGATATCCCGACGCCGCCGCCCATCGTAATGCCGTCAATAAGGGCGACATAAGGCTTGGCGAAGGTATGGACCATCCTGTTCAGGCGATATTCCTCGTGGAAGAACTCGGCTGTCAGGGACTCGCCCGCTCGGCCCGCTTCCCAAACTGCACGTACATCGCCTCCGGCGCAAAAAGCGCGATCGCCTGCGCCCTGGATCACCACCGCCTTGACGCTAGGATCCTCCTGCCAAGCGGCGAGTTGCGGGATCATTGCCCGAATCATCTCCAGGGTTAGAGCGTTGAGCGCCTCCGGCCGGTTCAGCGTGATAAAGCCAGCGCCACGTTTCACCTCGAAGATGATTTCTTCAGTCTCACTCATAGTTTCTCACTAAAAAAAACGGGCCGCTTCAACCTACACTTCATCTAGATTCCGCATAATTCTCACTCGGCCAGCAATTTGCGGGCGATGACAACGCGCATGATCTCGTTGGTGCCCTCCAGGATCTGATGCACTCGGACGTCTCGGAAGAACCGCTCGATGGGGAACTCGCGAATATAGCCGTAGCCGCCATGCAGCTGCAGGGCATCGTTGCATACTTTAAAGCCGACATCGGTGGCAAAGCGCTTGGCCATCGCGCAATGCAGCGTCTTGTCCGGCGCGCCGCTGTCGAGTTCCTGCGCGGCCCGCCAGACGATCAAGCGAGCGGCATCCAACTCAGTCGCCATGTCGGCTAGTTTGAATTGCAGCGCCTGGAAATCAGCAAGTGGCCGACCGAACTGCTTACGGTCTCGCAGATGTGCCCTAGCGGCCTCCATGCATGCACGCGCGCCGCCCAGAGAGCAAGCAGCCACATTCACCCGGCCGCCGTCCAGTGCCGTCATCGCGAACCTGAAGCCCTCGCCCTCTCGCCCCAGACGATTGGCAACCGGGACGCGCGCATCTTCGAAGATCACTGCGGCCGTCGGCTGACTGTTCCAACCGAGTTTCTTTTCTTTTTTGCCGAATGAAAGACCCGGTGTGTCCTTGGGGACGATCAGCGCCGACACGCCATCAGCCCCCGGGCCACCGGTGCGGCACATCACCAGGTAGATATCGCTGGACCCGCCTCCTGAAATGAACGCCTTCGAGCCGTTCAGTATATAGTCGTCGCCATCGCGCACCGCCTTGGTCCGGAGAGAAGCCGCATCCGAACCCGCGCCGGGCTCGGTCAGGCAATAGCTCGCGAAGTGCTCCATAGTCAGAAGCTTGGGCAAGAAAGCGGTGCGCTGGGAATCGCTGCCAAAGCTGTCGATCATCCAGGCGACCATGTTGTGGATCGAGATGTAGGCAGCAGTAGACGTGCAGGCAGATGCAAGTTCCTCGAAGATCAACGCCGCGTCGAAACGAGTCAGGCCGCTGCCTTCAGATTCCTCGCGTACGTATATGCCGGCCAGCCCCAATGCGGCGGCCTTTCGCAGCG
>CAMYNR010000179.1 GCA_947259715.1 uncultured Desulfuromonadales bacterium
GCCTGGAACCGGCCTGGGAAGTAAACATCGACGACTGGGAGACGATGGTCGATACCAATATCAAAGGGCTGATGTACTGCACCCGGGCGATTCTTCCACAGATGGTCGCACGCAACAGCGGCCACATCGTCAATATCGGCTCGACCGCCGGCAGCTGGCCCTATCCCGGCGGGAACGTTTACGGCAGCACCAAGGCCTTTGTCCAGCAGTTCAGCCGCAACCTGCGCGCCGATCTGCTCGGCAAGAAAGTCCGCGTCACCAACCTGGCACCGGGAATGGCCGAGAGCGAGTTCTCCAACGTGCGCTTCAAGGGGGACGACGCCAAGGCAGCCCAGGTTTACCGGGGGGCAGATCCGCTGCGCCCGGAGGATATCGCCGAAATCGTCTACTGGGTGGCCAGTCAGCCGCCGCATGTCAACATCAACGCCATCGAGGTGATGCCGGTTGATCAGTCCTGGGGACACCTGGCGGTGCATCGGGAGGGATAGTCCTTTTCTATCCCGGCTCAATGACCAGTTTGAGGCAAAGAACATCGATCCTATTGTAACCAGGATAAAGTGCCTGTTCTTCGCCCTGATCGACCGCGCAAGAAAACTCGGCCGATGTTTCAAATTCTACCAAGTTGGTCGAGAATCTTTACACTCCGCCGGCAGGCAATGACTTCCCAAAAAAACACTAGTCATCTTAGGCACTTACTACAATGGAATAAAATATGCTAGTAAATAAGACAACCCCCCATTGGTACAAATGAAAATTTGAAAAGTATAAATCCCTTGTAGATCAAATCGGCATTTATACTTTTCTTAATCATTAGCCTACATTCAGTGGCTAAATCCTTCAATCAACTGGTCGAGGATTTTTCTTATTGCTTGGGCTAACTGCATAAGGAGAAATTTGAGATGGGTATGATGATAGATCCTTCTTCTTTAGATCCTAACTTCAACAAGTCGGCAAAAACCAATTCATTACCTGAAGACATATTTCAATTAAAAAGTAAAATTGACAATATACAGTCAGAAAACTTTGAAGTGAATGAACAGCTCATTGAATTAATGAAAAAAAACTCCGAACTGAGTAAAGTCATTCATTCCTTAAAATCAGAAATAAAATCTTTAAAAAAGCAAAAATTCAATGAAAAAAAGCAGGACAGCAGACCAAAGAAGACATTCTCAAATGAAGAAAAAAAGATACTTTTACTTTTATCCAAAGCAGGCAAAGCAACTTCAGGTCAAATAATCAGGGCACTTAAATATGACCTACCCATTGCTGAATATTGCCTGAAACGGCTATGTGAAAATGACATGATCTTTTTTTCAACAGTTGTCAATCAGGAATCTGCTTACTATTTAGGACAAGAAGGTCGCAGATATTTGACGGAGAATGAGCACTTTGGCAGCAGCCACAAAAGGTTATAATCTTCACTTCTTTCAAAACACCTGCCGGCGGATAGTTTTTTCCAACTCCTGGGCCGGAGCAAAATCGGCCTGCAGGCTGAGGACCTTCTGGCAGTCGCTGAGGGCGCGGCTGAACAGCTTCATCTCGAAACAGGTCTGGGCCCGCCCCCAGAAACCTTCAAGCTGGGTGGCGGATATCTCGATGGCCCGGTTGTAATCCTCCAGCGACTGATCAAACTTTTCCTGCATCCGGTAGACCAGGCCACGGTTGCTCCAGGCACGGGCGTTATCACTACCAGGGCGAAATGCGCCATGCCACGGTGATTATAGACCAGCGAGCGTAGCGAGGGGTCCAGCTTCATGTGCAGAACCCGACCGTAACACTTGATCGCCTGGGAAAACTCCTTGTTACTGTGGGCCTCCAAGGCTTTGAACATGGTCTTTTCCAGGCCGCGCGGTGAACTTTGCGGTAATCCTTCCTCCGGCTCCGCCTCATTGATTTCAAAACCCTCCTCAGCCTGCGCCGGGATCTTGATCGAGGCCGCCTCCACCAACATTTCCTCAACGCTCTGCCGGCGGCGCAGTCCCTTTGACCGCAGCTCCCGCTGGTAATCGCGAATCTCCTGAAAGATCAGGTCGGAAAGCGCCAACGAGGCATTGAGCGAGGCCAGCTTGCGTTTGATCGAATCGTTGGGAAAGCTCAGGTCCGACTTATACACCAGTTCATGCTCAACTTCGGCCCAGGCGTCCTGCAAAATGGTCCGCAGCTGGATTTCACAAAGATGGTCGGTGTGCGGCAAACTCTCGCCAGCGCCCGGTGGGTCCAGCAGAATCAGCAGATGCACCGAATCGTAACCGAATTCGCGGAATGAATGGCGATCCCCTTTGCGCTCCAACTCGATCACATCAAAATTTTTGGTAATCAGCTTTTCGATCCACTCCAGGTCTTCCAGAAAGGGACAGACCACCCGCATACCGAGCAGATCACTGATCAGCACTGCCTTTTCCGGCTTCTCCTTGCACAGCTTGCTCAGTTTGTTGAAATAGTTATCAAACCCCTTGACCCGGTATTTGATGGTTGGAGTATGACCGTGCTCTTCCAGCAACTGGTGCAATTGATGGTAGACCAGATGCAGCTGTTCTTCCAGGGCCGGCCGCAAGGCGGTATAAAGCTTCCGGGTGGCAACCAGGTCGGGCAGTAGGGTCGTCTTGGCCAGTTTTTCAGTCATCTGGGCAGCTCCATGAAAACTAAACATCATAAAGAATAGCGTGAAATCAGAAAGTTGCAGCCGCTATGCCGCTTGAAAAATTTCACTTTACTGCGATAATTACCGGGTTATCCATCTCCCAAGCAAGGAAGAGGGCCATATGAAAATCGCAGACTTCTGCTCTGAACTCGATTTGCAGCTCGGCTTGAGCAACCCTGAAGAGCGGCCGACGCTGGCGGTGAAAATGCTCTGTAAAGCATACCAGGTCACTCCGGAGGAGGTGGCGATCTTCGGATTCGACCCGGAACGCTTGCAACTTGCCTTCAGCTGGCCGGAAGGCTTGAAAGCATCGGGCACTATTCCGCTCAACGCCAAAAGCTCCCTGGTGGCACGCACCTTACGCGAGAAACGCGGTTTTTTTGATAATCACTTCGCAAAAACCTCTCATGGAGTGATTTTTGAGGCGTTCGCTGGAAAACAGCCGATCCAGAAGATTCTCAGTGCGCCGATGTTCAGTGGGGAACAGCCCAAAGGGGTAATTCAGATTTCACGCAAGGGAACTGATCCCTCCAAGGCTGGAGCCGACTTCGGCCCGGGCGAACTGAGCGCTCTGGGAAAAATGGCCGAAGTGATCGGGCGACATATTTAAGGTTCGCCGACAGCCGAGGATGGAGCGAAAAAAATTCACCGCTCTTCCTCCTCTTCCAGGCTTGCTGCGTTCCGACTCGGGCCGGCAGCTGAATTCATCTCCCTCCGAAACGACACCCCCCTGGTTTTCCTATTTTTCCAATTGGTAAGCGAACGGTAACTCCCCCCGTAGTAAAACCGCAGGCAAACGCCCAGGGAACAGTAAGTTCCCGGCGACTAAGCTGAGCTACGGAAGGAGAACCTCATGAGCAAAAGACTAATGACCAAAGGACCCCATGTCCCGACCGAAAAACGTGCCCTTGAGCGCCTGAAAAGAGCCGTGGAACTTCATGAACTCGAAGACTTGCGCGCCATCGACGGCATCCCGAGTGTCCCGCGCTACCTGGTGACCTATATGAACTCGCAGACCCAAAACGATGTCATGCGCTCGGCAACCGTGGTCTCGGTCACCAATCAGAGCGATAAAACCAACCGGGTGTTCGTCACCTTTTTCAAGGGTTTTTCTGACGATTCCGCGCCGGTCGGCATGGCCGCATTTGCCATCCCGCCGCAGTTCACGGTCGATTTTGCCTCGCGCCATCTGCCCGGCGAGTTGACGGTCACCAACGCTGTGCCAAACCCCGAGCTGACCTTTGACGAGGGGCGCGCCGTGGTCTCCTCGATGTATCCCGAAATCGGCGTCAGCGCCCGCGTCTACTACACCTCCGGCGACGGCGATGAGCGCCTGCAGGCGATCACCGATTCGAAGGTTGTTCTGTACGGCAAGCAAAATCTCGGCGATTGACGGCAACCGGCATTGCCCCAGCCTCGGCGAACTGAAGAAACCCTGGGGCCGGTGGATAAAGGACCTTACCCCTCCGGGAGGTTAGCAGGAAGGGCTCCCGGAGGGATTCAGGAAGGAAACGGCAGGGAGGACAGCTGATGAAACTTCGAACTGTGCTACTCACCTCGATTCTGGGTACGACGGCCTTAGTGACGACCATTTCCTATGCCGGGAAATTCTCCATTGCGCCAGTGAAGAGCCCCAGGGTGCAGAAATTTTGTCCGGACGGTTGGGAAATTGCCAGTGGAACCCCCACCGGAGCATATACCTGTAGGCCGAAGCAGCTCACCCCAATAAGTTGCCCGAACGGTACTGTTTACTACGAAGAGAATTTCCTGGTTGGCTGCCAGAACATCGCCAAATAATCCTGAGACCGACCAGCAATATTGCAGACTCAACCTACTTCATCCGGTGGCTGAAACAGCCATCCCAACCGGCCGCTGGCGGCTCGGCGACAAACTGCTCGCAGCGCTGTTGATAGAGGCGATAAAGTTGCTGAGGCGATTTACGGTTGAGGATCGCCAGCTCCTTGCCGGCTTTGTCAAATTGCCCCTGCCGATAGAGCTTCACCACCTGCTGCCAGTGTTCCAGCTCCGGGTCACTGGCAACTCCCCGTCGCAGCGGCTCGAAGATTTCTACCGGCTGCTGCTTCCCCTTGACCCGCACCAGGTCGATCGGCCGGCAGAGGACCTCCCCGGCCAGCAATTGCCGGGTCCGCTCCGAAATCAAAATGCCTGTGCCATAAACCTTGTTCAATCCCTCCAACCGAGAACCGAGGTTCACCTGATCGCCGATCACCGTGTAATCGAAGAGCTGCTCACTACCGAAATTACCGACCCGCATCGGGCCTGAGTTCAGGCCGAGACCGATATGGATCTCCGGCAAGCCTTCTTTTTGCCAGGCCCGCCGCAGCTCGGCGGTGCGTTGCTGCATCTGCAGGGCGGTTTTTACCGCCTGCAGGGCATGTTCCCGGTCTTCCAGTGGCGCACCCCAGAGCGCCATGATCGCATCGCCGATGTACTTATCGAGCAGGCCTTGGCCGTCGGTGATCAACCGGGTCATCTCGGTCAGGTAGCGATTCATAAAGTTGGCCAGAGCGACCGAATCCATTCCTTCTGAGATACTGGTGAAATTGCGGATATCGCAAAACATCACGGTCAGTTCTTTTTCTTCCCCCGCCAAAGAAAGCTGCTTCGGATCACGCAGCAACTCCTCAACCACCTGTGGAGCCAGATACTGACGAAAGGCGCTCTGCACAAACTGCTTCTGCCGCTCAACCAGCAGGTAGTTGCTCAGGGTCACCACCAGACAGATGACCACAAGGGTCAGCAGCGGGAAGGTCAGGCCAACAATGGTGCCGTTCTTGAACAGCAGCAGATAATTACCAACCACCGCGAGCAGCATAAACAGCATTGCCCCACAGGCGCCCAAAACTGCGCCTGATTTCGCTAGCAAAAAGCTGAACAGGACACCGCCAATGACTATCAGGCAGATGGTCATGCCGATTTCGGTAAAAATATCCTGCCGCAATGGGTCACCGACCAGCAGATTATCGATGATGTTGGCGTGGATTTCCACGCCGGGGAAGAGCCGCGCAAAGGGGGTAGTCTGCAGGTCGAGCAGACCGGCCGCCGAAGCGCCGATCAGCACAATGGCGTCTGATAATTGGGGATGCTGCTGGCCAGCCAGCAACTCAGCGACCGACAGATAGTCGAAGCTGCGCCAGGGGCCGCGATAGTTGATGCTCATCTGGCCCTGATCATCGGTCGGGATAAAGCGCTCACCGAGGGAGATCCCCAATAGCCCGCGTCGCTGGTCGGAGTTTTCAGCGGCGGTGTGGATCAGCAAGCTTGGCTCATCCAGGGCCAGTCGCGCCACCTCCAGGGCCAGCGACGGGTAGGGGATGCCGTCCAGCCCCAGCAGCAAAGGAACCTTGTGCACTGCTCCGGAACTCTCTGGAAAAAAGTTGAGAAACCCTTCGCTGGCTCCGCCCTGGGCAACATCGGGGTGATTGACGCTGGCCCGATAAATCGGCAGCAGATTTAACTGGCCGAAGCGCGCCTCGGGGCTGGCGAGTTTCAGGTTGGCGGAGGGGAAGGGGATTTCGGCAGGATCTTTCAACCCATCCTGCTGCCTGAGCATGGCGTAACCAAGCACGGCCCTGGTTTGCGCCAGGGCCGTGCCAAGCAGCTGGTCATGGTTGTAAACTTGCAGTGTTTCGTTCACCGGGTTGAGCAATTGAGGATAGCGCTCGGCAAAGACGCTTGGCGAGGTTCGGTCCGGTTCAATAAACATGATATCCAGACCGATGACCCGGGCCCCCAGCTGCCGAACCCGATCGATCAGCCTGGCGACCAGGTCGCGCGGCCAGGGCCACTGGCCGAGAGCGGCCAGACTCTGCTCATCGATATCAACGATTACGATGCGCTGCTGCGGCGGCTGGCTGCCCCGCCAGCGGAACATGGCGCTGGTCAGCTGGTTATCGAGGGCCTGCAGCAGGGCCGGCTTATTTGCCCCAAAGGAGAGATAAAGCAGGCAGGCCAACAGCACGCAAAGCAGGCCCGCCTTGAAGGGGGTCGGTTGCAAAAGGCGCCAAGGCCAGCGTGTCAAGGACGATCCCCGCCGAACACCCCGATCACCCGATCGGACACCAGCTGGGCCTCGAAATTGCCGGCCACCGATTTGGCGTTCGGTCCGTAGAAAGCGCCGTTGACCGTGCCAAAGGTCGGCGAACTGGTCACAGCAGAGAAACCACTGGCGGAAACCGAAGTCGGATCGATGCCGAGGTTGACCGCCGGGGCGCCGTTGCCGGCCGGAAAATTGATCGCACCGGAGGTCAGGGTGCCGGTACCGAAATCGACGTCCAGGCTGAAGGTTCCGCTCGGCATATTCAGGTATTGGCCGCTGACCGGCACATAGACCCCTTCCGCAGTGCCGGTATAGGTGGCGGGAAAATTGAGCGCGGCAAAATCGGCGGTGGAGGTCAGCTCACCCGCCACCCAGAGGGAGCCGGGGACATGAACATGATAATTGCCGCTGCTGACCGGATCGCTGTAGGCGATCTCCCAGATCCCCCAGCTGGCATAACTGGCCAGCTGCTTGCTGGGGTCTTCGGTGATCAGGTAATTGCCCTGGGCTTTTAAACCACCGGTGCTGGCGCTGACCATGATCGGCGAACCGCCACCGACTCCCGCGGCGAACAACTGGTCGTCGATATAGGCCGATGGATTACTGCCGCCGATCTGCAGAGCGTTGATAGCGACACTCGGATCGACAACATCCCGAGCAGTTAAACTGCCATTGATGCTGCCGGCATCCTGGTTGATGCTCAGGCTGAAATCACTCGGCAGCTGACTAACAAACAGGCGCCGGTTGCTGTCGATGGCGCCCATATCTTCGCCGACACCGATGGCGAAGCCCTGCCAGGTGACACTCCCGACTGTCGAGGCGGCGTTATTCACCGCCCGAAAACCGGCGCCGCTCAGCTGCCAGTTTTCCTCCAGGGTCTGGAATTCGACACTATGGGTATTGCCGCTGAATTCAAAACCGACCCCTTGATATTTGCTGCCGTAAAACTCGCCAAAGCTGCTGCTGCCGCTGATCGCCAGAATCGGCCCCGGGCCGAGGTCGGAAATATCGTTACCAAAAAACAGGCTGGTCGTGAAGCTGGTGCCGCTGACATCGCCAATAAAGAAGCCGACCGGCTGGTCGCCGCCCATACCGTCCGGGACCAGAATGCCACCAAGCAGTTTGCCATTATGCCAGTTGACCGACATCTCAACCCTGTGGCCGATGGTTTCAAATTCGACCGGTCCAAGGTTGTCGAGAGTCCCGTTGGTCAGGCCGGTGTAATGGCTGATGCCGCTGGCCGGCACGCTCGAGCTATAGGCCCCGAGAAAGCCGAGCAGCGAATATTGGTAAGTGGGCAGATTGAAATTATCCCGCAGGCTGATTACGGCGAACTCCCCGGCGTTGTCCATCAGCAACTCAGCGCTGGTAAAGCTGGTCGAGGTGCCAAGCAGGTCGGTCGTGTAGCTGGCAATCGGCGTTTTACTGAATCCGGTATAGGGGAGACTC
Organism: uncultured Desulfuromonadales bacterium; assembly: GCA_947259715.1. Taxonomy (GTDB): domain Bacteria; phylum Desulfobacterota; class Desulfuromonadia; order Desulfuromonadales; family Geopsychrobacteraceae; genus Malonomonas. The sequence continues at coordinate 8,151 of CAMYNR010000179.1, forward strand.
GGATCGTAAGCAATCACGTTGAGCGGCTGCACAACCACCAGACCGTTATTGGTATTTGCCGATGAGGTCAGCACACCGGCTGAGGTTGAACCATTAAAGGCACCCAGCCAGGTTTGATCGGCAATATTGCTGTTCGCTACCAGGTCATCCTGGACCGCCTGATAGCGACCTGAGAAAGCGGTCACAACCGGTGCCGGTGGTGCCGCTGGAGCTGGCGGATTTATCTTAGGCTGCTCCTGGGCAGGCGGATCAACGATTTCTAGCGTTTCTGCTAATTTTCCCGTTTCCGCTGGCTGCATCGGTTCTGCCACTGCTACTGTGGGATCCGTTGGCTCTGGCTGGCTGGTTACTTTGTCCGCTTCAGTGCTGTTCTTTGGCTTTGCCACTGCGACGCGTTCAGCCACCGGAACAGTTGTCTGCTGCTGCGGTGCGACCGCCCTTAAAGGGTCAAGCGCTTCCAACTCAGCCGGGCTGAAAGGCTGCGGCTCCCTTGGCGGAATGTCTATTCTCGCCTGTTTGATGCCATAACCGGGGGTTGAGATGTCGACCGAACCGAGTGAATTGCGGATATATATCCCCTTACCGCCCTGAAACACGACATCCAACTTCCCGGCACGCACTTTGCCAGCATACATCGAGCCACGGATACCGATCGTTGCGCTGGGAGTTTCGGTGGTGAAATTCTTCGGTGAGCTTTTGGTGATCGACCCGCCGAGCACCCGGAACACCCCCTCGTTGACCCGTGAGTTCATCTTTCCCTGGCGCGTTTCTGCATCCCAGGCGTAGTCCTTGACCAGAAACTCGCTACTCGGCCCTAAACTGACAATGGTGTTGTCGGTAAACAGCATCTGCAGCCGACAGCGCTCGGCGGTCCGGACCACCTCGCCCAAATAGATTTCACTGGCCATTTTCAAGGCGCGGGTATCCGCACCCAGCGCAGTCGCCTGGCCGCGGATCGCAATGATCTTACCGATCGCCTGTTCAGCGGCAAAGCTTCTGCTGAGCAGCGCACTGAGCAAAATGCAGAGGCTGAGCAGCAGCATAAGGCCAACATGTTTGAATTTTTCCATAACCGCCCTCACCTGATTAAAAGCTGACGCTGAGCACCAAGCTGGTCACTTGCTTATCGTAAGGATAAAGATCAATATTCGATCCGCTGTCGGTCCACACCTGGCTCAACTGAGCAACCAGCTGGCGAGAACCATCGGCGGCGGTCCAGAGCGGGCGGCTCAGCCCAAGATTATATTCGCGCAGCAGGTCCCGACGTTTTTCACTGAACAGTGGACCGGCGGCGTCATACCTGGTGCGCTGCAAACGGAAACCAAGGCTGCAGGTCAACCGCCAGGGAAGCTGACGTTGATACTGAATCGTCAGCAGTTTGCGCAAATAACCGTACTGCTCATCATCAGCCTCATTCACTTCGCCGGCCAGGACCAGGTTCAAACGGTTCTTTGCCCAGAAAAAGTTATAACTTACGCCTAGACGGTACTGCTCCGCGTCGCGGCCAGCCTCGGCGAAATCGAGCAGGGAAATTTGCCCAAGCAGAGTCAGGCTCTGCTGGCGATTAATTCGATACTCAGGTTCGGCACCAAGAGCCAGGCTGCTTAAATAGCGGTCTCCGCCGAAGGTCATATAGTTGGCTCGTAACTGCAGCTTATGTTGCCAGTTGCCCTGCTGCCAGACCGGACCGCTGCTGAGACCGAACAGATTCAGGTTCAGATCCTCTTCCCGGCGGTAATTGCTGTTATAGAGCAACAGTGAGGAAGACCAGCCCGGCTTGTAGACATTGTCATCATAAGCCAGGCCGATACTGAGCTGGCCAATGACCCGATGCTGCTGTGCCGCCCGCTCGATCATCTCCAGGTAATGCTGGATATTGTTCCGCACCACCAAGGGTGGCTGCCGATCGAGCACCACCTGGAAATTGCTCCTGGCGGATTGCAGGTCACCGACGGCCAAATAGCTGCGAGCCAGTTCCAGACGGGCACGCTGCGCTTGCGGTTGAAGAATCAGGACCCGTTCAAAAGCAAAAATTGCGGTTTCAAAATCGCCGCTCTCGTAAGCGCTGCGGCCAAGGAGAAAGTCGACTTCCGGGTTGCCCGGTTGTTGTTGGCTCAGGTTTTGGAAAATATCCAGGGCTGCGGCGAAATCGCCCCGTTCCATGGCCTGGCGCCCGTTCTGGAAAGAAATCGGCGCGGCTGCCAACAGCGTAGCGCAGAGCAACAGACCGAAAAGACCAACCAGGCTCGCCCGGAGGGTTGAATGGAAATTAACTGGCAGGAACATGCTTCCCCCCTGGTCGACCGGCCGGAAAAGATTTTCCACCGGGCCGACGCGTGGCGATTTTCATTTTCCGCCCTAAACTCAGGCGGTCTTAATAGCGTTGCGGGTAGTTCGTTTCACCTGGTACATCGCCTCATCGGCGAGCTGCACCAGCTGCCTGAGATCTTTGGCGTTATCCGGATAAGTGGCCACCCCGAGACTGGCGGTGATGCGAATCAGCTCGCCGCAGTCGGAATAGAAGCGTTTTTCCCGCAGGGCCTGTAACAGGTTGATCGCCATGCTCAGCGCCCCCTGCTTGCCGGTCGAGGGCAGCAGAAAAACAAACTCATCGCCACCGTAGCGGGCGGCATAGTCGACCACGCGGATATTCTCCTGGATCAGTTCGGCAAACTCTTTCAGCAGCCGGCTGCCGGTGAGGTGGCCGTAGGTGTCGTTGACTTGCTTGAAGCGGTCGAGATCGAGAAACACCAGCGACAGCTGGCTCTGGTAACGGTTGGCCCGCTCCAGTTCATACTCGCAGAGCTGTTGAAAGTGACGGGAATTGTGTAGCCCGGTCAGATCGTCGGTGATGGTCAGTTGGCGGACGGTTTCCAGCAATAAGGAATTTTCGATGGCGATGGCGGTAAACTCAGCAATGGTGGAGAGAATGCGCAAGTCCTTGCCATCGAACTGCCCCTCTTCAAAACTGTTCAGCAGTTGAATCACCCCATGGGTGCGGTTCGGGGTTTTCAACGGCACGCAGACAATTGAGCGGGTTTGAAAACCGATCTGCTCATCGAGCTTATTGGAAAAACGTTTTTCCTGACGGACATCCGGCACCAGCAGCGGTTCGCCGCTGACGGCGACCCAGCCAGCGATCCCTTCACCCAGAGGAATGCGCAGATTCTGCAGTTCGTGGCGGCCGGGCGATACCCCGATGACAAATTCCAGCTCGGCGCATTTTTCATCGGCGATCAGCAGCGACCAGGCCTTGGGCCGCAGCAGCTTGCTGACCTTTTCCATCGCTACCCGATAGACATCCTCCAACGTCAGGTGCGAGGTCAAGGCCTTGCCGATATCGATCAGCGTCTCCAGTTCATCAGAGAGGCGCTCCGATTGGTATTCTGCTGCCGGATCTGGACTCTTCGCCAACTTTAAACCTTTCACATTTATTAGATTTAACTTAACTGCAAACTTCCATGAAGTCAATCTTTGAAAAAAAATCCTTAACTTCATTAAAGATTTTCTCGTCAAAGGCCGATAAGCACCCTGAAAGCATGAAAAAAAGCGTTGCAAAGGACGAGAGAAACTTACCAGGGAGAGAGTCATGGCTGAAGAATATACCCGGGTCGGCCCGCTTCGAAACCCGCACAGTCTAAAAGAAGTTCAACCGGTTTCCCCCTACCCGCGCATCGACCCACAGCAGCAACACAGCAATGATCAGCAAGGCAACCGGCAGGCCCCCAGCAAAGATGAAGGCCTTCAGGTGCGCCGTCGTTTTATTGCCATGCGGCGTTTGGTTGAACAATTAAAGGCAAGCCGGAGTTTGCAACGGGTGAACTTTCAGACTGCGGACCGGGAGCTGCGCCTGGCGGGTTGGCAACTGGCTGAAGCGGAACTGCGTGATCTGCTGCACCAGCTCAAATTTCCTTTACGCAATATCGACCTGCTATTTCGCGAACTGGCCGGAAATCCGACCCTCAGCAACCTGGTGGCCGGGAAACGGCTGGCCGCTGAGGATCGGCTGATTCTGCCCGAGTCACCGGCCGGACTCTCCGAATACAACCTGGTGTTTCAGCCCTTGCCGCTGCATGCCGAATCGATCAACAGCCAACTGAGCCAAAAGGTCGAAGCCGAGGGCCGCTACATCCATTCCACAGATCGCTTACGCTTGAGTTTTCGCCCAGCGGATCTGCTGCGCGGAGATACGCTGGAACTGACCATCAGCGCCCTGGTTGGAGCGGTTGAAATTGATCAGGCCGGAAGAAGGCGGGCAATTCTCTACCCACGGCCGCAGGAGGGCTTCGGACTTTACGCCGACAAGCAGATCAACCTGTCGATTTAACCCTTTCAATCCTGTCGCAAATAACTTGAAGGCTTGTGCCCAAGCGCCTTCCAGGTTCCCAGCAGGCCAAGAAACAGGGTCAAACCGATCCCGGCCAACAGGGTCAGGAGCACCACTTCGGGATGAAAGTTGAAGGGCACGTCCATCACCCCCTTGAGAATCCCGAAGGCGGCCAAGCCGCCGGTTAGAATGCTGATCAGCCCCGCCGCCAGGCCGAGCAGGCCAAATTCACAGGCGAAAGTGAGCAGGATGTCCCGCCGCGTCGCCCCGCAGACCTTAAAGATCACCGCATCGTGAATCCGCCGATGCTGATCCGCCGAGACCGCTCCGGCCAAAACCAGGAAACCGGTCAAGAGCGCCACTCCCGCCATCCCCTGAAAGGCGGCGCCGATTCGGCTCAGGGTCCGGGAAACATTGGTCAGCACCTCGCGGGTTGAGATTGCCGAGATATTCGGAAAACGGCTGGTCATGGTGCGGTAGACCTCGCCTTCACTGCTGGCCGGCAGATGGACCGCCGCAATGTGCGTCTGCGGCGCTCCTTCCAAGGTGCCGGGGGCAAACAGCAGGGCAAAGTTCAGCTCCAGGGTCGACCAGTCGACCACACGGAGGTTGGCGATTTCGGCAGTGATTTCGCGGCCAAGGATATTGACCGTCAGGCTGTCGCCAACTGTCACCCCGAAACCGCTGGCCAGGTCGGCGGTCAGGGACAGTTTTGCCGGGCCCTGGTAATCTTCCGGCCACCAGCTCCCGGCGGTCAGCTCGCTGCCGGGCGGCTGAGCGGCGCTGTAACTTAAAAAACGGTCACCGCGCACCGCCCAGCGGACATTCGGCGCAATTTCCGCCTGCGCCACCGGGACTCCGTCGATGGTCGTTATTCGGCCGCGCAGGGTCGGGTAGCGTTCCAGGCGCTGCAACTCGGGAAACTGGTGCAGGGTCTGTTCAAAGGCGCTCACCTGGGCCGGTTGGATATCGAGGAAAAAGAATGCCGGGGCATCAGCCGGGATATTGTCCCTGACCATATCGTTCAGATTCGCCTGGACCAGGGCGATCATGATCAGCGCCGTCAGCCCCAACCCAAGGGAAAAGATGACGCTGCCCGAAGGGGCTCCCGGGCGATGAATATTCGCCAGACCGAGGCGCAAGCGCGGATTGTTCGGCCGCGGTGAGTGCCTGGCCAGCCAGAGCACCAGCTGCGCCAGCAGCCGGAAGACGAAAAAACAGGCCGCCGCCCCAAGGATAAACCAGAAAGCCAGGCGCCGGTCACTGCTGGTCAACAGAGCGGTCAGGGCCAGGAGCAAACCGGTGAGACAGATCGCCAGCCAGATTTTTCTGCCCGGATTCTTCCGTCCCGATTCAAGATAGCCGCGAAACAGCACGGCCGGCGGCACCCGGCGGGCGATGCCCAGCTCTTTGAGGGAAAACAGCAGGGCGATCAGCAAACCGAACAGCCCCGCTGTCGCCACAACCTGCAGATCGATTCCCGGCTGCAGCGGAATCGGCAAGCGATCGCGGAGCAACCACTCAAGCAGGAAGGGGATGCTCAGGCCACAGATGATTCCCCCGGCAGCGCCGCTTAGGCCAAGCAGCAGCACCTGCAGCAGGTAGGCAACAAACACCACCCGCGCGGAAGCTCCCAGACATTTCAAGGTCGCGATATGCAGGGTTTTCCCAGCCAGGTATCCGCGCACCGCGCCGGACACACCCAGGCCGCCGACCAGCAGCGCGCAGAGCCCCAGCAGGGTCAGGTTGGTGCCCATCCGGTCAAGGAAAAAGCGTACCCGTGGGGCCGCCTCGCGCCAGCTGCGCAGTCGCCAGCCAGCCTCGGGAAAGCGCTGCTGCAGCTCCTCCTTGAGCCCCTCGGCCAACTGCCGATCGGCCAGCTTGAGCCGATAGCGATAATTCACCAGGCTCCCGGGCTGCAGCAGCTCGGTCGCTGCCAGGGCGGCACGGCTGATCAGCAATCGCGGCCCCAGATGGAAGGCGCGGATATTTCGATCCGGTTCGTTCTGCAACACCCCACGGATTATAAATCTGGCCTGGCCGACCGCGATCTCATCGCCAACCTCCACCACAAAACGGGCCAGGAAACTGCTTTCCACCAACGCCCCGAACTGGCCAGCGCGTTCCGCCAAAGCCTGAGGCAACGGCTGCGGCGGGTCGATCGGCAGCTCGCCGTAGAGGGGATAAGCCTGATCGACCGCTTTCAACTCGACCAGCGCGCGCTGCTCCCCAGCGTTACTGGCGGCCATAGTCCGCAGCTCAAGAACTTCGGAGACGCCCCCCTGCTGCCGCAGAAAGACCTGTTGTTCGGCTGTCGCCGGCCGATGGGTCAGACGCGCCTCGAGATCACCACCGAGCAGGGCGCTGGCATCAGTCAGCAGCCCGCTGCGGGCCGCAGCAGTGAAGCTGCCGATGGCGCTGATAGCGAACACGCCGAGAAACAGGCAGGCGAGAAACACCCCGAAGCCGCGCAGACCGCCGCGCAGCTCGCGCCTGATCAGCCGCAACGCCTGGGCGAAGACGGGCGGCTCGGTCACAGTTTCGCCTCCGCTGCAGTCGGCAGCTGCAAACGGCCGTCGGCCATCGTCACCCGCTGACCGCAGCGTTCTGCCAGAGCGGGATCATGGGTCACCAGGATCAGGGTGGTGCCCTGGCGGCGCTGCAGATCAAACAGCAACTTCATCACCTTCTGGCCCGTGTCCTGGTCGAGGTTGCCGGTCGGCTCGTCAGCCAGAATCAACGCCGGGTTGGCGACAAAGGCCCGGGCCAGCGCGACCCGCTGCTGCTCGCCGCCGGAGAGCTGCCCGGGAAAGTGCTCCTGGCGGGCGCTCAGGCCGGTCAATTCAAGGGCCGCAGCAGCTTTCTCCAGGGCCTGGTCATCACCGGCAAACTCCAGCGGCAAAGCCACATTCTCCCGCGCGGTCATGGTCGGCACCAGGTGGAATGACTGAAAAACAATGCCGATATGCTGCCGGCGAAACCGCGCCAGATCATCTTCATTCAGCAAACTGAGCTCGGTTCCGGCGATCTTCACCTGCCCGGAGCTGGGCCGCTCCAAACCGGCCAGGGCCATCAGCAACGTGGTTTTTCCTGCCCCGGAAGGCCCGACAATACTCAGGGTTTCCCCGCCTGGCAGCTGCAGGTCGAGACCGCGGAGAATGTTGACCCGGCCACCGCCGCCGACTAAACTTAGGTGCAAATCTCTTATGTCTACGATCGGCTCTGCCATGAAAAATCGATTCCTTTGGATCTGTTTGACTCTGATCCTGTTCGGCCCCGGCGCGTCCCTTGGCTCCCTTGGCGAGCCGTTGCGGATTGCCGTGCTGGGCGACAGTCTGGTCGCCGGCTATGGACTGGATAAGGCGGCAGCCTTTCCGGCCCGCCTGGAAGCGCACCTCAAGCAGCGCGGTTACCCCGTCGAAGTGATCAACGCCGGAGTCAGTGGCGACACCTCGGCCGGCGGCCTGGCGCGCCTCGACTGGACGCTGGCAGACCAGCCCGACCTGATGATCGTCGAACTTGGGGCGAATGATGCCCTGCGCGGCTTAGACCCGGCAGAGACAGAGGAGAATCTGCATGCCATTCTCACCCGACTGCAGGAGCGGGGCATCCAGCCACTGCTGGCCGGGATGAAAGCGCCACGCAACCTCGGCGAAAGCTATTATACCAAGTTTGATCGGCTTTACCCCGAGCTCGCGCAGCGGCATCAGGTGCCCCTCTACCCGTTTATCCTGGCCGGCGTTGCTGGTGAACCCGATTTGAATCTGGCCGATGGCATCCATCCGAATGCGGCCGGGGTCGAGGTTATGGTGCGGGGAATGCTGCCACTAGTGGAAGCGGTGCTTGATGACCTGTTGAAAAGAAACGGATCTATAACCAAAACGAATTTTAGCCACCAAGGCACCAAGGACACCAAGAAAGGCATTTAAAGCAGAGGCTCTAGTTTAAGCAGCAGGCTCGATTCCGACCTGCGGCAAAAAATCGCTCAGCTCGGCCGGCAGGGGGGAATCGATCGCCACTGCCGACCCGCTGAAGGGATCGACAAACGAGAGATGGCAGCAGTGCAGGAACAGCCGCGGCAACTCGGCCGGGCAGGGACCGCGAAAGCGTTGATCGCCGAACAGCGGATGTCCCTTTTCAGCCAGCTGCTGACGGATCTGATGCTGGCGGCCAGTATGCAACTGCAGCTCCAGCAGCGACGCCTGTTCAGAGCGGGCCAGGGCGCGAAACTCGGTTAAGGCGGCCTTCTCTTTGCCCTTGGCCTGA
>CAMYNR010000180.1 GCA_947259715.1 uncultured Desulfuromonadales bacterium
TGTATGAAGGGGCCAAGAAGAACCGCTTCGGCAACCGCAAGCCGCCAAGCTCCGCCTATGCCACTCCGAGCCCCATTTTCGATATGATTGGTGGCGAATTCATGGGCGGAAATTTCTGGGATGGGCGCGCCACCGGCGAGGACCTGGGCAATCCGGCCGCCGACCAGGCCAGGGGGCCCTTCCTGAACCCCCTGGAGCAAGCCAATCAGAGCGAAAAGGTGGTCTGTGATCGGGTCAGACAGTCTAAGTTTGCCAAGGAGATGTTCGGCCAGAGCTATGCAGAGCTGTTCGCCGAAGCCTTCGGGCCGGATTCACTCGATTGCAAACTGAAAAACGTAGCAGGCACCTATGAAAGTATCGCCCTGGCGATTGCCGCCTATGAGGGTTCGAGCGAAGTCAATCAGTACAGCTCTAAATTCGATGCCAACCTGGCCGGAATGGTCCAACTGACCGAGCAGGAAATGCTGGGTATGGAACTCTTCACCGGCAAGGCGCTGTGTACTTCCTGTCACCTGATGACAGCCGGCCCCAACGGCGAACCGCCTCTTTTCACCGACTTCAAATACCACAATCTGGGAGTGCCGAAAAATCCGGAAAATCCCTTCTACACTCAGCATAAGAAATTTAATCCGGATGGTATGGATTGGATTGACCCGGGCCTCGGCGGTTTCCTCGCCAGCCGGACGGAGTACAAGGAGTATGCCGAAGTCAACTACGGCAAGCACAAGACCCCGACGCTGCGCAACGTGGACAAGCGCCCCTACCCGGGATTCGTGAAGGCCTTTATGCACAACGGCGTGCTCAAGAGCCTCGAGGAGGTCGTGCACTTCTACAACACGCGCGACGTCCCTGGAATGTGGCCGCCACCTGAAGTCAGCGACAACCTGTCTCCGCTGCTCGGTGATCTTGGACTGACTTCCGAGGAAGAAGCCGCGCTCGTTGCTTTCATGAAAACCCTGAATGACGGGTTTATGGCACCATAAGGTTGTCAAAACAGCATGAGCGCTTAATGATCAGGAAAGCGCTGCAAGCGACGACAGGTTCGGCCCATCTCTTATGATGACCTGAAAACTTGTCGGAGAAATAAAAAAACAGGCGGAGCTGATTGCGGCTCCGCCTGTTGATTTTTTATGCTTCGGTATTATCTATTCAAGGTTCAGCTTTGTTTGGCCGGCTGAACGGCTTTGGCGGCCATAGCCGCAGCCGACTGGGTGCCAAGCACGCCGCTGCCACCGCCAATGCTGACTGACTGGAAATCGGGGTAAGCTTCCATGCCGATCTCCATCATGTCACAGCCGATCATCTCTTCCTCTTCACTGACCCGGATACCGATGGTGTATTTAAGCACCAACCAGACGATCGCGCTGGTAACCACCACGAAGGCGCCGGTCGCGGCGACACCGATAAACTGGGTCACGAAGCTGGCCTCGTCGTTGGTGAAGGGAACCGCCAGGGTGCCCCAGATGCCGCAGACCAGGTGGACCGACAGGGCACCGACCACATCGTCAATCTTCAGCTTGTCAAAGAAAGGTACGGCCAGCACAACCAGGATACCGCCGACGGCGCCAATCAGGGTCGCAGCCCCCAAAGAGGGAGTCGCCGGGCCGGCAGTGATCGAAACCAGCCCTGCCAGAGCGCCGTTCAGCCCCATGGTGACATCAACCTTTTTATACAGAATTTGAACCATGATCATTGCAGCGATCATCCCGCCGCAGGCCGCCAGGTTGGTGTTGACCATAACGTTGGACATCTCGATTGCCGAAGCGGCATCACCCAGAGCCAGCACCGAACCACCATTGAAACCGTACCAGCCCATCCAGAGGACAAAGGTGCCGAGAGTGGCCAGGGGAATATTGGAACCGGGCAGCGGATTGACGCGGCCATCTTTGCCATACTTGCCTTTCCGCGCACCGAGGATGATGGCTCCGGTCAGAGCCGCCCAACCGCCGACCGAGTGAACGATGGTCGAACCGGCGTAGTCAGCGAAACCCATTTCCGACAACCAGCCGCCACCCCAGCCCCAGGAGCCCTGGATCGGATAGATGATACCGGTGAGAACGACGCAGAAGGCGAGGAACGACCAGAGCTTGATCCGCTCGGCGACGCACCCGGAAACCACCGAGCAGGCGGCACCGCAGAAAACCATCTGGAAGAACCAGTCGGACGCGGCGGCGTAACCACCGGAGTAATCACCGGCCAGGGCAGCAGTGTCGTCAGCGGCCCAGAAGCCGAAGGAGCCAATAAAACCACCGTCAACACCTGCATACATCAGGTTGTAACCGCAGAGGTAAAAAAGGATGCCGGCAATACCGAACAAAGAAATGTTTTTCAAACAGATAGTGGCAACGTTTTTTGACCGCACCAGCCCCGATTCGAGCATGGCGAAACCGGCGGCCATCCACATGACCAGGATCCCCATCACCAGGAAAGAGAAGGTGTTGAGGATATAAGACATTTCTGATACCGGCGCATCTTCAGCCAGGGCCAGAGCAGGCAGGCCAAGCAGCAGGCCGGATACCAGGATAGAGGTCAACTTCTTCATGATGCTTTTTCTCCTTTTGGGTTGAACTTTTATGTCAATCTGTTGAAAGAATGAACTTTAAATTTAGAGTGAATCGATGCCAGTTTCGCCGGTCCGAATCCGGATCGCCTTTTCGACCGGTTTGACAAAGATCTTGCCGTCGCCGATCCGCCCGGTGCAGGCTTCGCGCTGCACAGCGGCAACCACTTCGTCGACCTGGTCGGCAGGGACCACCAATTCCAGCTTGACTTTAGGGATAAAGTCGATCTGATACTCGGCACCGCGATAAAGCTCGGTGTGCCCTTTTTGGCGACCGAAGCCGCGCACTTCGCTGACGGTCATCCCGCTGATCCCCAGATCGCAAAGAGCCGCTTTGACGTCGTCCAATTTGAACGGTTTGATGATGCACTCGATTTTTCTCATGTCGGTAAATCCCCTTTCCAGAGAGATCAAAATAAAAAAGGCACTCTGACTCCCCATGGAGTTCAGAGCGCCTTTGCCCTGTCGAAACAGCCTTTGCCCGGGACATCGTTGTCCCAAAGACTGATCAAATTGTGCCTGGTCGATGATCGATGCTGCAAAAAGCCCCCGCCTCAATCATCGGCACCTATCAATAGCAGTCTGTGTGCCAACTCCATAAAGTACTGTTTTCACTAAAACAAAATTCAAACCCTGTAATAAATTGCATTTTTTTTGTGCAGCCTGCCCAGTTGCTGCGCAGTCCCTGTGCACAAAAAACAGGCGCCAGGTAAAGATCAGTAATGCTGGTTGACAGCTGTTTCAAACGAGTGTTTTAATCATCTGGATAATTCTCCCTCGCCAAGGAGGTTGCATGCCGCAAGCGGATACCAAAACCAGGATTCTGGACGCTGCCGAAAAGCTCTTTGCCCGGGACGGCTTCCATAATACCTCCATGCGCGGGATCACCGGACTGGCCAGGGTCAATCTTGCCGCGGTCAACTACCACTTCGGCTCCAAAGATGCCCTGCTGCTGGCGGTCATCGAGCGGCGCATCGTTCCACTCAACCAGATCCGCCAGGAAAAATTGCAAACGGTTTTGGAAAAGGCACAGGCGGCCGGGCAACCTCCCAGTGCCAGGCAATTGCTGCAGGCCTTCATCGAACCGACCCTGGCGTTTCGCAGCTCCGGCCCGGGTGCCGAAGATTTCATAGCTCTGATCGGCCGGGCCCTGAGCGAACCGGATGAAACCGTGCGCGCCTGTTTCATCCAGCAGGTGCTGCCGATTTTTAAGCTGCTCTTTGCAGGCCTGCACCAAGCCTTACCGGAATTGTCGGATCAGATTCTTTTGACCCGCCTGCAATTTACCATGGGTGCGATGAGCCACATGATGTGCGCCAGCACCCGCCCCGTTCTGCACCTTCCAGGGTTTCCCGAACCCTTGCAGGAGACTGAAATGGTCGCAGAACTGATCAGCTTTGTCTGCAGCGGTCTGGAGGCGCCATGCTGAGCCGTCTGTTCATCCTTGGTACTTTTTTGCTCACAGCCTGCAGCCCTTTTCAAACCAGCAAGATAGAGCCACCCGAACTGCCTGATCAGTATCTGGTCGCGGAACAGGCGACTGACAAGCTGCTGCCAATACGCTGGTGGGAGAGCTTCAATGACCTGCAGCTGAACCGGCTGCAGCAACTGCTGTTCGACGGAAATCTCGATCTGCAGCAAGCGATTCACCGGCTGGAGCAGCTCGAAGCGCTGCAACGAATCAGTGCCGCCAGTCTCTGGCCGTCGTTGACCCTGAGCGGCTCGGCCAGTCGCGAGAAGAGTCCCGGCAGCAGTCAGACCACCATCGCCAGTAATCAAACAGCCTCTCTGGCAGCAAGTTATGAAGTCGATCTCTGGCAGCGGCTCCACGATAAAAACACTGCCGCCCGCTTGCGCACCCAGGCTGGACGCCTGGAAACTCAAACCCTGCTGCTTAGCCTGAGTGCACAGCTGGCAGAGCAATATTTTCTTGCCGCCGAACAGCGCGCCCAATTCAAATTGGTCGAAGGGCAGATCGGCCGTTTTCAGGAACTGATCACCACCATCGGCAACCGTTACCGCAGCGGTCTGGCGACCGCCCGGGAACTTTACCAGGCCCGCCAGAATCTGGCTCGCGCTGAGGCTGCGCTGTTGCAATTCCGGACCGGGATAACCCGCGCGGAAAACAGCATCGCCTTGTTGATCGGCCAGTTTCCTCAGCAACAGCTGACCATTATCGACCAGCTGCCGCAGCTTGAGTCCACAATCGACATCGGTCTGCCCGCCAGTCTGCTGATCCAGCGACCGGATGTGAAAGCGACTCTCGAAAAGCTACGCGCTGCCGACCGGGAACTGGCCGCTGCCCTGGCTGATCGGCTGCCGGCCATCGATCTGAGCGCCACAGCTTATTATTCAGCAACCCAGCTGGCCCGAGGAAATATCGACGGCAGCTTCTGGTCCCTGGCACTGGGCTTGACCCAACCGCTGTTCGACGGCGGCCGGCGGGCAGCCGAAAGCGATCGGCAACGGGCGCTGCGCGACGAACAGCTGGCCAGCTATCGTAAGGTGATTATCAACGCCGTACAGGAGGTTGAAACGGCTCAGGTTGCCGATCGCAACAGTGCCGAGCGCCGCAATTGGCTGCAGCAGCAATTGCACGCCAGCAGTCAGGAGTTGTTCCATGCCCAGGAGAATTATCGCTACGGCCTGGTCAGCAGCCAGGATCTGCTTGAAAGTGAAATCCGCTATCTGGAGACCGCCAGCCAGGATATCGCCGTCCAGCGGCAATGGCTGCTCGATCGGGTCTCCCTGGCGCGCGCCCTCGGCGGCAGCTGGATGGCCGACGCGCTGGAACAACAGCGCAAAACCCTCAGCCAGCAACAGGATCGCTAGATGAATGACCTCAACAGCACATCCCCCCCGTCCGGCAAGGCCCTGAAAATCATCCTGCCGCTGCTGATCCTGGCCCTTGGGGTCGCCGGCTTTTGGCTGCTGCTGAAAATGAAAAGCAAACCGGAGCAGCAGCCACCTGAGTTTCGTGGCCTGCTGGTTGAGGTCAGCGAACTGCAGGCGCAGCCCCATCAGGTCCAGGTTCGTGCCACCGGCACAGTTCAGGCCGAACAGGAGATCGCCCTGGTGCCCGAAGTCAGCGGCAAGGTCGCTTGGTTGTCGCCGAAACTGGTCAACGGCGGCTTTTTCCAGGCCGGGGAAGTCCTGCTCAAAATCGAAGCGGATGACTTCCGGCTGGCTGTCGAACGCGCTCGGGCCGAGGTAGCCCGGGCCGAGGTCGCTTTGACCTCGGAACAGGAGCGGGCCAAGGTTGCCCGCCAGGAGTGGCAACGGATTGACCTGCCGAACAAAGGCGAGCCGGGCCCGTTGGTGACCCGGGAAATTCAGCTGCAGCAGGAGCGGGCCAACCTGGCAGCGGCCCAAGCCGCTTTCAAACAGTCTGAACTCAATCTGCAGCGCACCGAAATCCGGGCCCCTTTTAACGGCCGAATCCGGCAGGAAACGGTCGATCTTGGTCAATATCTGCGGGCCGGAACCGCCTTCGGCAGCTATGCCGGGACCGATCGGGCCGAAATCATGGTTCCCCTGGCAGCTGAAGAATTGCGCTGGCTGCAGGTCCCGAAGCCCGGCGCTAAGCGCCCAGGGTCGGTCGCCAGAATCAGCCGGCCTGGGGAAGATGGCCCCGGCTGGCAAGGAACGATCGTCCGCAGCCTGGGGGAGATCGCTCCGGACAGCCGCATGGCGACGCTGGTCGTAGCGGTTGACGACCCCTATCAGTTGCAATCCTCCGCTGCCGCTGGCGACCTCAGTCAGGGCACCTTCGTCGAGGTCAGACTGCTTGGCGCCACGCTGGAGCAGGTGGTCGAGCTGCCACGCCGGGCCTTGCGCGAGGACAACCAGGTCTGGGTGATGGATAGCGAGAACCGGCTGCGGATCCTGCCCCTTGAAGTGGTGCGCCGCGAGGCCGAACTGGTCGTCGCCCGCGCTACCCTGGACGAGGGCGCTAAACTGGTGGTAACCCCGGTGGCGGGAGCCACCGACGGTCTGCTGCTGAGAACCGCGGACTGACCCTGATGAGACGTTCTGCTCGGAGAATATTGCTATGAACGGTGCAATCCGCTGGATGGCCCGCAACCATGTCGCCGCCAACCTGTTGATGCTGGTATTTATCGTTGGCGGGATCATCCTCGGCTTCAGCGTCAAGCAGGAGGTCTTTCCCGAGGTGACCCTGGATAAGATCCAGGTTTCGGTCAGTTATCCCGGCGCCGGTCCGGAAGAGGTCGAGGAGGGGGTGATCCTGAAGATTGAGGAGAACCTGACCGGGGTCGACGGCATTAAACAGCTCAAGGCCCAGGCTGCCGAAGGCTCCGGCACGGTCACCGCGGAACTCTACCCCGAGGTCGATGCCAACCAGGTGCTGGCCGATATTAAAACCGAAGTCGATCGGATTACCACCTTCCCCCAGGACGCCGAAGAACCGGTCATCGCCAAGCTGCTCAACCGCCGCGAGGTGATTTCGGTCGTGCTCTACGGCGACCTCACCGAACGCAGCCTGCGCGAACAGGCCGAGCGGGTACGCGACGACCTGCTCGCCAAAGAGCAGATCACCCAGGTCGATTTGACCGGAGTACGCGACTATGAAATCTCGGTGGAAATTCCCGAGGAGAACCTGCGCCGCTATAAACTGACCTTGGAGCAGGTGGCAGGCCGCATCAGCCAGGCCTCCCTCGACCTGCCGGGGGGGACGATCAAGACCGCCGGCGGCGATATCCTGATTCGCACCAAGGAGCGCCGCTACACCGGGCGCGGCTACGAAGAGATCGTGATTCTGAATAAAGCGGATGGCAGCGAGTTGCGGCTCGGCGATATCGCCCGGGTGCGGGACAGTTTTGCCGAAACCGATACCTCGGCCCGTTTTGACGGTAAACCGGCGGCGATGGTCAAAGTTTACCGGGTCGGCAACCAGAAACCGAACGAGATCTCTCAGCTGGTCCTTGATTATGTCGCTGAACGGCGCCTGGAACTGCCGGAGAGCGTCGGCATCGCCCGCTGGAACGACACCACCGAACTGTTCAAAAGCCGCCGCGATCTGCTCTTTAAAAACGCCAAGTACGGCCTGGTGGTGGTCTTTCTGATCCTCGGCCTGTTTCTGGAGATCCGTCTCGCGCTCTGGGTCATGCTTGGCATCCCGATCTCTTTTTTCGGCGCGCTGCTGTTCATGCCTGCGGTCGACGTCTCGATCAACATGATCTCGATGTTCGCCTTTATCATGGCCCTCGGCATCGTCGTCGACGACGCCATCGTTGTCGGCGAAAATATCTACGAACACCGCCAGCTGGACAAACCCTATCCGCAGGCCGCCGAAGAGGGCAGCATCGAGGTCGGTCGGCCGGTGGTCTTCTCGATCCTGACCACCGTGGCAGCCTTTTCTCCGCTGCTGTTTACCGGCGGCATGCTCGGCAAGTTCATCTCGGTCATCCCGAAGATTGTCATTATCATCCTGCTGGTGTCGCTGGTCGAGTCCCTGTTCGTGCTCCCGGCGCACCTCTCCTTCGGTCGGCGGCGCAACCTCGACAGAGGGCTGCTCGGCCGGATCGACCGCACCCGGCGCTGGTTCGGCGCCCAGCTCGACCGCCTGATCGCCGGCCCCTACCGTCGCCTCCTGAGCTTTTGCCTGCATTACCGCTACGCCACCCTCGCCGGCGGACTCACGATGCTGCTGCTGGGGGTCGGTCTGGTCTCCAGTGGCATCCTCAAATTTACCTTTATGCCGGAAGTGGATGGCGACGTGGTGCTGGTCGATTTGAAACTGCCGCCCGGCACCCCGGCGGCCCAGACCGACCTGGTGGTGCAGCGGATCATGCAGGCCGGCGAGCAGACCGTAGCGGAATTCGATGAGCGGCGGGAACCGGGGGATTCAGTGCTGCGCCATGTTTATGCGATTGTCGGCGGGACCAAGGTCGGCCTCGAATATCGCCAACCTGGCGATGCTGCTCACGCAAAGTGAACAGCGCGGCGTTCCGGCGGCGAAAATCGGCAACCGCTGGCGGGAGCTGGTCGGCGAAGTTCCGGGCGCAGAAACCCTGAGTTTCACCTCCAACCTGGTGCGTCTGGGAGCGAATATCGATATTCAGCTGGCGCATACCGACTTTGCCGTCCTCGATCAGGTCTCACAGCGGATCGAAGCGGCTTTATCCAGCTATCCGGGGGTCGGCGACATCACCGACAACTACAGCCTCGGCAAGCAGGAGCTGAAAGTGCGCCTGCTGCCTGCGGCCCGCACCCTCGGCATCAGCGAGGCCGAGCTCGGCCGCCAGCTGCGCGCAGCGTTTTACGGTGCCGAGGCCTTGCGGCTGCAGCGTGGGCGAAACGAGCTGAAGGTGATGGTTCGTTTTCCGGAAGAAGATCGCCAGCGGCTGTGGAATTTTGAAAACATGCGCATCCGGACCCCGAACGGAGGCGAACTGCCGTTGCTGCAAGCAGCGAAAATTCTTCCGGGACGCGGTTATTCACAGATCAACCGGACCGATCGCAAGCGGGTCATCAATGTCACCGCCAGCGTCGACAGCAGCCGCGCCAATGCCCAGGAGATTTTGACTGAACTCAAGGCAGGACTGCTGGCTGAGCTGGTCCGCGACTACCCGGGGCTTTCATTCAATCTGGAAGGGGAGCAGAAAGAGCAGGCGGAATCCCTCGACTCGATGAAACGCGGCTTCCAGCTGGCATTGTTTATCATCTTCACCCTGCTGGCAATTCCGCTGCGCAGCTACAGCCAGCCGCTGTTGATCATGGCGGCGATCCCCTTCGGCATCGTCGGCGCGCTGCTCGGCCACCTGATTATGGGTTACAACCTCTCGATCCTCAGCCTGTTCGGCATCGTTGCCCTGGCGGGAGTGGTGGTCAACGATTCACTGCTGCTGATCGATTATGCCAATGGCATCCGGCGAGGCGGCGAAGCCCTGTTTCCGACCCTGATGACCGCCGGTCAAAGGCGCTTTCGGCCGATCCTGCTGACCTCGCTGACCACCTTTGGCGGCTTGATGCCGATGATCCTGGAAACCAGCGTCCAGGCCCAGTTCCTGATCCCCATGGCGATCTCTTTGGGCTTTGGCATCCTCTTCGCCACCGGCATTACCCTGCTGCTGATTCCGGCTCTGTATTTGATCCTGGAAGATATTCGAAAATTGTTCGGTTTGCGCGAGCAGCACGCCGACCATGCGCTGCCAGCCAGGGAATAGGGCCTGGACATGAACCAGATGGCCGAAAAATAGCACGGAGCGATAATCCAATAGAAGGACGCAAACCAAGAGAATTGATTGGGCTTCGCCGACTAGCCGCTTTGCTCTGCCAAGCGCGCCTTGACCTTCACCAGATAATTCCGGGTTTCTTCCGGCATCCGCTCCAGCCCTTTGCGATCGACATTGCCCTGCCCCCAGTTGTAAGCGGCCAAGGCACGATCAAGGTCACCCTCATATTTTTCCAGCAGCTGCTTCAGATAGCGGCTGCCGCCGAGCAGATTCTGCTGCGGATCGAAGCTGTCTTCGACTCCCAGCTCTTCCGCAGTCGCCGGCATCAGCTGCATCAGGCCCTGAGCGCCGACCGGGGAGACCGCCCGCGGGTCGAAATTGCTCTCGGTTGCCACCACGGAACGGATCAGTTCCGGCGCCAGACTGACCTTTTCCGCCACCTTATCGATCAGCCGCTCGATATCACTGCGCTGTGGCGGGCTGGCAGGTTCCAGCAAGGTCGGCTGCAGACGCGCATAAAGGTTGTCAAGCTTTTGACTTTTAACACTCGGCTGCTGAGGCACAGCTCCAGGCAGCTCGAAACTCGGCAGCAGCGTTTCGCTGGTGCTGTCATCAATCAAGCCGAGCAGCCCATGAAAGAGCTGCAATTGGGCCAGATGGACCAGCGAACTGGCTTTGGCCGCCGGATCTGCAGAAGAATTCGGCAAGGATTCCAGGGAGTTCAGGAGATCAGCAAAGCGGCCATCGGTCCTCGGCAGTTTTTTTTCGGCCTGGCTCGGGCTGCTGCTTAACTGAAGCGGGGAAAGATATTTTAGCGGATCGATACTCATTCGCGGCCTCTTTTTCTTATCGGCAGAGAGGTCAGAATTATTAGTCAAGAAATCTCTTGTGAGTGACAAGAAGCAAATTCTAAACCAAAAAAAAGCCAATTCTCAAAGACTTGCATTTTTCTGGCGTTTCGATTACTAATGCTGGAATTATTTTTCAAGGAGTCTGCAAGGTGGCAACGGAAAGCGAAATTCTCTTTCATAAAATCAAGAAACAAATCGGCAAGGCGATCGGCGATTTTGAGCTGATTGAAGCGGGCGACCGCATCGCCGTCGGGGTCTCCGGCGGCAAGGACTCCTATACTCTGCTGCACCTGCTCGAGGCGTTGCGCAAAAAAGCCCCGATCGACTTCGAGCTGGTGGCGGTCAATGTCGATTCCGGTTTTCCCGGCTATCGCAAAGAGGTCATTGAACAACACCTGCAGAAGCACGGTTTCGAGCATCGCATGGTGGCGACCGATTGCTACCAGATTATAGAAGAGAAGCGCCGCCCCGGCTCCTCCTACTGCTCCTTTTGCGCCCGCCTGCGGCGCGGTGTTCTCTACACCCAGGCGGAACAGCTCGGCTGTAACAAAATCGCCCTGGGCCATCACCTGGATGATTTCATCGAAACCTCTTTGCTTAACCAGTTCTATGTCGGGACATTGGCGGCCATGAGCCCGAAGATGCTGGCCGACAACGGCAAGCACAGGGTCATCCGGCCGCTGGTCTATGTGGAAGAGTCTGATATTATTAAATTCAGCCGTTTAAGCGGCTATCCGATCATCTGCTGCGCCTGCCCGGTCTGCGGGGTGGTCGACCAGAAACGCCAGCGGATCAAACAGCTGGTGAAGGATCTCGCCAAAGAGATCCCGCAAATCCGCCGCAGCATGATCGGCTCCCTGGGGAATGTTCACCCGCGACATCTGCTCGATCCGCATTTGAGCAAAATACAGCTGGAGAGTTGAAAAAGTCAGAGTTACAGGGGAAGAATGAGCTCGAAGGAAAACAACAGGATAGAGCAGGCTCTCGGCCTGGCCGGCCAGGTTCAGCAGCTGCTTTTTCCGAAAAGCTCGCCCCTTTGCACCTGGTGCTGCACAGGGTAAAAAACCGTATGGCCCAGGAAACCGGGGGTGACTACTTCGACTTTATCACCATGCCTGACCAGCGCCAGAGCATCTTCCTTGGCGATGTGACCGGCCACGGGATTCAAGCCTCGGTGATCATGAGGAGCTTCTCGATCGGCAGTTCTGCGAGGTCGATGAATACTGTCAGAGCGAAGCAAATGATGAT
>CAMYNR010000181.1 GCA_947259715.1 uncultured Desulfuromonadales bacterium
ACACCCGACGGTTTAAAACGGGCCCCAACGGTTTCCAACACAAAAAAATCCAAATGGCAAAAAATGACCCATCCCAGCAACAAAAAACTAGCAAAATATCATCGCACCAGAGCCATCACCACCCCCTGGCAGCTGACCGGTTGCCAAAGAACCGACTTCAAGGCTGCCATCATCATCCCCGCCCTGGCCGAAGCCGACAGTCTGCCCGGCACTCTGGCCAGCCTGGCGAGCAATCCAGCTGCCGATCTGGCCGACACCCTGGTGCTGGTGGTGGTCAACAATCGGCCGGCCGCACCGCCCGAACAGCGGCAGGAAAACCAGCGCACCCTTGACTATCTGCAGGGAAACCCTGCCCCAGAACTTAACCTGGCCTGGGTTGATGCCGCTTCGCCCGGCCTGGAACTCCCTGTCAAGGATGGCGTCGGCCTGGCACGCAAAATCGGTTTCGATCTGAGTCTGACCAGGCTCGACTGGGGCCGCCAGCCGCTGCTGATCTCCCTGGATGCCGATACCCTGGTCGATGCAGATTATCTGCCGGCGATTTCTACGCACTTTGCCGCCTCGGCCAAAGGGGGCGCCACCATTCCCTTTCGCCACCAACCTGGTGAATCGGCGGCTCAGGAAGCGGCGATCCGCCGTTATGAGCTGTACCTGCGCAGCTATCTGTTCGGTTTGCAGCAGGCCGGCTCGCCCTATGCTTACCACAGCATCGGCAGCGCTTTTGCGTGCACTGCCGTTGCCTATCTGGCGGCCGGTGGCATGAACCGTCGTCTGGCCGCGGAGGATTTTTACTTTCTCCAGCAGCTGGTAAAAACTTCTGGGATTGAAATGCTGACTGGCACCCTGGTGCGACCCTCCGCGCGGTTTTCCGCGCGGGTTCCATTCGGCACCGGCAACGCGGTGCAAGGGCAGGTGGAGGAGGGGCGTGAAGCGTTCAATTTCACCTCGGCGAAGGCGTTTCAACTGCTCCAGGCCTGGCTGTGCAGGGTTGAGCAGGGCTGGGAACGTTCGGCGGAAGAGTTGCAGCACCAGGCGCGCAGCCTTTCGCCAACCCTGGCGAGGTTTCTGAAAGAGTTGAATTTCGGCCTTTCCTGGCAGAAGCTGCAGGCGAATCATAGCTCAGCTGCCCAGCGGCTTGCGGCTTTTCATGCCTGGTTCGACGGACTGCGGACCCGGCAATTATTGGCCAGGCTCGATCAGGATCGGGGGGACGAGCAACCGGAGTTGGTGGAAGAATTATTGGCCTGGGGCGGTTATGCGGCGCTGTGGGGCGAAGTCAAGCAGCTGGAATTACTCGAAACTTTGCAGGGCGTCAGGAAACTGCAGGGGCGTTGCTAAAAGCAACGCCCCTGGATATTTCAGAACTTACCGAATTCGTCGTCATCCAGGTTGATCGCCAGCTGCTGTTTCCGGTCAGGCATATTGGCCCAGCCGTCGGCGGTATGCTGCGCTGGCGTGTTCGCAGGCTGTGGATGCCCCTTAGCTGAGGGCATCTCTATAGCGGAGTTGAGTTTAAAGCGATTCAGCATGGTTTGCATATAGGTTGCCTGGCTGGAAAGCTCTTCTGCCGCGGCGGCGGATTCTTCGGCTGTGGCCGTATTCCGCTGAATCGATTGATCGATCTGCTCCAGTCCCTGGTTGACTTGGCTGATCCCTTGGGCCTGCTCGTTACTGGCTGCCGCAATTTCCGCGACAAAATCGGAAACCTTGGTGATGGCGCCAACAATTTCTTCCAGCGCCTCAGAGGTTTGCTCGGCAATCTGGCTACCGTTGCGGGTCTTCTCCACCGATCCCTCGATCAGTTCAGAGGTTTCCGCCGCCGCTTTGGCGCTACGCGCAGCCAGGTTCCGCACCTCTTCCGCAACCACGGCGAAGCCTTTGCCATGTTGTCCGGCACGCGCCGCTTCAACGGCTGCATTCAGCGCCAGCAGATTGGTCTGAAAAGCAATTTCATCGATCACTTTGATGATTTTACCAATATTCTGGCCGGCTTCGTTGATTTCATCCATGGCGCCGATCATCGCTTGCATGCGCTGTTTACCGCTTGCTGCAGAGGTCTTCGCCGCTGTGGAGAGCTGGTTTGCCTGATTGGCGCTTTCAGCGCTCTGGGTGGTTTGCGAGGCCATTTCGTGCATGGAACTGGTGATTTCCTCAAGCGAGGCGGCCGATTCTGTTGCTCCCTGGGATAGAGATTGGCTGGAATCGGCGACCTGGTTGCTGGCAGAATCGATCTGGTTTCCTGAGGCTTTAATCTGGACAATAATTTCCTGGAGATCTGCAGCGACCTGTTTGATCGAGCGACGCAGGACATCCTTTTCACCGCGTGGTGAGATGTTAAAGCTCAGGTCACCTTGTGCCAGTTGCCGCAAAGGGTTGACAACTTCCTGCTGGAGACTGTCGGCAAACCCGTTCAAGGTGCGCGTCATGGTGCCAAACTCATCCTGACGGGTCTGGTCGATGCGGACTGACAGGTCCCCGGCCTCCATGGTCGAAATCATTTGGGCCACCTGCTTCACCGGTGCGGTGATGCTGCGGGTTAAAAAATAGCTCACCAGCGCAAGAACCAGCACGGCAGTCGCGATCAGTATCCAGATCATGTTGGCGGTTTGGTTTTGCAACGCTGCGGTGCGGGGTTTGATGGCCTGCAGGCGTTTATCGCTGGTTAACATCAGCTGCTCGGATTGCTCGCCGATCGCCCTGATCGGCTTTTTATAGCTTCCCATTGCTTTATTCCCCGCCTGCGGGGTGGTTATTGTCCCGGCATCGATTTTGGAAAAAATCGATGAAAGCCCTTGTTTATATTCGGTTCCAGCATTCTTCATGCCGGCGACTAACTGTTTTTCCTCTGCGAGATAGACGACCTTTTCAAGTTCATTCAGCTGCGAAGCGAATTTGTCGTAGGCTTTTTGCCATTTTTCAACATAGCCGGAGCGTTTTTTCGGGTTGTCGATATTGAGAAATGCGTCTTTTTCATAGCGGCGTAAAGTGAGAGAGGCAGCTTCCAGCGCGGTTGCTTTTTGGGCAATCACGGCGTCGGTTTCCAGCGCGCCCAGCACATCGCTGGAAATGCTGTTCACGCCCCATATCCCGGCCAGGCCCGTAGCCAACAGCACCAAGAGCAGCAGCGCAAAGCCCAAACAAAGCCGAACACCAATTTTCAAGTTATTTAGCATGCAAAAACTCCTGGCAAATGATTAGCGGGAAATAATTTTTTTACCAATATAGATTATTTTTTACTAATTATCAACCTTAAATATGTCTGCCAGGGCAAGGGTTTCAACTGCTGGAGATGACCAGTTCCTGCCGGGCTTTTCCTGGGCTCCTGCAGTTGTCAGAACTTGCCGAACTCGTCATCGTCCAGCTTGATTTGCGGTGCTGCTTTGGCCGGTGCGCCCCAGTCTGCCGCAGCGGTTTTGGCCGGCACAGTTGGGGGCGGGGTGGTAGCCGGCCGACTTTTCATCGTCAGCGCTGCAGTTGGCGCTGAGCGGGTGTCCCCGGCCAGCTTAAAGCGGTGCAGCATTTCATTGAGCTGGCCAGATTGAGCAGAGAGCTCTTCGCTGGTTGCCGCGCTCTCCTCGGCGTCGGCGGTATTCTGCTGGATCACCTGATCGATCTGGGTGAGCCCTAAATTAATCTGGTCGATCCCCTGCGCCTGTTCATTGCTGGCTGCGGAGATTTCCGCCACCAGGTCGGTCACCTTGCCGATCGATATGACGATTTCGGCCAGGGCTCCCGAGGTCTGGTTGGCGATCTCGCTGCCACGGGCGGTCTTTTTTACCGAACTTTCGATCAGCTCGGTAGTCTCCTTGGCCGCTTTGGCGCTGCGCGCCGCCAGGTTCCGCACTTCTTCGGCGACCACCGCGAAGCCTTTGCCGTGCTGCCCGGCACGGGCCGCTTCAACTGCAGCGTTAAGGGCCAGGAGATTGGTCTGGAAGGCGATCTCATCGATGACCTTGATGATCTTGCTGATGTCCTGACTGGCGGCATCGATCTCGCTCATCGCCGAAACCATCTCCTGCATGCGCTGATTTCCGCTGCTGGCAACCTGCCTGGTCTCTTCGGACAGACGATTCGCCTGGCTGGCATTTTCAGCATTCAGTTTGGTTTGACTCGACATTTCGTTAATCGATGCGCCGATCTCCTCAATCGAGGCTGCTGATTCGGTCGCCCCCTGCGAAAGCGATTGGCTGGCCTCGGCGATCTGGGTGCTGCCAGAGTTGATCTGTTCCCCCGCTGTCTGCACTTGGAGGAGCAGGACCGTGAGATCGCTTTGCACCTCCTTCAGGGCTTGGCGGACACTATCCTCGGCATCATGCTGCTCGACGTGACTGGTCAGATCGCCATTGGCGATTTTTTGCAGGGTGCCGATGACTTCCTGCTGCAAGCTGTCGGCAAAGCGGTTCATCGCCCGGGCCATTTGGCCGATTTCATCCTCCCGGTCCAACTGCAGACGGGTCGTCAGGTGGCCGTTTTCCAGTTCTTTGAGCATGCTGACGGTTTTCGCCATCGGCTTGGCGATGGAGCGGGTCAGCAGCCAGCCGACCAGGATAAAAACGACCGTGAGCAGGAGACAGATAAGGATAACGCCATTTTGCAGTCTGCCGGCCTGGCTTTCCATCCGCTCAAGAGCGGTGCGCAGTTCGGCGGTCTGCTGTTTCAGGAAGGGGGTCAGCGCCTCGGTTAAGGACTCTGCCGCGGCATCGAATTCCGCCATGATTTTGTTGCCGCCGGACGGGCCTTGATCGATGTAGCTCTGGGCCATTTTCTTTCCGACGCTGTAATATGAAGCAACCCGCTCCTTCAGCTCTGCAATTTGCTGCAGGTGGGCAGCGTCATCCTCCTCGCGGTACATCTCTTCGAACTGGTTCAATCCCTCTACAAAAGACTGGTAACTTGCCTGCGCTTCGGCAAAGCCGTCGTCCAGTCCGTCCCGGGCCCGGGTCGCCGAAATATCGGTCAGCCACTGCTGAACCTGAATGATGTCGCGGCTCATCTGCTCCGCCAGGGCAGCAAAAGGCTGACTTTCTTCCAAAAGCTGGATGCTCTCCAGGCGAACAGTTTTGCTGAAGCTGTAGGTCCAGAGACCGAAACCGAGCAAAACGGCAAGAAGCAGTAAAAAACTGGCGCCGATTTTTCCTGCAAGCGACATCTTGTTAATCCAGGCCATAGGCGTCTCCCTCTTCATTTAGTGGCCCCCCCTCTTTTAAAATTAGAAGAATATAATTACACAGGCGGGTAGGTGGGTCAATATTTGTTTTAACTAATTTTTGTGACGGATCAGTGCTTTTCTGTTGTGGCGCGATATTGCTGAATGATTTTAAATGGATGTTTAGGGCTTTCAGGTTCGAGTGAGGAAGGAATTTTTAAAAAAGTGACTGACCTGAAAGGGGGTTGGCATCTTGGCTGCGGATCGATTCGCCCTCGACCGGGCTGACGTTCAATCACCGATAAAGTGATGCACCTTGTTGTCCCTGAGGCGCATGACAAATTCGGGCTTTTGGGCGTGAAACAGCAGCGGGGCGGCATAATAATCCTTGCTTTCGTCCAATTGCCCCAGCAGGGCCGGCTTGGACCAGCGGCCAGTGTAGTGGCTCAGGTAGATTTTGCCGCTGCGCTGCAAACTGTCGAAGCTGGTCATGCTGCAATCGACCGGCTGGAAAGCCAGCCAGAGTCTGTCTGTCACGGAAAAACCGAAGTAGCGGGTCCGTTCGACATAGGTTGGAAAGGTCTGAAAAGAAAGACTGCCGTCGGCGGCAATTTCCGCCAGGCTGAGGTGCGCCCCTTTGGAGAAGAAAGCCGGTTCCAGAGCCCCCTTCTCTGGTGGCGGGCAGCTGCCTTTGAGATAGCGGCCGGTTGAATCGGCAAGATAAAAGAGCTGGGTGTTGCGGTTCTGGTAGGCCAGGCGCAGGGTCTTGCGCTGCCGGTCGGCAGCGGCGACCAGGTAGGGAAACTCGCCTTCCGGGCCATGCAGGCCGTCCCGCTGGCTGATAAAGTCGCTCAGCACCCAATCGACCTTCAGCGATGCTTTCGTTTCGCTCAGGTGGATGGCGCTGATCTCATGGTAACTGTCCCGTTTAAAGAAGACCCAGATGCTGTCATCAGCCGGGTGTTGCGCCAGAGAGAATCGGCTGGCGACAATGTTTCCCTCTGCCCCTTTTACCGGCAAGGGAAAATAGACTTTTAACTCGCCGGCGGGTGGTCGGTAAATAAAACCGAGCTCAAGGCGGCGGTCGGCGTGATAGGCAAATTGGTACCAGACTCCTAAAAATCCGCCGCTGGCCAAGGGGATCAGCCCGGCGGGGCGAGAGTTGGCGTCGCCGATGGCGGTGGTCGAAACCAGAATGGCCTTATCAGGCAGGGGGCCTGCACCCAGGAGCCGGTAATGACGCAGTTTGGCTGAGCCGAAGATTCCCGACCAGACCCAGAGGTTGTCGGCGTCGCTGAAAATATATTCCGCTTCGGCGCGATCGTTCCTGCTGTACTGGTCGGGCAGGCGGATATGGGCTTCGTTGCCGCTGTTATCGACCAGGTAAAGCCAATCCTGAAAACCGCGGGTGCGGTAGAGAAACCCGGATCGATCGGCAAGGCTGGCCATCCGGCCGCGCCCCCAGGGGAACAGCTCTTCACTGCTGGTCGGGTTGTCGACGATGAAATCGACCAGGCCGCTTTGTCCATGGGCGCTGTACGGCGGGAGGCAAACCAGGCAGAAAAGCGCCAGGGTGAGCCACCATCTGCTGCCGAAAAGAGGCGATTTATCTGCCATCGAGCCTGGCCATTATTCAGCGGCCGGAGGAGCAAATCCGTCCCGTTCCATCCTCATCAGCGCTTTTCGGTATTTGAGGCGGTTCGGCTTGAGCTCAAACGCTTGCTGATAGGCCCGGTAAGCTTCCTCCGGCTGGTCGAGCAACTGATAAATTTTTCCCAACCAGTAGGCGGTGCTCGAACTTTCGGGGTCCTGCTGCTGCTTGGCCAGAGCCACGACCAGGCCACGTTGCAGGAAGTCAGTTGCGGTCTGGTCATCATCGACAAGAAAAAAATTGCGCGCCATTGAGACATGCGCGGTGATGCTGTCGGACTTTTCTTCCAGGCGCTGTTGGTCGATGGCGATCGCCTGGGCAATCTCCTGCTGCATCAGTTCATGGTCATCCAGCTCTGCGTAGCAGCGGTAAAGGTTGCGGTGCAGGGACGGTCGCCAGGGTTCGCGGACCTGCACATAGCGGTACAGTTCTATCGCCTGGTCCCAGATTTCAACCCGTTTGTAGCGGCCGGCAAATTTCTCCACCCCGTTCAGGTAGCGACTTTCGATCCGCTCCCGCAAGTGGGGTGTTGAGTAGCAGGCCCAGGTGGTGCCAGCGGCCAGCAAACCAACGCCGATGACCAGCAGCAGGATAAAACCTGACAGCTTTTTTGCCTGGGGCGGCGCAAAATTGTACTCATCCTCTTCCAGGTAATTTTCCCGGGCGAAGAGAGCGCAAAGAATCATGATCGCCAATCCGGCGGGAATAAGGATTTCGGCGACCTCCGCCTCGTTGAAGCGAAAAGGGCCCAGCTCCAGCCAGGCGCTGAGAACGAAAAAGGGAAAGAGAAACAGCGGCGGGCCCGGCAGTCCGAGCTTTTCCAGCCACTGGGCGATGCGCACCTTCAATTTAAGCGCCAGGGGATAGAGCAGCCCGTAACAGACCAGCCCTGCAGCGATGGCATATTCCAGCGCGGTTTTAATCCAGGTGGTGATCGGACCGGTAAAAAAATTGTGCAGGTTGGTTTCTTTTTGCAGATTGTGCTGCTCGAAAAAATCTGGCGTCGAAATCTCAAAAATCCGCTGCCCCCAGGAGATCTCTTCACCCGCGACATAAAAGCAGGCCAGGGCCAGGACACTGAAAAACAGCCGGAAGCGTTCATGCAGCAGGGCGTGGGTCAACGCCAGCAGCATGGTGGCGGCAAAGAAATAAACCTGAGCCCATTCGCCGACCAGGTCTTCGTAGGTGGCAACGATATAGGCAAAGGGAAAGTAGCGAGCCATAACCAGATAGCCGCCGGCAATGAGGAAAAAGAGCAGCCAGGTGATAAAACGATGACTATGTTTGGACAATTGAAACTCCGGAAGTAAAGAGGGGCCCCGCGAAGGGCCCCTCTGATTGCCGATATGCTTTTTAGGGCATATCAGAGTTGATATACAAGGTTACTTGATCAGCGTTTCCACGACCAGAGATTTGTCCATGACGTGCTCTTCTTTTTTTCCCAGTCTTGTTTGTCGTCATCTCCATCCTCGCTGTCGCTTTCCTTGTCGT
>CAMYNR010000182.1 GCA_947259715.1 uncultured Desulfuromonadales bacterium
ATGCTCATGTTCAGCCTGCTGGGACCGATCACCATGTTTTTCTATCGGTTTATTCCGATTCAGGGATAGCGCAGAGATGAAAGGTCTTGCTCTTTTGCACCTTTGGTCTTGTTTATCCTGAAGCCTTATCTCAAGGGCTGCCGGTTGTTTTCAGTGCGGGGGAGGGCTTTGATGGCTGGTTCCGGCCTGGGGAAGTGGGGTATGCAATTAATCCAAAGACAGTTGAAAACCTTAAAAGTGCAATAGTTAAAATCATATCTGAATATGAAGTTTTATCAAAGAGTGCGGTCGAGAAATCTTCTTTGTTTAATTGGGACACCATTTCAGCAGAATATAATAAGGTGTATTCTACTATAAGGCAAAATTGACTACGGTTTTTTGAAGCCTCTATTGTTTTTTACCTTTTTATAATGGCAATTAAGTCAGTCGAAGGGGGCCGTCTTGTGACATTTGAAGTGTTTGATGGGTCGAAAATTTTAGTCAAGAATGTTGTTTTTCTAAAATGAAAAGATTTTTTGATATAATTTCATCATTTCTTGTCTTGAGCATCGTTATGCCATTTGGGCTAGTTATTGCGGCTGTCGTTTATTTTGATCTTGGCCAACCAATTTTTTTCAGACAATCTCGTCCTGGCTATAAAAGTAGGCCATTCGATGTTTATAAATTTCGCACTATGAGAGAGCCATCAGAAGATGGCCTCCTTGGAGTGGGGGACGCCGAGCGTTTGACAAAGATCGGCCATGTGCTTCGAAAAAGCAGTCTGGATGAAATTCCCCAACTTTGGAATGTCCTTAAAGGTGATATGAGCCTTGTCGGGCCGCGTCCACTTTTGATGGAGTATTTACCTTTGTATAGTGATCGTCAGATGCGAAGGCATGATGTGGTTCCCGGTATTACTGGGTGGGCGCAGATAAATGGTCGGAATAATTTAAGTTGGCAGGAAAAGTTTGAACTTGACATCTGGTATGTGGAGAATCACTCCTTCTGGCTGGACATTCGAATACTTTTTAAAACCGTTGCAAAGGTCTTGCAACGTGACGGTGTTTCTTCTCCGGAACATGTGACATCAGAAAAATTTGAAGGAAATGATAAGTGAAGCGATTAGCAGTTTTCGGTGCCAGCGGGCACGGTAAGGTCGTTGCGGATGCTGCTGAACATTGTGGTTGGGTAGTCAGTTTCTATGATGATAATCGATCTATCGGTGATAACGTTAGTAATTGGTCTATTCTGGGAACTTTTCGGGACTTGTTAGCCCAACTCGAGGAGTATGATGGTGTTATCGTTGGGATAGGCAATAATTCAATTCGTTTTGAGAAAAGTGAAGTATTATTGTCCAGGGGGGCTCCTCTGGTGAACGTTATCCACCCTGAGGCAACCATCAGTAGATATGTTCAGCTTAATGTTGGGACAGTTGTCATGGCTGGTGCAGTGATCAATGTCGATACCCAGCTTGGTCTCGCTTGCATCGTCAATACTGGAGCAACCATCGATCATGACTGCTATCTTGGTGATGGTGTTCATGTCTCACCTGGAGCTCATCTTGCTGGGGAGGTTAGGGTCGGTGATCTTAGTTGGGTGGGAATCGGGTCAGTTGTTCGGCAGCAAATCACTATTGGTGCAAATGCGATGATTGCTGCAGGTGCGGCAGTTGTAAAAGATGTCTCTAATAATGTCACCGTTTCCGGTGTTCCTGCAACTGAGATGAGGTAGTTTTTAGGTTCTATGTTGAATACAAATTTTTCCCCATGGCCTTCTTTTACAAAAGAAGAAGCTGAAGCTGTACAGAAAGTCATTCTTTCAAATAAAGTTAACTACTGGACCGGACAGGAAGGACGGCAGTTCGAAATAGAATTTGCCGCTTTTGCCGAAACGGAGCATGCCGTCGCTGTGGCTAACGGAACCGTTGCCCTGGATCTGGCGCTTAAGGCAGTGGGCGTGGGGCCCGGCGACGAGGTGATCGTCACCAGTCGGACTTTTCTCGCCTCTGTCTCATCGATTGTGACCGCAGGAGCTATCCCCATTTTCGCCGATGTCGATCGCGCCAGCCAGAACATTACCGCAGAGTCGATCCGCCCTGTCCTTACCTCAAGGGCCAAGGCGATCGTTTGCGTTCACCTGGCCGGCTGGCCATGCGAGATGGACGCCATCATGGAGTTGGCGCAAGCGCATGATCTGTACGTCATAGAGGACTGCGCCCAGGCCCATGGTGCCCGCTATAAGGGCCGGAGTGTAGGTTCCATTGGTCATGTCGGTTGCTGGTCATTCTGTCAGGATAAGATCATGACCACCGGTGGTGAAGGGGGCATGGTCACCACCGATGACCGCGAACTTTGGTCGAGGATGTGGTCATACAAGGACCATGGCAAGTCCTGGGATGCGGTCTATAATAGAGAACATCCACCAGGTTTTCGCTGGTTGCATGAATCTTTTGGCACCAACCTGCGGATGACGGAAATGCAGGCGACCATTGGCCGCATCCAACTTCAGAGAATGCCGCAGTGGCACCAGCGCCGGAGGGAAAATGTTCTGGCGATTTTGGAGACAGTTCATAGCCTGCCGGGGTTTAGAATTCCCATGCCCCCGGTGGATATAGAGCATGCTTGGTACAAATGTTACGCGTTTGTCCAACCGGAACAATTGAAGACCGGGTGGGACCGTGACAAAATTATGCAGGCGATCATTGACGAAGGAGTGCCCTGTTTTTCCGGATCCTGCTCAGAGGTCTATTTGGAAAAGGCCTTCGAGGGCACCGGGTGGAAGCCTGAGGTGCGCTTGCCGGCAGCAAAAGAGCTGGGCGAAACCAGCCTGATGTTTCTGGTTCATCCAACATTGACAGATGCGGAAATCGGGAAAACCACCTCAATTATAAAGAAAATCATGATGCAGGCAGCCCGATAGGAACATTTGGTTTTTCCCCTTTCCTTTTGAGTGATGGAGGGTAGCTTGCTGCAGTCCAAGAAGCGCTTTATTTTTATCCTAATCATCCAGTTCATGGTGGTATTGGCATCCATCGGTTTGGCTTATGCCGTCCGATTCGATTTCAACCCCACCAAGATCGACTGGGACCGCCTTGCCCAGTTGGCCCCAGCGGTTTTGGTCATCAAGCTAAGCATCTTTGGCTGTTTCGGCCTGTTTCGGGGATGGTGGCGCTATGTTTCCATGGCGGATCTGGTGCAGATCGTCAAAGCCAACATTCTCGCCTCGCTCGCGTTTGTGCTTTATGTGGTGTTGGTTTACCGGATGGTCAGCATTCCGCGCTCGGTCTTGGTTTTGGATGGCATCTTCTGTTTTCTGCTCATGGGGGGGCTGCGTTTCGCCACCCGAGCCTTCCGGGAAAATTATCTTCCCATGTTTACGGAAGAGGGCGTTCCGGCAAAAAAGATTCTGATCGTCGGCGCTGGCGACGCCGGGCAGATGATCGCCCGGGAGGTGCGCGGCAATCGGCGCCTGGAATATGATCTGGTCGGGTTTATTGACGATGACCCGAAAAAGCAGAAGACCTTTTTTCAGGGTGTCAAGGTCCTTGGTACTACAGAGAGTCTGGCAAAAATCGTTAAGCGTGATGACATCGACGAAATCATCATTGCCATCCCTTCGGCGACCGGTAATCAGATCCGGGCTATTGTCGACCGCTGCCTTTCCCTCGACGTTAAATTCAAAACCCTTCCCGGAGTCGGCGCCTTGATCGACGGACGTGTCTCGATTCAGCAGGTCCGCGATGTCGACCTGAATGACCTGCTTGGTCGCAAACCGATCAGTCTAGACCAGGCGCAGATTAGCAACTATATATATGGCAAACGGGTGCTGATTACCGGTGCCGGTGGAAGTATCGGCAGCGAAATCTGCCGTCAGGTTGCTAACTTTAATCCGAGTAAGCTAATCCTGTTTGAAAACGCAGAAACACCGCTGTTTCTGATTGAGCAGGAGCTGTCAAAAACCACCCCAGATATTCACATTGTTCCTATCATCGGCGATATCCGTAACCCCGCACGGGTTGAGGTTATTTTTGACGAGCAAATGCCAGAAGTTGTCTTTCATGCCGCTGCCTACAAGCATGTGCCGATGATGGAGATCAATCCTGCCGAAGCGGTGAACAACAACGTGCGTGGAACGCGGATTTTGGCTGATGCGGCAGCGAGTGTAGGTGTTGAGACCTTTGTCATGGTCTCCACCGACAAGGCTGTTCGGCCCACCAATGTTATGGGGGCAAGTAAGCGGACCGCTGAGCTTTATGTGCAGTCATTGGCTAAAATTAGCAAGACCCGCTTTGTAACGACCAGGTTTGGCAATGTTTTGGGAAGCAATGGCAGCGTGATCCCGACATTCAAAGAGCAGATCAAGAACGGTGGGCCGATTACGGTCACTCACCCAGAAGTTACCCGCTTTTTCATGACGATTCCAGAAGCGACCCAATTGGTTCTTCAGGCCGGCAGTATGGGGCAGGGCGGTGAGATCTATTTGTTTGATATGGGGGAACCGGTTAAGATTGCCACCCTGGCCGAGGAGTTGATCCGTCTGTCCGGCTTGCAGCCCCATGAGGATATTGAGATTGTCTATACTGGTTTGCGGCCAGGGGAAAAGCTCTATGAAGAGTTGCTGCTGGACGAAGAGGGGGCGCTACCCACTCACCATGAAAAAATTTGTGTCGCCAGTTGCGCTCCCTCTGCCCGAAACGAACTCATTCAGAAAATTGATCGTTTGATTCTTTCCGCCAAAGAGTTAGATTTAGAGGCAGTGCGAACTGGTTTGCAGGATATCGTGCCCGAATATCAACCGGTGGAGCACAAGCAGAAAGCGAAAATCATTCCGCATCCGGCCACCGCAATTCACCAATAACCTCAGGATTTGACATGATAAAAAGTATGACTGGCTACGGCCGTGGCCGGGCCGAGATCAATGGGCTGGCCTTTACGGTGGAGGTAAAAGCGGTCAATCATCGCTACGGCGATATCAATATCAAGGCCCCCCGCCTGCTCATGCCACTGGAAACGCAGATAAAGAAGCAGGTTGCTGCGGTGCTGAAGCGGGGTAAAATCGACATATTCATTACTCAGGAGACGACCGATAAGGTATCGGCGCAGCCGGTCATCAATCGCCCTCTGGTTGATGCCTATGTCGAGGTTTTTCGTACCCTTGCCAGGGATTACGCTCTGCAGGATGACCTGTCTCTTAGCCTGCTGAGTGCCCAGAAGGATGTCCTGATTCTTGAGGAGGCGAACGTCGAGGAGCAGGACTTGGCGGAGTGTTTAAGTCAAGCGTTGGAAGGCGCGTTGAACGCTCTGGTCAGTATGCGCCAGTTGGAGGGGGCGGCAACGGAAACCGATATTTCACAGCGCCTTGATCTGCTCTCCCAACTTCTGGAGAAAATCGCAGCGCGGGCCCCCCAGGTTCCTCTCGAGTGGCAGCAGAAGCTGAAGGATCGCCTGGCACGTTACGGTGATGATGCTGATGATCCCCAACGGGTCGCCCAGGAAATTGCCATTTTTGCCGATCGGTGCGATATCAGTGAGGAGGTCGTTCGGTTCCGCAGCCACCTCGAACAATTTCGCGGCTTACTTATCGAAACGGAGCCTGTCGGCCGCCAGATGGATTTTCTTGTTCAGGAGTTAAACCGCGAGGCAAACACCATGGGATCCAAGTCGAACGATGCCGAATTGACCAGGCAGGTGGTAACCTTGAAGTCCGAACTGGAAAAAATTCGTGAGCAGGTTCAGAATATTGAGTAAGAGTGCAGGCCGAGAAGGTGTTCTGTTTGTTGTCTCGGCTCCGTCAGGGGCTGGCAAAACCTCCTTGTGTCGAGAATTGATTGACAGATTTTCAGATTTGCGTCAGTCTATATCGTTCACCACGCGGCAAAAGCGTTACGGCGAGCAGGACTCGGTCGATTACCATTTTGTCTCACAGCCTGTGTTCCAGGGCATGGTTGACGAGGGCCAGCTGGCGGAATGGGCCGAAGTCCACGGCAATATGTACGGGACCTCGCTGGAGGTTCTCAGGCAAGGTGCTGCAGAGGGGATCGACCTGCTGCTCGACATCGATTGTCAGGGGGCCGCACAGCTGAAGAAGAACTACCGGCAAGGTGTTTTCATTTTTATTCTGCCGCCCGATCTGCAAGAACTGGAAAAACGCCTGCGTGGCCGTGACACCGACAGTGAAGAGGTGATTCGCCGCCGGCTGCAAAATGCTGAGCAGGAAATTTCTCAAGCTGGCTGGTATGATTATCTGGTTGTTAACGATGATTTTCAGATTGCACTTGAGCAGTTAAGTGCAATTGTTACTGCAGAGCGAAATCGCGCCAGTCGCAATAAGGCTCTGCTCGATAGTTTCTTAGCAATGGAGAATGAATAGATGGCACGTGTTACAGTTGAAGACTGTTTAGAGGTTATTCCCAATCGATTTCTGCTGGCCATGGTTGCTGCCAAACGCTCGAAGCAACTTTATAAGGGGGCAGAGCCGATGATCGACAACAAAGCGAATAATAAAAAAGTTGTTGTGGCGTTGCGTGAGATCGCTGAAAATAAGGTTGAATTTAAAATCCCGACCCGAAAACGCTCTTAGATAGTGAGCATCCGGAAACTCCGGATGCCACTGTGAGGTTTCCAGATTGGAAGCGAGCAATTTTTTGCAAGGTCAAGGAAATCAAGGCATTGCGCGGAGGCGTACATTGTACGCCGCACAAGCAAGGTCGCAGATTGACGCAGAGATTGCGAAAAAGGGCCGTTTCCGGATGGAAAATAGATAGTATCGCTCCCTCGGCACCAGCGGAGGGAGCGACCCCCTTTCTTTTCGCCCACCTGTATCCTAAGAATTCCAGGATCTGGCAGACGCGTCAATGATTTCAATCGAATCTATTCTTGAGCAAGCTCGCACCGGTAATCCCCAACTCGATGTGGGCTTGCTGAATCGGGCTTACCAGTGTGCCGTGCGCGCCCATCAGGGAGAAGATGCGCCCGGCCGGGACGACTACCTGCAACATGCCCTTGAAGTGGCCTCAATTCTGGCCAGGCTCAAGGTTGACGAGACGGCGTTGGTCGTCGGCCTCTTGCACGATGTCCTACAGACCGGCAAGGTCGACCGCGAGGAACTCTCCAGCAGTTTTGGCGCAGAAGTTTTGGCTCTGCTGGAAACCGGCCAGAAAATCAGCAGTATTCCCTACCGGAAAAGCAACCAGCAGCAGGTTGAAAGCTTCCGAAAAATGTTTGTCTCTATGGCGCGTGATTTACGTGTCATTCTGGTCTATCTGGCCGACCGTTTGAGCGATATGCGCACCCTTGGTCATCGTCCTCAAACCGAACAGGTCGATTATGCCCGGGAGACTTTGGAAATCTATGCCCCCCTTGCCAATCGATTGGGGATCAGCTGGCTGAAAAGTGAACTTGAGGATCTCTCCCTACGGTTTCTTGAGCCGGAAAAATATGCCGATCTGGCCAGCCGGATCACGGCGCAGAAGGAAGAGCGCAATAAGTACGTCGATCAGGTCGCTGAGCGGATTCGCGATCTGCTGGCGGAGGGTGCGGTCAAGGGCGAGGTTACGGGGCGCTATAAGCATTTTTATTCGGTCTATAAAAAAATGGAGCGGACCGGGGTCGACCTTGATCAGATATACGACCTGACTGCCTTTCGGATTCTGGTCAACTCAGTGCGCGAATGTTATGAAGTGCTTGGGCTGATTCACGCCACCTGGAAGCCGATCACTGGCCGCTTTAAGGATTATATCGCCATGCCCAAGGCGAATATGTACCAGTCCTTGCATACGACGGTGATTGGTCCGTTCGGTGAACGGATGGAAGTGCAGATTCGCACCCATGAAATGCACCGGATCGCTGAGGAGGGGGTCGCAGCTCACTGGAAGTACAAGGAAGGTGGTGTTGTCTCAGCCAGCGGCAGAGATGATCAGCGCTTTGGCTGGTTGCGTCAGCTGCTTGAGTGGCAGAGGGACGTCAGCAACGCACGGGAGCATTCCAAGAGTTCTTCCATCGACCTCTTTCCGGAAGAGGTCTACGTTTTTACTCCCAATGGCGATGTGAAAGAATTGCCGCTGGGGTCCTGCCCAATCGATTTCGCCTATGCGGTGCACACCGATATCGGCAGCCAGTGCGTCGGTGCGCGCATCAACGGGAAGCTTTGTCCTCTCAAAACCAAGCTGAAGAACGGCGATATTGTCGAGGTCATGACCGCAAAAGGTCATACCCCTAGCAAGGACTGGCTGGCCTTTGTCAAAACCTCCAAGGCACGCAATAAGATTCGTCAGTGGGTCAAGGCCGAACAGCGAGAGAAGAGCATTGAACTGGGGCGCGAACTGCTTGAGAAGGAGTTGCGCAAGCATCAGTACAGTTTACGCAGGGCCCTGGGGCTGGATGCCTTTGCCTTGGCTGTGAGCGAGTTGGGCTATCGGGGCACCGATGATCTGTTGGCCTCGGTCGGCTATGGTAAGCTCTCTGCCGGTCAGGTCGTGGCCCATGTCTTGCCTCGGGAGGATATCAAGACTCCCCAGCCGAAGTCCGGAGCCTTCGGCAAGGTGTTGGGTAAGTTCAGTCGTAAGAAGTCCACCAGTGCGATCCGGATCGACGGCATTGATGATCTGATGGTTCGATTTGCCAATTGCTGTAACCCGCTGCCTGGAGAGCCGGTGACTGGATTTATTACCCGGGGGCGCGGGCTGACGGTCCATGCGATCGATTGCGGCCAGGTGCTGGCAAGCGATCCTGATCGCCGGATTGATGTTGAGTGGGATATGCAGCGCAAGACCACCCGTCCGGTTAAAATTCAGGTGGTCTGCAGTGATCAGAAGGGGATGCTGGTCGGGATTTCTGGGGCCATCACCAATGCC
The DNA here is from genome assembly GCA_947259715.1 of uncultured Desulfuromonadales bacterium. GTDB lineage: Bacteria > Desulfobacterota > Desulfuromonadia > Desulfuromonadales > Geopsychrobacteraceae > Malonomonas. The sequence continues at coordinate 8,831 of CAMYNR010000182.1, forward strand.
GATGCCAATATTGTCAGCGCCAATGTCAGCTCCTCAGGTGATCGCAAAGGGGTTAACTTGTTTGAGGTTGATGTGCGAAATCTCGAGCATCTGAACGAGGTCATTCGCGAGGTGAAAAAGGTTAAAGGGGTCAAAAAGGTTGAACGGATGCGCAGCTGAGCGCAGCAGAGGAGGAAGATATGGGTGTGAAAAAGATTGCAAGTGATGCGGCGCCGCAAGCCATTGGACCCTATTCGCAGGCTGTGCAGGCGGGAGATTACCTGTTCTGCTCCGGGCAGATTCCGTTGTTGCCGGAAACCGGTGAGATGGTTGCTGGTGGCATTACCGAACAGACCAGGCAGGTTTTGGATAATCTGTCCCAGGTGCTGGCCGCGGCCGGTGTTGATTTTTCCGCCGTGGTTAAAACCACGATTTACCTTACCGACCTGGGTGATTTCGCAACCGTCAACGAAATCTATGCCGGTTACTGTGGCGGAACTGCACCTGCCCGGGCAACGGTTCAAGTCGCCGCCTTGCCCAAAGGGGCTATGGTTGAGGTCGATGCGGTCGCATACTGCGGCTAGAAACCATGGAAAAATGCTGAAACGAAAAAAGGGGCAGCCTCTTGGGGCTACCCCTTTTTTACTCTGTGCTGACGGTCAGCAAGAAAAATCAGACCGCCTTTTGAACCTTGCCCGAACGGATGCAGCGGGTGCAGACTTTGATACTTTTCACCGAACCGTTTTGGACGGCCCGAACCTTTTGCAGATTGGGCTTCCAGACAGTTCTGGTTTTGTTGTGTGCGTGGCTGACATTATTACCGGTAACGGGCTTTTTCCCGCAGATTTCACATTCTCTTGCCATCTCTCGTCCTCCTGAAAGTTTCGAACGCGCATTGTTAACATATTTTCCTAGGTGATGCAAATTTTTTTAACCGGATTCTTCGCTCAAATCATCCTCGCTCAGCAGCCTGAAGCCCTTGCTTTTTAGCAGGGCTGCAGTCGCCCCCAGTCCTTGCACCAACTCACCATTGCGATAAATCCTGCGGGTGCCGCAGGAAGGGCTCCGCTGCTTCAGGATGGCGGTTCGGCAGCCGGTCAGGGTGGCACATTTAAGCACCTGTTCTGCTCCGCGAAGAAAGGCTGCTCCCAAATTGCGTCCCTCCTCATCGCAGAGCTGTCCCTCTCCCTGGAGCAGGCCAGCGCCATCCCCTGCTGTAAACCAGCATTTCCTGCGCGGCGTCGGCAAGCCGGCAAGCTGTTCCGGGCAGACCGGAATCGCCTGCAGGTCGTTGCGCTGCAGATAGCGGTGCAGATCCTGACAATCACTATCGCTGCCATCGTAACGGGTGGCCAATCCGAGCAGGCAGCTGCTGACTAGTACCGGGGTGCTCATCGGCAAAACTCAAAAGGTGGGGTTGACCAGGGTTTCATCAGTCGCCTTCGCGCCACTGATTTTAACCTGCCGCCCAACGATTTGAATTCGATCTTCGGCAAACAATTGGATGGCCTGTGAATAAATGATGTGCTCCTGCTCAAGAATGCGGGCCGAAAGGCTGGCTTCATCGTCATCAGCGAAGATTGGTACCACCGCCTGCAGGATGATCGGCCCGGTGTCTATGCCATTGTCGACCAGGTGAACAGTGCAGCCGGAAAAACGCGCGCCGTATTCAAGCGCTTTACGTTGGACGTGCAGACCGGGAAACGCGGGGAGCAGGGCTGGGTGGATGTTGATGATTCTTTGCGGAAACGCCTCAAGAAAAACCTCTGAGATGATTCGCATGAATCCGGCCAGCACGACCAGTTCGACATCAGCTTCCCGAAGTGCGGCAACCACCGCCTGATCAAAGCTCTGCCGGTCGGAAAAATCGCGATGATTGATGCATAAATGGGGCAAGTCAGCCTTTTCGGCTCTTTCGAGGGCGCGGGCATCAGGGTTGTTGCAGAGGACCAGGACAATTTCGGCATCGATTTTTTGCTCTTGGCAATTATCGATAATCGATTGCAGGTTGGTACCGCCTCCGGATGCGAGTACACCCAAGCGTAATTTTCTGGTCGCCATTGATTGTCCCGTTCACCTAGTTGAGCACAACCTGTGCCGCATCATCCTCAGTCTGAATAATTTCACCGAGCAGGTAGGCGCGTTCATTCAGGCCGGCCAGGCGGCCAACGATATCCTCGACTTCTGTCGCTGGAACCACCAATATCATGCCGATGCCATAATTGAAGGTCCGGTACATCTCTTCTTCGGGTATATTGCCACCTTCGCGCAACATTTCAAAAATGGTCGGCTTTTCCCAGCTCTGTCGATCGATAATCGCCTTGCAGTGATGGGGCAGGACCCGGGGCAGATTTTCCAGGATGCCGCCGCCGGTGATGTGCGCGATCCCTTTGATGTTAAAATCGCGCATCAGGTTCTGGATGCTCTTGACGTAGATGCGGGTCGGGGTGAGAAGCTCTTCACCCAGGGGTTTGTCAAGCTCCGGCGGAATTGTGTCAAGGCTCAGTTGCATCTTCTCCAGAAAGACCTTTCGCGCCAGGGAAAAGCCGTTCGAGTGGAGTCCGGAAGAGGCGATACCGATAATCTGGTCACCTTTGGTGATACTGGAGCCATCGATAATGTTGGTGTTGTCGACCACCCCGACCGCGAAGCCGGCCAGGTCATATTCACCTTCAGAATACATGCCGGGCATTTCGGCCGTTTCGCCGCCAAGCAGCGCGCAGCCTGCCTGCTTGCAGCCGTCAGCGATGCCCTTGACAATATCAACTGCCTTTTCCGGCGCCAGTTTGCCGGTTGCAAGGTAGTCAAGAAAGAAGAGCGGTTCGGCCCCCTGGACAATGATGTCATTGACACACATGGCCACCAGATCGATACCGACCGTGTCGTGTTTGTCGAGCATAAAAGCCAGCTTGAGCTTGGTGCCGACGCCGTCGGTTGCTGACACCAGAGTTGGGCGCTTGTACTTGCTGCTGTTCAGCGAAAAAAGTCCGCCAAAACCACCGATGTCGGTCAGCACTTCCGGTCGGGACGTTTGCTTGACCAGCGGCTTGATCAGGTCGACAAAACGGTTGCCTGCGTCGATGTCGACGCCAGCATCCTTATAGGTGATCGGTTTGTTGTCGCTCAAAACTGTTTCTCCTCACTGGTAAATGGCCGGGCATTAGAGCACCCGCCGCCACCTTTGTCAACCGTTGATCGGGTTGCTAGGAGGCTGTCGGTCTTTCTGGATGGAAACGAAAAATGGGCTGTTCGAAACCAGATGTTCGAGAATTTGAGAGCGAATAGCAGGGCTATTTGTCGAAAATTGTCGGAAATCTGGGCCGATCAGGCGATTTTGCAGTCGATTCATGACAAGCCCGACAGTCTCCTGAGAGGTTCGGGATGATTATCTTTATCTGTATCGACAGAAGGAAATATGTTAGAACTCCCACAGCGGTTACGCGGAAGCGGAATGTAAAATATCCGGAGCGTCTGCGGGGAAGTTGGCCAATTTTAGCACGAAAACAGAGATCTTCATCCGTTTTTTATCAAACCCGAAATGCAAAAAAGTAGATTTCAGATGTTTTCCTGCCGGTTGCAGGATCTGCCGGACGTCGTGCGGATAGAAAAGGCCTGTTATCCGCATCCCTGGACTCTTGCTCAATTTCAGCAGGAACTCGAAAACCCTTGCGCTCATCTTGAATTATGTCGCTGGCAAGACGAACTGGCTGGCTACCTCTGCTATTGGCTTATCGCCGGAGAGATGCAGATCCTTAATGTGGCCACTTCACCGGCTTGGCGCCGGCAGGGCATTGCGGCACGCTTACTTGAGCATTGCCTGCAGTATTGTCAAAGGCAGGGGCTGGTCCGGGCCTGGCTGGAGGTTCGCGCCAGTAACCAGGCGGCAATTTCAGTTTATCAGCGGCGGGGCTTTATAATCAGCGGTTCGCGGCCAGAATATTACCGAGATGGTGAAGATGCTTTGCTCATGGTCTTGGATGTAGAATAAATAGTCTCTGTTAGTTTTTAAGAGCAGGAGTCTGCGAAGGAGCAGCTAGAATGAAGAATTACAAAACGATCATCCTGTCCAATCAGGAGATCGCGCCTCATTACTACCGGATGCGAATCCTGGCGCCGGATTACCACAAAATGGCCAGCCCCGGGCAATTTATCATGTTCCGCGTCCAACGCGCCCTGCCACCGCTGCTGCGCCGGCCCTTCGGAATCTTCCGGATCGGTTGCCTGCCGGCCGATTGTGATGGCATGCCGGCCAAGGAGTATATCGAAATTATTTATAAGGTGGTTGGCAGCGGCACCGAAATCATGCAGGAGTTGCATGAAGGCGACCGAATCGAATTATTGGGCCCTCTGGGGCGTGGTTTTGAGCTGGGCGATCCGGCTGAAGAGAAAATCCTGGTCGGTGGTGGTATCGGCCTGGTGCCGTTGTTTATGCTGGCGGAAGAGTTGGTTAAGTCCTCCAGGGTCCGCTTGTTGATGGGGGGACGGACCCGTGAAGATATCATCGCTGTTACCGAGTTTGAGCGTTTGGGTGTCGAAACCTACGTCTCTACCGAGGATGGCAGCCTTGGCGAGGCGGGCCTGGTGACCCAGGTCCTGGAGCGTAAGCTGATGAAATATCCCCAGGCGGCGGTCTTTGCCTGTGGTCCCATGCCGATGATCGACGCCGTGCAGAAAATTTGCGCGGAACATAAAACCCCGCTGCAGGTCTCCCTTGAAGCCCTGATGGCTTGTGGGGTTGGTGCCTGTCTTGGCTGCGTGGTCAAGGGGGCAGGGCATAGCGATGCCGAACCGCGTTATCTCTGCACCTGTAAGCATGGCCCGGTATTTCGCGCCGAACAGCTCGATTGGACACGTCTGGACGAGACAGAAAGTGAATGTGGAGGGTGCAAATAATGGCTGAAATCCAACTGCCAGAATCAACAACCAGGCGCCCACGGATGGCTGTGGAAATCGCCGGCCTGAAATTGAAGAATCCGGTCATGCCGGCTTCGGGAACCTTTGGCTATGGCGAAGAATATGCGCCCTACCTCGATCTCAATCAACTCGGAGCGATTGTCACCAAAGGGCTGTCGCTCAACCCCAAGGCGGGCAACAACACCCCGCGCATCTGCGAGACGGTCAGCGGTATGCTGAATGCAATCGGCCTGCAGAATGTCGGTGTTGATGCGTTTGTTCGTCACAAGATGCCGTTTCTGGAACAGATCAATGCACCGGTCATTGTCAATTTTTTCGGCAACACCCAGGAAGAGTACGCCGAGGTCGCTGCCCGGCTCGATGATGTGCCCGGCGTGGCTGGTCTGGAGATGAACATTTCCTGCCCGAACGTCAAGCATGGCGGCATTGTCTTCGGTACCGACTGCGATGCAGCTCACGAAGTGGTTTCACTGGTTCGCAAACGCACCAGCAAACCGCTGATCGTCAAGCTGACGCCCAATGTCACCGATATCCGGGTGACCGCCCGGGCGGTTGAAGATGCCGGTGCCGATGCGATCAGTCTGATCAATACCTTGACCGGGATGGCCGTCGACGTCAAAACCCGTAAGCCGCGGTTGGCCAACACCATCGGCGGCCTGTCCGGGCCGGCGATCCGTCCGGTTGCGGTGCGTTTGGTCCATCAGGTGGTTCAGGAAGTGAGTGTGCCGGTCATCGGCATCGGCGGCATCGCGCGGGCGATGGATGCATTGGAGTTTCTGATTGTCGGTGCGACGGCAGTCCAGGTGGGCACCGCCAATTTCGTTGACCCGAATGCCATGGCAACGGTTATCGACGGTCTGGAAGAATTCTGTCAAGATGAAGGAATTGAGGATATCAACGACCTGATCGGAACCCTGGAAGGCTGAGTTCGAAGTTCTGGGTTCGATGTTCGAGGTTGGAGATTGAACATCGCACTTCGAACATCGCACTTCGAACGGATTCTATGGACGTTATCGCCACCCACGTCAACGCCGATTTTGATTGTCTTGGATCGATGATTGCCGCCAAGCGGCTTTATCCCGATGCCGAGTTGGTTTTTCCCGGCGGTCAGGAACGCGGGCTGCGTGACTTCCTCCTGCAGAGCACTCTTTATGCCTATGGTGTCAAGCGGATTCGTGACATCGATCTGGATCAGGTGACGCGCCTGATCCTGGTCGATGTTCGCAGCGCGGCCCGCATCGGCGCTTTTGCTTCCCTGGTTGAGAAACCAGGCATTGAGGTGCACATTTATGATCACCATCCTGCCGATGCCAGCAGCATCCGCGGCCAGTTGGAGGTGATCGAGGAGGTTGGGGCGACCACCACGATTATGGCCCACCTGTTCATACAGCGCGGCATTGTCCCGACTGCCGATGAGGCGACGATGATGATGCTTGGCCTTTATGAAGATACCGGGCAGCTGCTTTATTCCGGCACTACATCGCGCGACTATCAGGCCGCCGCGTTTTTGCTCGAATCGGGTGCCAACCTCAATACGGTCGCTGATTTTCTGGTCCGGGAGATGACCCCCGAGCAGGTCGAGCTGCTCAATGAGCTGATCAAGTCCTGCCGCAAACTGCGGATCAATGGGGTCGACATCGCCATCGCTTACGCCTCGGTGGACTATTATGTCGGCGATCTCTCTTCTCTGGCCCACAAGCTCAAGGATATCGAAAACCTCAACGTGCTGATCGTTGCGGTACGCATGGAGGACCGGATCTTTCTCGTCGGCCGCTCGCGCATTCCTGAAGTTCATGTCGGTGAAATTTTTCAGGAACTGGGTGGTGGCGGGCATGCCTTTGCCGCTTCCGGAACCGTGCGCGATACTCCCCTGGTGCAACTTCTCGATCAGTTGGAAATACTGCTGGAGCGGCATGTCCGTTCAGCCTGCCAGGCCAAACACCTGATGTCGTCACCGGTCAAGACTCTGAGCCTGAGTTCGACCGTCGAGGAGGCCAGGCAGCTGATGGCCCGCTACAGCTTTAATGCCATCCCGATCGTCTCTGACGATCAGGTGGTCGGGATCATTACCCGGCAACTGGTTGAGAAGGCGGCCCATCATAGGTTGCAGCGTCTCGGAGTCGCAGAGATCATGAACAGCGATTTTGATCTGGCGACACCGGAAACCTCGTTAAGCGATCTGCAGCAGGGAATTATCGATCATAATCAGCGCTGTATCCCGGTTGTCGAAGAGGGGCAGCTGGTCGGCGTGGTCACCCGAACTGACCTGCTGCGCCATATGATCGGCGATCGCCAATTTGAGGAGCAGGGCCCCCTGGTCGGCCCCGGCCGCGGCAGGCTGCGCTTGAAAAGAAAGAGTCTGGCGCGCCTGATCGATGCCCAGCTGCCGAAATTCCTCCGCCAGATTTTGCATCAGCTGGGCCAGGTCGCTGATCAGCAAGGGGTCAAGGTTTATCTGGTCGGTGGTTTTGTGCGCGACCTGCTGCTGCGTCAGGAGAATCTCGACGTTGATCTTGTCGTCGAGGGGGACGGAATCCAATTTTCCGAGGCCTTCGCCGCCACCACCGCATGTCGCATCCGTTCCCACGCCAAATTCGGCACCGCTGTCATTATTCTGCCGGATGGTTTCAAGATCGATGTTGCCTCTGCCCGGCTGGAATATTACGACCGCCCTGGTGCTTTGCCGCGGGTGGAATATGCGTCGATCCGCCACGATCTGTATCGACGTGATTTTACCATCAATACCCTGACGATCTCCTTGAACCAGAATAAGTTCGGGCAGATGCTCGATTTTTTCGGTGGCCAGCGTGATTTGAAGGAGAAAACTATCCGTGTCCTGCATAATTTGAGCTTTATCGAGGATCCGACCCGTCTGTTTCGTGCGGTTCGCTTTGAGCAGCGGCTGGGCTTTCGCATCGGGCCGCAGACCGAGCGCCTGATGCGCAGTGCAGTGCGGATGAATCTGGTGAAGAAGGTTGGCGGATCGAGAATCTTGAGTGAACTCCAGCAGATCCTCGACGAGCCACAAGTCGTTTCCGCCTTGCGACGGATGGGGCAATTCGATCTGCTGAAATTTATCGATTCACGCCTCTCTTTCGATCAGTCGTCTGCCCAGTTGTTTGTCGCTGCCGAGCGTTCCTGTAGCTGGTTTGATCTGCTTTACACTGGCGAAGCCTATCAGCGCTGGTTGGTCTATTTATTCTGTTTGCTCGATCCGCTCTCAGAGAAGGGCCTGGCCCGGGTTTGCCGCTGGCTTGGCCTGCAGCCAAAGTACCAGGAATTACTGCTGAACGAGTTGCCGCGCGGCAAGCAGGCTCTGCAGGCTGCCCAGCGTGCCAGCCAGCGCTGCGGAACCGCTAAAAACAGTCAGATCTTCGCTTGGTTTTGCGGGCTGTCGCTGGAGATTATCCTCTTTTTGATGGCTCGAACCGCAGAGGATCAGGTTCGAAAGTGGATATCGCATTATGTCACCCAGTTGCGGAATGTCGAGGTATTGCTCGACGGACATGACCTTATCGCCCTTGGTCTGCAACCGGGCAAACATTTTCACCAGGTTTTTCTTTCCCTGTTGAATGCCCGCCTGGATGGCGAGGTCAGCTCAAGGGCGGATGAAGAGCGATTGGTTCAAGCACAGTTCCTGGACGCCGGATGACGCTCTGCGGGTGCATCTGTGTGGTTGACTGGACTGCATGCATCTGGTAAATCGAGAAGCTTGATTTTTTAATTGCTGGAACAGTTAAGCAACAGATGGATTAACTGCGGTTAGCAGGTTGGATGATGGAATCAATCGTTTTAAAGGTTTCAGTAATGCTGGTCCCGGCACTGCTGGCGATCATGCTGCATGAAGTGGCCCACGGTTACGTTGCTGAACGTTTTGGCGATCCGACGGCCAGGCTTTTAGGTCGACTGAATCTGAATCCATTGCGGCACCTCGATCCGATCGGGACTCTGGCGATATTTGTCTTCGGCTTTGGCTGGGCCCGGCCGGTTCCGGTCAACGCCGGAAACTTCCGTCGCCCGCGGCGCGACATGATCTGGGTGGCACTGGCTGGACCGGTGACCAATCTGATTCTGGCGCTCCTGTCAGCCGTGCTGTTAAAGGCGCTGACTCTGGTTGAGGGATGGCAGATCATTGACCCTGCGGATTTTGCCCAGCTTGCCAAGCCGTTGCGGCTGATGGCTGGTTTCAGTCTTTATATAAATGTCCTGCTTGGGGTGTTCAATCTGATGCCGCTACCCCCCCTTGACGGCGGGCGCATCCTGACTGGTATCTTACCGGAAAAGCAAGCCTCCCTCATCAATCGACTCGAACCTTTTGGTTTTGTACTGATTATCTTTCTCGTCTTTTTCACCAGGATTTGGGAGGTGGTCCTGGCGCCAATAATTAATTCTCTGGTATTATTCGTCGCCGGGGCGGAAGCTGCTCTGGTGGAGCAGGCGATGAACTTTTTGTTTGGTCGCTGAGTGCCTCATGGCCTTTGAAATTCACCTGGACAATTTTACCGGCCCCCTTGACCTGCTCCTGCACCTGATTAAGACCAATGAGATGGATATCTATGATATTCAGATGGTTGAAATCACAGAGCAGTACTTGACTGTCGTCGAGCAGATGAAACAGCTTGATCTTGAGATTGCCGGGGAGTTTTTGCTCATGGCGGCAACTCTTATACATATTAAGTCCCGCATGCTGCTGCCGGTCAGCGACGAGCCGGTCGAGGAGGAGGACGAGGACCCCCGCGCTGAACTGGTGAGGCGTCTGCTTGAATACCAGCGCTACAAGCAGGCCGCCGAAGCTCTGGAGGCGTTGCCACAGTTGGAGCGCGATGTCTTTGTCAGTCGCTTTGTGCCCACGGAAATAGCCGATTCAGCTGACGAAACTGTGAGCCTGGGGGTCTTCCAGCTGGCTGAGGCCTATTATCGGATTCTTTCGGAGGTCCCCGCTGAAGTATTTCACGAAGTGATCCGTGAACCGCTGTCGGTCGCGCAATACGTTCAGCTGGTTGTCCGCCAGCTTGCCGACGGGCAACGCCACAGCTTCCGGCGTCTGGTGGCCGCCTGGCCGAGTCGGGCGGAGTTGGTGGTGACTTTTCTGGCGATGCTTGAGCTGGTCAAGATGCGGCTGGTCGAGATTGATCAGGTTGCCGACTATGGTGATATCTGGCTTAAGCTAAGGGTCGCCCAGGGCGAGCTGGCGGCAGTAGACCTCGCCGAGGATGGCTTCGGCTATGGCTGATCTGAAACGCCTGGCAGAGGCCTTTATCTTTGCCGCAGAGGCTCCCTTGTCTTTTGAGCGATTATGCCTGCTTCTGGAGCGGAGTCGTCCCGAAGTTCGCCCGCTGATGCAGGAGTTACTCACAGAATATTCTGCCGGGCAGCGTGGCTTTTATCTGGCTGAGGTGGCCGGCGGCTATCAGTTTCGCACCGATCCGGATTGCGGGATCTGGCTGCGCAAGTTAAGCAAGGAACGACCGCTGCGCTTTTCTCAGGCGGCGCTGGAAACCTTGGCGATCATCGCCTATCGTCAGCCGATGACCCGAGCCGAAGTCGAGTATCTGCGCGGCGTTGATTCGGGCGGGGTGATGAAGACCCTGCTGGAAAAGAACCTGCTGAAAATTATCGGCAAAAAAGATGTTCCTGGTCGGCCGCTGATGTATGGAACCAGTCGCCAGTTTCTCGAACTTTTTGGTCTTCGCAGCCTTGAAGATCTGCCAACCCTGAAAGAGGTCAGCGCCCTCGATCCGGAGCTTGCCGAAGCGGTTCCGCTTGAACCGGAAAGTGACAATTAAGTATCGTGCAGGAACGGATCCAAAAACTGATTGCTCAGGCCGGACTGGCTTCGCGGCGCAAGGCAGAAGACTGGATAGCGCGGGGGCAGGTGCTGGTCAACGATCGGGTCGCCGAGCTTGGCGATCGGGCAGATCTTGAGGTCGATCGCGTCCTGGTCAATGGTATTGCCTTGAGGCCGCCGGAAGAGCAGGTTGCGGTGATGTTGAATAAGCCGCGCGGTTATCTGTGTTCTCTGCGGGATCCCCAGGGGCGCAGGCTGGTCACCGAGCTGGTGTCTGATCTGCCGCAGCGGCTGTTTCCGGTCGGGCGGCTGGATTACAATACCGAAGGTTTGTTGCTGCTGACCAACAACGGGCAGCTCGCTCAGCAGCTCAGTCATCCCCGCCATCATGTGGAAAAAACCTACCTGGTCAAGGCGCGTGGCCGTCTCACGGAACAGGCCAGGCAGCAGTTGAGCAGGGGGGTAATGCTTAAGGATGGGATGACCGCTCCGGCAAAGATCAGCAAGGTTCGAATCCGCGAGAAAACCAGCTGGTTCGAGCTGACCATTCATGAAGGGCGCAACCGTCAGGTTCGACGGATGTGCGAGGCGGTTGGACTTTCGGTCTCCCGCTTGAAGCGTGTCCGGCTGGGATTTTTGACGCTGGGTGAATTAGCGAGTGGTCAATATCGACTTCTGACACCGGCTGAAGTCAACCGTTTGAAGTCGTTGTAAAAGACAGGTGCTGCTAAATTTTCAGTCTGACTCGAACTTGGCCGAATCTTTGATGATATAGTTTCGGTGATGTTTGACCGATAAACGAAATTGGTCTTCTTCTCCGGTAGCCAAGGGCTTTTCTTGACAAATCAGTTGTTTATCGCGTATTGTTCCACGACTGTATCAACAACGTAAATGTGTCTGTTTTGGGGAGATCTGTTTGGCCGCAAGTAAAGAAAAATTACTCAGCTCCGCACAAAAAAGCTTAAAGAAAAAACAGCTGGCGAAAGCGATTAAAGATTATGCCAAGGTGGTTGATCTTGATCCCGGCGACGTGCGCTCGCGGCAGAAGCTGGCTGAACTTTATGTGCGTACCAATCGCCCGGGCGATGCCTATGAACACTATGAAGCTGTCGCTAAATACTTTTCAAGTAATGGCTTTTATCTTAAGGCGATAGCCATCTACAAACAGATGCAGCGGTTGGACCCAGGCCAGGTCGCCTTGTTTAACCGCCTGGCCGAGCTCAATGAAAAGCAGGGGCTGGTCGGCAATGCGATGGCGGAATATCGCAATTTGGTCTCTTATTACGAGCGCAATGATATGACCGCCGACGCCATCAAGACGTTGGAAAAAATGCGTGACCTTGATGGCAATAATCTGAATGTTCGCGTCAAATTGGCTGAGGTTTATGCTGTCAATAAGCGTGAAGCGGAAGGACTGGTCGAATTTGAAGGAGTGCTCGCGGCGCTGAGTGAAAAAAAAGAGTTTGATAAGATTCTCAAACTCTACAAGATGTTTCTGCCGCTCTATCCGCACAATCATAAATTGCAGATGGGCCTGGCTCTAACCTTGTTCGAAAAAGGCGAGTTGGAGAAAGGCCTAGGCATCCTTACCGGTCTGCTGCGAGAAAAACCGAACAATCCAGACATCCTTCGCCTGATGGCGCGCGGCTATGACGATCTGGAGGACTGGCAGAATTCCGAGCAAACCTACCGCATGCTGCTCGACCTTGATCCAACCGATCTGGATAACCGCGAAGCTTTGATCGATTGTCTTTTCTCTCAACAGCAATATGAAGGTGCTCTCTCTGAGCTTGAGGACTGGAAAGACGCTTTTTTCAAAGCGGATCGTCTTGCAAAGCTCAAGGGGCATTACGAATCTTTGAAAGAACGCCTGCCTGGGAATCTGCTCATTAGGCAGACCCTGGATTCGATCTATGAGCTGACTGGCGAGGGTGAAAAACTGCTCGACATCATGTCCGAAGCGGATGCCGAGCCGGCGGAGCCAATCCTCCCGGATGAGACCCTGTCCGACTCACTGCTGGAGTCTGCAGTGGAAGATATCGACTCTTCTTTGCTTGGCAACTCTGCTGAGGAAGAGGGGGATGAGGGCTTTGTCTTCGAACCTCCAGTTGAGGAAAACAGTTTCGATCTTGAGTTGGAAGCCTTGGAAGAGGACCCTGAGGTTGCAGCAGAGGAGGACGAGGGGGAGATCTTCGAGTTGGACCTCAGTGAAGATACCGATCCTCTGGCTGAAGCGGGTGGAGACCTCGAGTTTTCTTTCGATTTGCAGGATGATGAAGGTACGGCTTCTGATCAGCCGCAGCCGCAGGCTCCAGAGCGGGATGTTCAAGCTGATCTGGAAGAGGCGGAATTCTATATTCAGCAGGGGCTCTATTCCGAGGCGAAAAAGCTTTTTCAGGATCTCCTTGCCTACGCGCCCGATTCCATCGAATGTCAGCAGAAGTTGGATGAGATTGAGGCCCGCCTGGCAAGGGATCAGGAGTCTGCCCCAACCGGCCTGGATGACCTTGCCTCCGAAGTTTTGACTGATGGTTTCCCCGATTTGGCCGAAGCGGCCCCAGAGGCTGATCTTGCTTCCTTCGGAACACAGGCCTCCAGTCAAAAAGTTTTTCGCACCGACGTCGATGAGCAGATCGCGGCAGATGATCTGGAATCTCACTATAATCTCGGCATTGCCTACCGCGAAATGGGCCTGTTCGATGATGCCATCGGCGAATTTACCAAGGCGGAACGGGATCCCGCCCGCTTTGTCGATTGTCAGACCCTGAAAGGTCTTTGTTATTCCGACAAAGAGGATTTTGCTCAGTCCGAGTCCATGTTTCAGCAGGCCCTGGATTCGCCCTATCTGGAAGATTCCCAGCGCTTGAATCTCTGTTATGAGCTGGGCTCTCTCTATGAGCGGGCCGATCGTATGGAGGACGCTTTAAGCAGTTATCAGCTGGTGCTCGCGCAGGACGATGCCTACCGCGACTCGAAAGAGAAGGTGCAGAACCTCAGTCATCGGTTGGGTAAATCGGCCACCGATTCACTCCCAGCTGAGGACAATAAAGAGCGTATATCCTTCCTCTGATGAGGGTGTTCGACAGCCTTCCGTCTCAATCTTGATCCTGTTCCCTTGTGGAGAAATGTTATGGGTTACGCTGATTATTTCAAGTTTGACCGAGAGCCTTTTTCGAACGCTCCCAATGAAAGGTTTTATTTCGACAGCGAGCAGCATAATCAGGCTCTTCTGCGGCTGAAGTATTCGGTTGACTCCAACAAAGGTCTGGCTGTACTCGTCGGTGGGGTGGGGACGGGAAAAACCACTCTGGCGCGGCGCATGTTGGATAATCTGCCGATTGAGAAGTATGAGTCCTCACTGCTGGTAATGATTCATTCGGCGATTACTCCAGAATGGATCCTGTCCCGTATCTGCATGCAGCTCGGGGTCAAGCAGCCTGACAGCAATCCATTGAAAATGCTGGGCCAACTCTATGAACGTTTGCTGCAGATCGAGCGCGAGGGGCGGCGTGCTGTGGTCCTGATCGACGAAGCGCAGATGCTGCAATCCAGGGAATTAATGGAAGAGTTTCGCGGTCTCCTCAACCTGGAAATCCCCGATAAAAAACTGCTGAATATTGTTTTTTTCGGTCTCCCGGAGCTCGATGGGGTGATGCAGTTGGATGCGCCTCTGGCGCAACGGGTCGCTGTGAAATATACCCTGAGACCGCTCTCGCTGGATGCGGCCAGTTCCTACATCCGGCATCGTCTTAAAGTCGCCGGCTGCAAAGAGAGTCCCTTTGATGCGGCCGTGATCCCCTTGGTGCATAAGTATTCCGGGGGGGTTCCACGGTTGATCAACACCATTTGCGATAATGCTTTGTTTGAAACTTTTTTACGCCGTGACGCCAAAGTATCAACGCAAATTGTGAAAAGCGTCGCTGAGGATCTTGGTCTGGTGGAGATGCAAACCGGCGGACCTGAAGTTGCAGCGGAGAATGATGAGCTTGATGAAATCGAAATGATCTTCGACGAGCTGGAAGAAAAATAAGTCTTTTCAGTTATCTTCAGTCTGTTTTCTGGCGGCCGGTGTTTCCGGCCGCTATCTTTTTTTAAACCGCAATTGCCCTTCGGATAAAGTATTGGACGCAACGCGCATCAAAGTTCTACCTGAAGAACTGTGTAATAAAATCGCCGCTGGCGAGGTGGTTGAGCGACCTTCCTCTGTGGTCAAAGAGTTGGTGGAAAATGCACTCGATGCCGGTGCCAGCGATATCCTTGTCGAGCTCGAAGCCGGGGGGAAAAAGCTGATCCGGGTGACAGATAACGGCTGTGGTATGAGTAAGCAGGATGCCTTCCTCTCCCTGGAGCGTCATGCGACCAGTAAGATTCGCACCGACGCCGATCTGTTTGCCCTGCACACCCTGGGCTTCCGCGGCGAAGCTCTGGCCTCAATCGCTTCTGTCGCACGCTTTCGCCTGAAGACCTGCCACAATGATCAGGGCCTGGGGCAGGAGATCTATGCCGAAGGCGGAAATATAAAAAAGGTGGAAGAGCGGGGCATGCCACAAGGAACCGAGGTTGAAATCCGCAACCTGTTTTTTAATTTGCCGGCACGACGGAAGTTTCTGCGCAAGGAGCAGACCGAGCTTGGACATGCAGCGGATGTGGTCACCAAGCAGGCGCTGGCCAACCCGGCAGTCAGTTTCAGGTTAAAGCACAACAATCGTATGCTGATCGATCTGCGCCGCGAAAAAGGTCTTCCCGAGCGGCTCGCTGCTCTGCTCGGCCGCTCTCTGCTAAAGGACATGCTTGAGGTTAGCCAGCAGGCCGGCGCTGACCTCAAGCTGAGCGGGTTGATTTCTCAGCCGCAGCTGAACCGTTCTGCTCCGAGCCACATCTATACCTTTATCAATGGCCGCTATATTCGTGATCGGGTCGTCCAGCACGCCGTGATGGATGGCTATCGGCAACTGCTGATGAAGGGGCGTTACCCGGTGGTTGTGTTGTTTCTGCAGCTTGATCCTGGGCAGGTCGACGTCAATGTCCATCCGACCAAGCATGAGGTACGTTTTCGGGAGCAGTCGCTGGTGCACGATTTTATCGCCGAGAGTTTGCGCCAGACCCTCAAGCCTGCTGCCTGGCTGAACGATCCACAGCCTAGCAGCTCTGCAAACCGACCAGCGTCGATTCCGTCAAGCTTTCAGCAACCATCGACGCCTCCGGCACAACCCGCCCCAGTCCCACCCGTGGCCGCCGCCGAGGCAGTGCAGGAATTGTCCGAACCTTATCAAACGACCCCGGCAGCTGTCAGTGGTGGCGCCTATGAGAAACCAGGTTCTGAGCGTTTTCTCCCGGCGGCAGAAAATGAGCAACAGGAGCTGTCGTTGGCGCAGCCCGAAGAGAACGGGTTTTTCTCCAGCTTAAGAATTCTCGGTCAATATCATCAGAGTTATCTTTTGTGCCAGGATGGCGACGACCTGATTTTAATCGATCAGCATGCGGCGCATGAACGGGTCGGCTTCGAAAAGTTGAAAAAATCTTATCTTTCTGGGGCGGTTTCCAGTCAGTCGTTGCTGTTTCCCGAAGTTCTTGAGCTCGATTTTCGCAGTGCCAACGCCCTTGGTGAGCAGAGATCTGCGCTGGAACGGCTGGGTTTTGAAATCGAACCTTTTGGTGGGAATTCTTTCGCCCTTAAAGCGATTCCACAGTTGCTGGCAGATTGTGCTGCAGTGCAACTGGTGACCGATGTTGCGCTTGAGTTAGAGCGGATCGGCAAGGCCGGTGAATTGGAAACCTCCATCGATGAAGTTTTGATTCTGATGGCCTGCCATGGGGTTATCCGCGCCAATCAGGCCTTGACGGCGGAGGAGATGCGCAGCCTGCTGCGTGAACTGGATCAGGTCGATTTCAAGGGTAATTGCCCCCATGGCCGGCCGATCCAGCAGCGCTTGACTCTGGCCGAAATCGAGCGGCTGTTCCGGCGTCAGTAAGGGCAGCAGGGATGACCGAGGAGAAAATTCCACTGCTGATCTTGTGCGGCCCGACAGCTTCAGGAAAAACCGGCTGGGCCTTGCGGTTGGCGAAACACTTTCCCCTGGAAATTGTTTCTGCCGATTCCCGTCAAGTCTACCGGCAGATGGACATCGGCACCGCCAAGGCCACCGCCGCAGAGCAGGCCGCGGTCAAGCATCATCTCATTGATCTGATCGACCCCGACCAGCAGTTTTCCGTGGCGGAGTTTGTTGAACTGGCCCGCCCCCTGGTAGAGGGGATCCATCAGCGCGGTAAATTGGCCTGCGTGGTTGGTGGTACTGGACTCTATATACGGGCCTTGACCAGTGGGCTGGCACCCTTGCCAGGTTCTGAACCGGAGGTGCGCGACCGGCTGCATCGTCAGGCAGAACAGCAGGGCAGAGAAGCTCTTTACCGAAGACTGCAGCAGGTTGATCCGTTGGCTGCGAATGCAATTCATCCGCATAATCTGGTCCGTATTGTTCGTGCTTTGGAGGTCTTTGAAACCAGTGGCAAAAGGATCTCCGAATTTCACGCTGAGCATCAGTTTGCCGAGACACCTTTTCGCACTCTGCAATTGGCCTGGGACCATCCCCGCCAGACCCTCTATGAGAGGATCGCGCAGCGTAGCAAGCAGATGTTGGACTCTGGATTGGTTGAAGAGACTCGAGGGCTGAGGGCACGCTATGGAGATGAGCTGAAGGCGCTGCAGACATTAGGCTACCGGGAGGTTTTGAAATATCTGCGAGGTGAATGTGGGCATGAAAAAATGCTATCGGATATTCAGTTATACACCCGCCATTATGCCAAGCGACAGCTGACTTGGTTCAGGAAACAGCCTGAAATAATTTGGGTTGATTCCTCATGGGAGTCTGGTAGAGTGTTACGGTCTATTGAAAAATTTTACATACATACATGAGGAGCGGATAATGCCTAAGTCACCCTTTAATATTCAGGATCAGTACCTGAACCAGGCTCGTAAAGAGCGGGTCAAGGTTACCATTGTTATGATGTCCGGAGACAAGCTGGAAGGCTTCATCAAATCCTTTGACAGTTTTTGTGTCCTCGCTGAAAGCAACGGTGATATTTTGATTTATAAGCACGCCATCAGCTCGATCACTTCATCAGACGGCAACTTCAGGTTACACGGTGGCCGCGACTGATCCTGATTGGCTCTCAGCAGAATACTCTTGTTACAGGGGCGGTGCCGATGGCACGGCCCCTGTTGCGTTACAAGCCTGCTTCCTGTAGCAAGCTCAACAGGGGCTCTGGTTAAACCTTATATACGGGACGAGAAGCTGGCAACACTATGCAGAAAATCGAAGCGGTCGAACCGGAAAGCTATGCTGCTGATCTGCAGTTGGAATACGGCGATTGTCTACTGGCTATTAATGACCGGCAGATTGATGACCTGATCGATTATTATCAGGAGATCGAGAAGGATTTTTTGCGCCTGGAAGTTTTGCACCAGGATGGAGAGCGCTGCTTCTATGAGGTTGAAAAGGAACCGCATGAGGATCTGGGCCTGACCCTGGAACATCCCCAGCCCCAGCAATGTGGCAATAATTGTCTTTTCTGCTTTGTCCATCAATTGCCCAAAGGGCTGCGGCGCACCCTCTACGTTAAGGATGAAGACTATCGTTTTTCCTATCTTTACGGCTCCTATATTACCCTCAGCAATATCCAGTCAGGCGAACTTGATCGAATCATCGAGCAGCAGCTTTCACCACTCTATATTTCGGTGCATGCCACCGATGATCATCTGCGGGCGCAGCTCCTCGGCTGTCAGGCCCCGCCGATTTTCCCCTTACTGAAGAAATTAACCGATGCAGGTATTGAGCTCCATTGCCAGATTGTGCTTTGTCCCGGACTTAACGACGGCCATGCTCTTCGGCGAAGCATAGATGAGCTGGCCGGGTTGCGGCCAAACCTGGTTTCGCTGGCGATTGTGCCGGTCGGCTTGACCGCCCATCGTCAGCAGCTTCCGCAACTGCGTAAGTTGACGGCTGCGGAGGCAGCCGCAAGTCTTGATCTGATCGAGAGCTTTCAGCGGCGTTATCTGGTTGAGCAGGGCAGTCGTTTCGTTTTCGCCGCCGATGAAATATATCTGCAGGCCGAACGTGACTTGCCTGCCCTTGAATGTTACGAAGATCTGCCGCAACTGGAAAATGGAGTCGGCCTGATTGCTCAGTTTCGTCAGCAGGCCAGCGAGGTTTTGCTCGAAGCCGGGCCGTTGGAGTTGAGCAAGGCCAGTCTGGTTACCGGCAGATCATTTGCCAATGAATTGACCGGTTTTATTGAACGGCTTGGCCTGAGGGTCGGGAGTGAGTTACAGGTTGTGCCGATTGAAAACCGCTTTTTCGGGACAGGGGTCACCGTCGCCGGCTTGATTTCAGGGGCCGATCTGCTGGAGCAGTTGCAGGGTAAGCATCTCGGCGAAGGAGTGCTGCTTCCGGATGTAATGCTCAAGGAGGGGGAGCGGCTGCTATTGGATGATATGTCGGTAGAAACCCTTGCCGCCAACCTGGATTGCCAGGTTCTGGTGATCGAGAGCTCTCCCTGGGGCATTCTGCAGGGGCTGGAAGCATTGGAGAGCGGGCCCGTTGAAATCATTCAGCTGTGAAAATGATGACAGAAAACACAATTATTTCAGTGCATGGCATGTCCTGCCAGAAATGTGTCGCCAAGGTGACCGGGTTGCTTGAGCAGTTTCCCCAGGTCGAGAAGGCTTCAGTCTCCCTCGCTGATGCGCAGGCTGAACTGACGACTGCTCCCGGCGTGAAGCTGCCATTTGAGGAGATCCAGGGGCGTCTCAAGGAGGCTGGATTTTCCAGCGAGCGGCAGGAGGAGGCGGCTGTCGCCTCTGTTGCTTCAGAACAGAGGAGCAATTTAATCCAAAGTCGCTTTCGGGTTGGCGGAATGAGCTGCAGCAGTTGCGCCGCATCCCTGGAAAAAGGGCTACAGGAACTTGCCGGGGTGGAAAGGGCTCAGGTGAATTTTGCTGCTGAAATTCTGACCCTGGAACACGCTGACGATCCAGAGCTGGTCGCCAGGATCGTCGCCAGAGTTGAGCAGCTTGGTTTTGCCGCAACGGCGGATTCAGCACCTGGAGAGCTGCGCTTCGGCATCGAAGGGATGAGCTGCGCATCTTGTGCCGCCAGCATTGAAAAGCGTTTGGGGGAACTTCCCGGTCTGATTTCAGTGACGGTTAATCTGGCTGGCAATTTTGCTCAGGTTCGCTACGACGATCACCGCCTCCACGAAGAGGAGATTTATAACGCGGTTGCTGCTGCCGGCTTTACTGCCATTCCGCAACAGGACCAGGAAGCGACTGGCGAAAGGGAGGCACGAAAACAGCTTTTCTGGGTGTTGCTGGCAGCTGCTGGTGCCTTGCCGATTATGCTGCTGATGTGGTTTCCGCTGTTCGGGTCGGCAACCCCAATGGTCAATGCGCTGCTGGCCACTCTGATCCAGTTCAGCGCTGGGTTGACCTTTTACCGGGGTGCCTGGAAATCATTGAAAAACCGCTCGGCAAATATGGATGTGCTGGTTGCCCTTGGCATTACGGCAGCCTACGGCTACTCCCTGTTGGCCGTTATCGGCCTGCTTGGTCCGCAGGCCACGGTTTTTTTTGAAACCAGTGCCATGCTGATCCTGTTTATCCGCTTTGGCAAGTGGCTCGAATCGAGGGTCAAGGGGAAGGCCGGATCGGCCCTGAAAAAACTGCTTCAGCTGCAGGCCGACCGCGCAGTGATGTTGATTGATGGTCAGGAGCAGATAGTGCCTGCCAGTCGCGTCAAACCAGGGGATCTGGTTGTGGTGCGCCCGGGGGAAAAAATCCCCGTTGATGGTCTGGTTGTGGAAGGTTCCGCAGCGGTCGATGAAGCGATGATCAGTGGTGAAGCGGTTCCGGTCAGCAAAGAGCCCGGCAACCCGGTGACCGGAGCGACCATAAATCTGTCTGGACGTCTGCTGATTCGGGCCACCCAGGTTGGCGAACAGACGGTCCTTGCCCAGATTGTGCGCCTGGTTGAGACCGCTCAGGGAGACAAAGCCCCGATCCAACGCTTGGCCGATCGGGTTTCAAACTATTTTGTTCCGGTGGTGGTTCTTCTGGCCCTGTTAACTTTTTTTATCTGGTATTTTGCGGCTCAGAGTCCCTTCTTGTTTGCCTTCCAGATGGCCATCGCCGTTGTTGTGATTGCCTGCCCCTGCGCCCTGGGGCTGGCGACGCCCACCGCGATCATGGTCGGTAGTTCTGTCGGCCTTGAGCGCGGTATCCTGTTTAAAAAGGCAACGGTGCTGGAGCAAATCTCCCAATTGCAGACCATCCTTCTTGATAAGACCGGCACCCTGACCAGCGGTGAATTTCATTTGGCCGATACCTATTGCCAGGGGTCCGTATCCGATGCGCAATTGCTGACTCTGGCGGCGAGAGTTGAAGATGGCAGCCAGCATCCTTTGGCGCGCAGCATCGTCTCGGCCGCACGCCAGCGGAATCTAATCTGGGAAGCGGCCGAGGGCCTGGAAGAGCTCGGTGGGCATGGTGTGAAAGCTGTGGTTGATGGTCGCCAACTGTATTGCGGCAGTCGAAAATTAGTTGCGGATCAGGGAATTGACCTTTCCGCGGCGCAGCCGGCGATTGACGCCTTTGAAGCTTCCGGTTATTCACTTGTCTACCTGGCCGAGGAGCAGAACCTCCTCGGCCTGTTGGCTCTTCAGGACAGCCTTAAGCCGAATGCCGCCAGGGCGATAGCTGGTTTGCAGCAACTCGGGCTGGCCACAGTTCTGCTCAGCGGTGATCGACAGGTTGCTGCTGAGGCGGTTGCCAGACAGGTCGGCATAGATCTGGTCGAAGCTGAAGTATTGCCGGAAGAGAAGCTGCAGGTGGTCAAGAAGTATCAGCAGAGGAAGGGGCTGGTTGCCATGGTTGGCGATGGAATCAATGATGCCCCAGCCCTGGCTCAGGCCGATATCGGCATCGCCATCGGCAGTGGTACCGATGTCGCGAAGGAAACCGGCGATCTGATCCTGGTGAAGGAGGATCTGTTTGATATTGAGCGGGGGATTTTGCTTGGTCGGAAGACCTTGCAGAAGGTCAAGCAGAATCTGTTCTGGGCATTTTTCTACAATGTCCTGGGGATCCCCCTTGCCGCCGGTGTCTTTTATCCCTGGTTCGGTCTGTCTCTGAAGCCGGAATTTGCCGGCCTGGCGATGGCCTTTTCCAGTGTTTCGGTGGTGACCAACAGTTTGCTGCTGCGTCGGGTAAAACAGCAATTGGCGGCGATAGAATGACGCGGGCGAGACAGAAACTTCGGGTCGGGGTGATCGGTGCCGGTCAGGCCAGCGCCGAGGGCGAGCAGTTGGCCTACCGGGTCGGACAATTGCTCGCCGAAGCCGGCGCGGTGCTGATCTGTGGCGGTCTCGGCGGGGTCATGGCCGCTGCCGCGCGTGGCTGCTATGAGGCGGGTGGCGAGGTGGTCGGGATTCTGCCCGGACCTTCGGCCGAGGCGGCCAATCCTTATGTCACCCTGCCGATCGTGACCAATGTCGGTCATGGGCGCAATATCATCATTGCCCATACCGCGCAGGCGCTGATTGCGGTTGAGGGAGAATACGGTACCCTTTCCGAAATGGCGATCGGCCTGAAATTGGCCAAGCCGGTCGTTCA
The DNA here is from genome assembly GCA_947259715.1 of uncultured Desulfuromonadales bacterium. Taxonomy (GTDB): domain Bacteria; phylum Desulfobacterota; class Desulfuromonadia; order Desulfuromonadales; family Geopsychrobacteraceae; genus Malonomonas. Next base: position 31,177 of record CAMYNR010000182.1, read on the forward strand.
GTTAAAAAGTTGGACCCATTTATCTTCAGCAATCCCGGCAAAAACCGCTGAACAGGCGGTTGCGCTGGCCTTGCGTGCAATTAAAGAGGGAGTTTCGGGTGGCGATAAATAATTCACCAACGGCAGAGAACTGTCCTGTCCTTAAAGAGGGAGATCAGGCGGTCGCAGGTATTATTGAATGGATCCGTGGGCGTGGCCGGGTTTTGATCGTCACCCATGATAATCCTGACCCCGATTCCATTGCTGCAGCGGTCGCTCTGCGCCACCTGCTGCTGGTGACCACCGGCCAGGATCCTGTCATCGCGCATGGTGGAGTCGTCGGCCGGAGCGAAAACCGGAGCATGGTGCGGCTGCTGGAAATTCCCCTGGTGCAGATTGCCGAACTCGATCTGGACCAGTTTGCTGTGGTCTGTATGGTTGATACCCAGCCGAATACCGGCAACAATTCCTATCCGGAGGGGCGGCCGGTGCATCTGGTCATCGATCACCATCCCTCAAAACAGCCCCTCGATAATGTCTGCTGGGTCGATGTCCGGGAAAATTACGGCGCCTCGGCTACCATTCTCTATGAATATCTCTGCAGCCAGAATATTTCCATCAATACGCGTCTGGCGACCAGCCTGTTTTATGCGATCAAATCGGAAACCCAGGATCTCGGCCGCGACTGGTCGAAGGCGGACCGCGAGGCCTACCTGAAACTGCTACCGATCTCCAATAATCGGATTCTTTACGATATTATCCATCCCCCGGCGCCCAGAGAGTATTTTTTCGGATTTCGCAAAGCCATTGAAAATGCGCTGGTTTATGGCCCGGCACTGGTGTTTAATCTGAAGAAAATAGATAATCCGGACCTGGTCGCCGAACTGGCTGATTTCCTGTTGCGCCTCGAGGGGGTGAAGTATGTGCTGGGCATGGGGTGGTATGAAGGGATGCAGATTCTTTCCATGCGTTCTTGCAAGCCTGACGCCCGCCTCGGCGAGGCGATCCAGAAGATGGTTGCCGGCATCGGTACCGCCGGAGGGCATGGGATGTGTGCCGGCGGGCAGATTCGAAATATCGCCGCGGACAGCAATTCACAAAATGAGTTGGAGCGGCTGCTGACAAGACGGCTGTTCAAGGTGCTGGGCCTGGACCCGATGCCAGGCGAGCATTTATTATTCGACGGCGGGTAAAGGGCGCATTCGTTGACACTCGGTCGTCCGCTGCGGTATAAACGGGCGGCTTTCAATGGGAGAAAAAATGCGTCCGATTCTGTTTCTGTTTATCGCCATGCTGCTGGCCGGCCCTTGCTTGGCCGCTGTCGATATTGCGCCGCGGGGAAAACCGCCAGTACGCCTGGAGGATGTTTACCAGCAGGGCGGTGTCCCCTATATCGCCGTCGAGGATGCGCTCTCTGCCGTTGGCTTGAGGGGGCATTGGAACTCGGTCAAACATACCTTCCGGATTCGCACCAGCCGGGGGTGGGCGGAAATCACTCCAGCCAGCAGTTATCTTAAAATCGGCAGTGACTTCTACCCGCTAAACGACAAGCCCCGCTTTATCGATGGTCGTTTGCGGGTAACCGACAGTTTTGTCCTCAATCAGCTGCCCCTGCTGGTTGGTAAACCGATCTATTTCCGCAATCTCGATCCGCATACAGATACCCCGGTCAAAGAAGAAGAGGGTCCGATCGATCAGCTCTTCTCTTTTTTACTGAAGAAAAAACAACCGGCCAAAAGCGGACCGCTCATCCGCGCAGTGGCAATCGACCCCGGTCACGGCGGACTGGATACGGGTGCCATATCAGTCTCCGGTTTTAAAGAAAAGCAAGTCAATCTGGCGGTGGCGCAAAAACTTTCCAAGCTCCTGAAAATGAAGCTGGGGGTGCCTATCTATCTCAGTCGCGATGGGGATTATGAGCTGACGGTCAAGCAACGGCTAGAGTCGGCCTCGCGGGAGAATGTCGATCTCTGGCTGCTGTTACATGCGCAGGCGGCTTTTGACGAGCTGCCCCATGGCGTCAGCCTGTTTATCCGGCCCGCTGATATCGAGGCAGCCCAGCAGGGCAGAGACGGTAGAAACAACGGTAGCCGGCAATTGGCGGAGCAGCTGGCAGGAGCTTTAGAGACCAGTGGGATTCAGGTCAATGGGATCTATGCAACGCCGCTGCTGTCTTTAGGCCGCGGCGATTTGCCGACAGTTCAGGTGGAGCTCGGCTATTTGAGTAATCCAGGTGAGCGGGAAAAATTGGCCCAGGGCGATTATCAGGAGCGTCTGGCACAGGCCCTTTACCAGGGGGTGCGCCAGTTTGCGGAGTTGAAAAAGGAGAAAAACCGATGAGTTCACTTGAAGGATTGCGCGGCGACGGCCGTCAGGTTGATCAGCTGCGGCCGATCAGTTTTCAGCGCCAGTTTACCCGCTATGCAGAGGGCTCGGTGCTGGTCTGCTGTGGCGAGACCAAGGTTTTGTGCAATGCTTCGGTAGAAGAGCGGGTGCCACCATTTATGCGCGGTGAAGGGCGCGGTTGGGTGACCGCTGAATACAGCATGCTGCCGCGGTCGACGCATACCCGCTCCATCCGCGAGGCGGCCAAGGGGAAGATTTCCGGCCGCACTCAGGAAATTCAGCGCCTGATTGGCCGCTCATTGCGCGCCATCACTGATCTGGAGGCGATGGGAGAGATCACGGTACAGATCGATTGCGATGTGCTGCAGGCAGACGGAGGGACCCGAACTGCATCGATTACCGGCGCCTATGTCGCGCTCTGTGACGCCTTCACTGGGCTGGTGGGAAAAGGTATTTTGAAGACCATCCCCCTGAAAGACAGCGTTGCCGCCATCAGCGTCGGCATCGTCGCCGGTCAGCCATTGCTTGATCTGAATTACGAAGAAGACTTTCAGGCCGATGTCGATATGAATTTTGTCATAACCGGCTCCGGAAAGTTTGTTGAAGTGCAGGGTACCGCCGAAGCTGAGCCTTTTTCGGGGGAGGAGCTGGACCGCCTGCGCGATCTTGCCCTGCAGGGCTGTGCTTCGCTGACCGAGCTGCAGCATAAGGCTTTGGGTGGCTGAAATGAGATTGCTGGTGGCGACGGGAAATCAGGGGAAGCTGAAAGAAATTAGGCATCTGCTTGAAGGTACCGGGGTGGAGGTTGTCGGCCTTGATCAGCTGGACAATCCACCCGAAGTAGTTGAAGATGGCATGACATTTGAGGCCAATGCGCGCAAAAAAGCGCTGGAGATGGCCAGTTTCAGCGGCCTGTTGACCCTTGCTGACGACAGCGGGTTGGTGGTTGATGCGCTCCAGGGTGCCCCTGGTGTATATTCTGCCCGCTATGCTGGAGAGTCGGCCGACGATGCCGCCAACAATGCTAAATTGCTTCTGGAAATGTCAGAAGTGGTCGATGAGCGTCGGCGGGCTGCTTTCCATTGCGTGATGGCTCTGGCCTGGCCGGATGGCCGCTGCGAAACCTTTGCCGGAAGTGTCAGCGG
>CAMYNR010000183.1 GCA_947259715.1 uncultured Desulfuromonadales bacterium
CTGATTTTTGTGCAGCGCGATGATGCAGGCGGCATTGCCAAGGTATCGTTGGACCCTCAAGCAGGATTCGAGCCCTGTCAGGTGGTGTGCGAAGCGGAAACATCGGGGATTACAGAAAAGACTTACGAACATCTCGATGCTCTAGCGTCCTCTGATTTGTCCCTGGTACGAGTGCTTGAAGACCTTATCGACCTGTTGGTCGATAAGGACCTGATCCGCTTCACGGATCTGCCGCAGGTGGCGCAACAGAAATTGCTCGACCGTCTTTCGATCCGCTCGGGAATAAAAGGGCTCGATTTGCTCGGGGAAGAGTCCGAAAACCTGCTTTAATCACTCTGTGCTATGGAATTACAGAAACGGAGAAAGTGCACCTGACATGGCCGCCCTTTGTCCGTTTCTGTTCCAGGTGATTTAAGTATTTTCGCGCACGCCCGGACCGGTCATGCCGTCAAAACCCAAGTTGATCAGGCACGCAGGTTCCTTCTCATCACGGACCCCCTCGGCAATAACGTTTAGACCAATCGCATGGGCGATCGTGCAAAGTCCGCGTAAAAACGCCTGACTCGCATGATTGCCTGTCGCACCCCGGATTAGAGCGGCATCGACCTTGATAAAATCGAGACCGAGATCATGCAGCTCATTGATTCGTGAGAAATGACTGCCGACATGCTCCAGACCGACCTTGCAGCCAAAAGATTTAAGCTCTCTGCAGAGGCTGCGGAACTCATCTAATTGGCGGAACGCTGCCGCTTCAGGAATCTCCACCCAGAGCTTAGTCGCCGCGTGCGGATTTTCCTTCAGGGCCTGTAAGGCTTCCTGGCGGAATGATTTATCGCTGAGCGCTTCGCCGGAGATGTTCACCCCCAAGCATGTTTCCCGCTTGTTCAGTTCAGTCAGAGCGGTATGGATAACTGCCGTATCGAGTTGTGGCAACAGCCCGAGCCGAGCAACCCAAGGGATGAAGGTCGCCGCAGTCTGCCAATTCCCGTCGAGACGCAGGCGTACCGGTGCTTCATGATGTAACAGGTCATTCTCCCGACCGAGGACCGGGTACTCTGCCAGTTTGACGTCATTCAGTTCAAGTGCGTCAGTTAGGGCCTTGCGCCATGAGGTCAGGTTGGTTTGTCCCGGACTCTTGGCACCTGCTGCTGAAACTTGAACAGCCATGTCTGCACCGCGTTCGGCCATGATCAGAGCACCATCGGCACGGGACAATACTGCAGAAAGCTCTTCGCCGGGATTAAACAGCGTCCCGCCGACCGGCAGCAGTCTTTCGCCTGCGAGATTGGCCTCGTCAGCCGCCAGATGCAACTGGGTTGCTACCCGCTGAGCGACCTGCAAGGTATCATTTTCCTCGGGAGCGAGCAGGGCAAAGTCCGCCCCGGAAAGTCTTCCCACCAGCCAGTCCGGTTGGTCTTCCCGCAAATTAATCAGCCGCTCACCGATCCTTACCAGCACCTGATCCACAACCTGGCGGCCCAGCTGTCGATTCAGGTCGTCTAGCCCTGTCACCCGGCCGATGATTAGGGAGCCCGAGCGGGTCTCATCATGTTCCAGCAGCGATTCGAGGGTATCGATAAAATGCTGGCGGTCAAGCGCACCCGTCAAGGGATCGTAATGGGCGGCAAAGCGGAGCTTTTCCAGGCGTTCCGCCTCTGCTTCAAGCATGGCCCTGATTCTTCCGGAGAGGGTGTTCATGGCCCTGACAATGCGACGGAATTCCTGGGTAGCGGGTTCGGTGATAGTCACAAAGCGCCGTTCACCGATGGCTTCTGCCTGGGAGATAACCTCACCGACCGGGCGGGTGATCCGCCGAATTATAATTGAGCCGACCCCGCCGCAGAAAATCAGTCCACTGACAAACCAGATCGCCAGATGTTTTGAGCTGCGCCAGAGCTCCTGGTAGGCGAATCGATCATGGCTGTACAATGTCAGCGTCGCGAACTGACGCCAGCCATCCTGGACCTGAGCGACGCCGGCATCAACCTGGATCGGGAACAGGTTGATGAACCAATTCGGGACATCGTAATCGACAGGGGGATTGGTCAGTTCGATAATGACGTTTCCGCTGGGGTCGGTCAGCTGGATCTGCCGATAGTGACCGCTGTCAAAATGAGCACTCACCAGCAATTCAAGAGTCACCGGATCCTTCTCCAGTTGGGTGATCGCCAGTGCCAGTGAGGCAGCATTGTCCTGATTTTTCAGATGCAGCTGCTGCTCGAGATAGCTGCCGGCCCCCAGGCTGCTGATAAGGCAGGTCCCGCCAAAAGCGAACACCACAATGATGAGCAAAAATAACCAGAGTTGTTTGATCAACGACATGAAACTATCCTTTCGAATCGGACTTTTCGAACAGAGATCATTGCCAGCCTTCTTCCTGCATCCGCGTCAGGACTGATCGCCAGTTTGAAAGGCGGGCCGAAGGCGTTTCTTTCTGAAAGGGTTTTCCTCCCACCCAAAGACCTGAGCTGTTGAAACTGAAAATTGGAAAGAGATCAGGCCGGCGCGAGGCGGGCAGAATTTCGTTTCTCAGGCTGTCAAGGATCAATGGCTCCTGATCAGCCGCCGGGTAGTAGGTAAGAACCATATGTGCTCGGGCACCGCCAGCCTGCTTGGCACGGACGTAGGTCAGGCGCAGCTGGGTGTCGGGAATACCGAGGCGCAGCAAGCTGAAGTATTTGGCAATGGCACTGTCTTCACAATCTCCCGCCCCCCGGCCGAATGACTCCAGAGGAGTCGCCCAGTAGTCGTTTTTCTTCCAGACAACCAGATCCTCACTATAGAAAACTCTTTGGTTGATGAAGTGATTGATCTGTTCCAGCTGAGGCTTGTGGCGAAGCTGACTCAGCTGGTCCAGTAGTTTGTGCCAGTCCTGCACCCTTTGCTGTCCAGAAGGTCCATAGCGTTCTTCCGCAAGCTTGTGCATTCGACCGAAATCAACCCGGAACGCATACCCTGACGTTATCAGCAACAGCAGGACACTCAGCCCTGCTGCGAGAGTAACGAATCTGGTACAAATGGTTTTGAAATCTGTTGCGGGCATACAAATACCAGTCAATCGACTTTGTCGATCCAAAATTCTGAATTGCAGAGTCGGGAACAATTGCCAATTTTGCTTCGGTGAAGCCAGTCTCTCTTTATATAAGCATACTCATGATATATATTGCATTAAAATTAATTGTCAGTTATAAAGTTAGAGAATTTAGGAAATTGCGCCTTCGAAATGTTGCCGGTTCCCGGAGGAAAGTCGTATGGCAGTAGGGCCCGACCAATTGAATATATTATCGGTCAGAAGACAGCTGGTCGGCGTTTGCCTGTTTTTTATTCTGTTTTTGCCTTTGACCGTTTTCGCCTCTGAAGGAGCAGCCACCTCTCTGCGCCAGGTCATTCAGCGAACGATTCTCAACAACCCGGAAGTCCAGGAAAAATGGTACGCACTGGAGGCCTCATCCCATGAGCAACAGAGGAGCAGGGGAGCCTACCTGCCGAGAATCGACTTCAATTCCAGGATCGGGATTGAGTGGCAGGATACCTCAGCAGGTCAGCTTGAATTCCAACCCACCGAGGCTTCGCTGGAACTGGCGCAGATGCTTTACGACGGATTTGCCACCCGCAACGAAGTGCGAAAATTTGGTCATGCGCGCCTGGCCCGGTTTTATGAGCTCCTCGATACTTCGGAAAATGTCGCCCTCGAGGCAAGCCGAGCTTACTTGGATGTTTTGAAATTCCGTAACCTGCTGGCATTGGCCGACACCAACTATCAACAACACCGAACCATCTACCAACAGGTCAGGGAACGGGTCGAAGCAGGAGTCGGACGTGGTGTCGATCTTGAACAGGCGACCGGTCGCCTGGCTTTGGCCGATTCCAATCGGATCACCGAGCTGACAAATTTACACGACGTCAGCGCTCGTTTTTTGCGGATCGTCGGCTCGCTTCCCCCTGCGCAACTAGAAGAAACCGACCAGGTGTTCAGCCGCTATCTGCCGGAGGAGATCGACAGTGCCCTGGCTCAGGCATTTCAGAACAATCCGGCCTTTATTGCTGCGGTGCAAAACGTTCAGGCCGCCAAGGCTGATCGTGATGTGCGCAAAGCTGCCAACCTGCCAAGATTGGAACTTCGGGCCAGGCATGAAGTTGGTCACGATCGCGCAAGCATCGATGGCAGCAGCGACGAAAGCGTTGTCGAGCTGGTTCTTAACTACAACCTGTTTCGTGGCGGTGCTGATACTGCCACCATCCGCCAGTTCACCAGCCAGATGAACCAGGCGCGGAGGCAGCAGGCCCGAGTCTGTCGCACCGTTCGCCAGACTCTCGATATCGCTTTCAATGATGTCCTGCGACTGGAGGAACAGTTGGTGCAGCTCGACCGTCATCAGAATGCTATTGCGAATGCCCGCATCGCTTACCGCAACCAGTTTGACATCGGTCAGCGGACCTTGCTCGATTTACTCGATACTGAAAATGAGTATTTCCGGGCGCGTCGTGCCTATGTTAACGCGTTTTACGACCAGCAACAGGCCCAGGCCAGGACACTTGCCGGGCTCGGTCAGTTGCTGACGCGGCTTGATATCCGCCAGGAGGGGCTTCCTCGACCGGAAGAATTTTCGCCCGGGAATACCGTCATCGATCCCGATTCAATTTGCCCGCCGCTGGCAGCACCGCAGCAGGTATTGTCCCGTCAGCTGACGGCCCCTGCGAAACTTTCAGGAAGCCTGGCGACTCGAGGTGCAGCTGCGCCGGTCGTCAAACCGCTACCGGTTGCCGCTCCAGCTCCCGCTGCTGTTCCTGTCCCGGCAGCAGCAAAGATGGTGCAAAAAAAAAGCCTCAATATCAAATTTCCCTATAAAGATTCTCAGTTTCCTGCAGATTACGATCCGCAGCTCGAGGTTCTGGTCGACTTCCTCAAGCAGTACCCACAGACTGTGCTTACCGTAAAGGGCCATACGGATAATGTCGGCAGTGACAAATACAACCAAAAGCTTTCCAGGGAACGTGCCGAGAGTGTCCGTGATCGGCTTATGGATACTTTCGGTGTCTCTCCTGGCCGGATTTTTATCTCCTGGTTCGGTTACTCACAGCCGAAGGGGTTCAATGTGACCTCTGAAGGGCGCTCGGAAAATCGCCGCGTTGAATTGTTGGTCGCAATGTTGGGCGACAATCTTTCCGCTGCCAAAATGCAGGAAAACGAGCCATCGCTTGCTGAAGGTGGGACAGGTTCCGGCTGGATTACAAAGAGTGCCGATCAGAAACTGCCACTTGCAGTGATCTTTCCCTATCGCGAATCGCAGGTGTCTGAAAAGTATGCATCCCGGCTGGAATCTATCGCTGCTGAGCTAAGGGAGAATCCTCAGAAAATTGTCACCCTGATTGGTCACACCGATAACGTCGGCAGTCGCAAATACAACCAGAAACTTGCCCGGGCACGCACCGAGAGTGTCCGCAACCGGCTTATCGAAGAACACGGCGTAAGTCCCGGAAGAATCTACATGGCCTGGGCCAGCTATGATCAAACTCGTGATCGCAATGGCACCCCTGGGAATGCCGCAATGAGTCGCCGTACCGATGTCCAGGTCACCCATCTATCACATGATCTGGCAACGCTCAAAGCGGGGCACTAGCCGCTGAAAATCCTGGTAATGACTTAAAAGTTAGTTCCCCTGCCGATGCCTCAGCCAGCGGTTGCTGACAATCAGAATGCTTGCGGTCAACAGGCCAGCCGCCAGGCAGATGAAAAAATTTCCCCAGTCAGGCTCGCGAATCAGTCGCATCAACCCGGTCGCTGCAATGGTCAAGGAAAGGACCCAACAGCCTATTCCGACTCCTGTGCCTAGCATGAAGCTGGCGAAGTTGCAGCGGGATGCTCCGGCCAATAGATTCACCATGCCGAAGGGGGCCAAGGGCATCAGCCGCAGCAGGGCGATGGTCGGCCAGCCGCGCTGGGCCAGTTTCCGACTGAGGCGATTCAGCTTACTGCCAAACAGTTTGCGCACCAGCTCCCGGCTCACCAGCCGGCCGAGAAGGTAGCAGCAGATCCCGCCGAGCAGGCAGCCAAGGAGAGAAACAAGCAATGTTTTCAGGGGCGTGAAGCTGATCGCAAGCAGCAGAACGAGGATACTGATGGGGATCATCAGGCAGCTGGCGATAATAAAGCCCAATACCATAAGCAGCGCTGCAACAGGACTGGTTTGCCAGTCCGGCGGTTCGAAGAGAAAGTTGCGCAGTTGAACTCCCTGGCTGGCCTGCAGCCAGCCGAGAAAACAGACCACTAAAATAAATAAACCACCAACCAACAGCAGCCGTTTCAGCGGGGCATCTCCATAGGTGAGCAGCTTGCGCAGCGGCTGAGGGGAGCCAATCTGCAGATAATCGAACAACTGCTCCATTTGCATCGGCCGTTCCGGATCGATCAGGACATCGGTCGGCAGGGCAAAGCTGAGAGGGTCGGGGTCTGCGGGCGGGAGTTCCTGAAGCGTTCGTTTGCCATGGTTAAGGTGTTTGACTGTTTGCAGCAATGAGCCGTTTGCTGCAAACTCTTCAGCGACTTTTTCCGGGTCGGTTCCCAGATGCTCAGCCAGGAGGCGATTGCGAAAACCGGCGATCGCACTGTTTTGTTCTGCTGGCTCGGCCGGGCTGATGGCCAGGTTGCATTCGGTGTCGAAGCCCATCGAACGATTGCTGAAGTTTGCCGAACCGAGGGTCAGCAACCGGTCGTCGGCAATGAGCAGTTTGCTGTGGACGTAGATGATCTCTTTTTCGAGCTCCTGATGAGCGGGATAACAGACTTTCAGTCGATTATGCCGGTCGGCGTTCCGCAATCGCTGGAGCATATGCTCGCGCAAAGCGCCGATGGTTTCCTGTTCAAGCCAGCCATGGCAGCGTTGCGGTTGAATGATCAAAACCTCCGGGCCAGTAGCTTTTTCGAGACTGGAAACCAGCGCTGAGCCAACCCGGTCGCAGGTTAGATATTGGTTTTCGATAAAGATGAATTTTTCCGCCTCATCGATCGCGGCAAGATAGAAATCTTCAATCTCACGGACCCCTGGAGATCCATTGTAGGCGCCCCAGGTGCGCAGGATGGCAACCTGTTCGGCTTCGAGGTCGGCCGAGATGTGTGCCGGCCAAAATTTTTCTGAAGCTGCCGCGTTGGCGGCTGACAGCTCGGTGCCCGTTGCTCGCTGCCACTGAGCCCGAACTAACTTTCCCACCTCTTGGGCCACCTCGCCGGAAACCAACATCTCCAGATCGTGAAATGGACTATGTTCGCTGCCGCTATCATGGCGCTGAGGGTGCTGCGGGGAGTGCTCCGGGGTATCCCAGCGGCCGCGGGTCAGATCGATTCCGCCAACAAACGCGAGCTGGTCATCTATCACCACCAACTTCTGATGGTGGCTGGCTGCAGGTGGATGTTCGCCATCCAAGGCGAAGTGAACCCGCTCATGGGTCTGCCAGCCGAGACTGAGCAAAGGCCAGATTTCCCGTTCCAGGGAATAGAGCAGGGAGAAATCCCATTCAAGAACATAGATCTCCAGCTCAGGGTTTTCTTCCGCCAGTCGGTCGAGCGTTGTGGCCAGCGATTCGGAGTCCTGTGCCTGATCGCGGCGCAGATGGATGCGGCTGTCGATATCCCAACCGACGATGAAGATCGTTTGTCGCGCTGCCTCAAAAGCGTCAGCAAGGGTTTGAAAATAGGCTTCTCCATCAATCAGAAAGGCTATTTTTTCAGCTCTGGCAAGCTTCCAGCAATTCTCTCCCGGCTGTAAACGCATCGACAACCTCCAGTTTCAGAGCCGAAAACCAATCAACCTCTCTTGCCCGATTTTATCCTGACCACCAGTTGTTCAGGTAGACAATGGAAATATAGCGCAGGCTTTTTCCAGTGCCGACCAGCAGCAAAAAAAGCCAGAGCGGAACCCGCATGACCCCGGCAATCAGAGTCAGCACATCGCCTCCCAGGGGCATCCAGGCCAGCAGCAGGGTCCAGAAGCCATAGCGCTGAAACCAGGCCTGGCCCTTCTCAATCTGGCGATCGCTGAAATAAAACCAGCGGCGGTGGCGAAAGTGAAGCAGGTAAAGTCCGAGCAGCCAGTTGATCACTGCACCGAGGGTATTGCCGAGAGTGGCAACAGTGACCAGGACTAAGGGGTCACCGCCTTTGCGCAGGAGGGCAAACAGCACCACCTCGGAGTAAAAAGGCAGGATAGTCGCCGCCAGAAAGGATGAACCAAAAAGAACCAGGTAGGAA
>CAMYNR010000184.1 GCA_947259715.1 uncultured Desulfuromonadales bacterium
TCGGGGGTCGCAGGCCAGCGCCATGGCGATCATCACCCGCTGGCGCATGCCTCCCGAGAGCTGGTGGGGGTATTCGCGAACACGTTGTTCCGGCGACGGAATGCCGACCTGGTGCAGCAGGTCGGCCGCGGCATCGAGCGCGTCGCGAGGCGCCATCCCCTTGTGCAGGCGCAGCACTTCGCCGATTTGGTCGCCGATGCGCAGTACCGGGTTGAGGGAGGTCATCGGCTCCTGGAAAATCATGGCGATCTGGTTGCCGCGAATCCTCCGCATCTCTTCATCGGGGATATGCAAAAGATCGTCTCCGCCGAAGAAAATTTCACCGTCGACGATACGTCCCGGCTCGGGGACCAGCCGCAGCAGGGAGAGGGCGGTCATCGACTTTCCGCATCCCGATTCGCCGACCATCGCCAGGGTCTCCCCCTCTTCAATGGTGAAGTCGACGCCGCGCACCGCCTTGACCAGACCGGCGGACGGGAAAAAATAAGTCATCAGGTTGCGCACTTCGAGAAGGGGGGGCATGGTGGCTTCCAGACGGAGAATATGTAAGTTGAACCTCTTGCGAAGCTTGGTACACGGAGTCGCCTCCGATTTCGCAGTCACGAGGCTTCTAGGTTGTTTGAGTTATTTATATCTACACAGAATCTGCCTCATGGTCAAGGACGGTAAACAGTTTCAAGGCGTTAAAGGTTCTTTTCCTGCGGGATTTCGGGAGTCGGGAGGTTTGAAGACGGGCGACTTTCACGGGCATGAGGGGCCAATGATTTGACAATGAGAGAAGGTATATTACAGTGTTCATATGCTGTGGAGGTAGGTAGTTCAGGACGATTTTTCTGCCACAAAAGCGTCTCTGTATCCCATGGCTCTTTCTCCAGGTTCGGTTGTTATTAGTTATCTGAGGAGGGCTTTACTGAAATGAACAGGGAGATACGTACCCTTTATTCAGGATTTATCCAGTCTTTTGAGTCTTTCGCGGATCTTCCCGCTCTCGAGGTTCAGGGTAGACTGCTCACCTATCGACAATTATATGAGAAGGCGGCCTCTCTTGCGGCCACCCTGCAGAAGCGGGCCCCCAGCCCCGACTCGAGCCTGACGGCTGTCTTTGCTTACCGCTCCGAAACGGCTTTCACCGGCGTTCTGGCAGCCCTCTTCAGTGGCCACGGTTATGTCCCCTTAAACTCGACCTTTCCGCCAGAAAGAACCCGGCTCATGCTGCAGAGGGCCGGTTGCCGCAGGATGATTGTCGATTCTGAATCGGAACAGCAGCTCGAACAGGTTCTGGAGGGGGCCCAGGAGCCGCTCACCATTATTCTTCCCCAGCGAACAAGTGTGGACGCGCTGGAGAGGCAATTTCCGCTGCACCGGTTTCTGGGCGCACAAGACCTGGAGCCTGCCGAGCAATGGCGCCCTGTTGCGGTTTCTCCGGGCTCTCCAGCCTATGTGCTCTTTACCTCCGGCAGCACCGGCCTTCCCAAGGGGGTCATGGTCTCCCACCGCAATGTTCTTTCGTTTATCGATGCCATGGTCGATCGCTACCAGGTTAGTGAGAAGGACCGTTTTTCCCAGATGTTTGACATGACTTTTGACCTTTCCGTTTTCGACATGTTTGTCGCTTGGGAGCGGGGGGCCTGCGTATGCTGCCCATCGAAAAAACAGGCCATCATGCCCCATCGCTACATTCAGGATTCCAAAATCACCATCTGGTTCTCCGTCCCCTCGACCGGCGTTTTCATGAAGACCATGGGGATGCTCAAGCCGAGAGGCTCTGCCTGAGTCCCTGATCTCGGCATGGAGCGAAGCGGTACCGCAGTCCGTTATTGAAAATTTATACGGTCCGACCGAGCTGACCATTGCCTGCACCCTTTACCGCTGGGATCCCACCAGCTCCACGGCCGATTGTGAAAACGGGCTAGTGCCGATCGGCTACCCCTATTCGGGAATGTCGGTCCTGGTGGTAGATGAGAACCTTGAGGAGATCAAGCCGGGTGAGGCCGGCGAACTCCTGATGACCGGCCCCCAGAGGAGCCTCGGCTACTGGCGGGATCCCGAGAAGACCGCGGCGGCTTTTATCGTACCGCCCGGCAAAAAGGACATCTACTATCGAACCGGTGACCGAGTGCGCCGGCCGGTCGGCAATGAACCCATGGTCTACCTGGGTCGCATGGATACGCAGATCCAGGTCCTTGGGCATCGGGTGGAACTCGGTGAGGTGGAGGCGGTACTGCGCGAGGCGGCAGAGACCGATGTGGCGATTGCCTTGGGGTGGCCGGTCACCGAAAGCGGTGCCAACGGCGTCGTCGGGTTTTTGAAAAAATCGAACATGTCCGTTCGTGAAATTATGTCCAGGATCGGGAAGAGGCTGCCTGATTATATGCTGCCAAAGCAGCTGCATACATTGGACGCCTTCCCTCTGAACAGTAATGGCAAGGTTGACCGTAAAGCCCTTTTGAACACATTGGGGGACCAATTATGAGCGAACTTTCTGACAATGAGGTAAGGAGCTTTCTGCTCGGTTTTTTTGAGGAACAATTGGCCTTGAGGGGGTATGCAGAGGAGGAAATTTCGGATGACTTTGATCTGCTCACCATGGGCGTTATCGACTCCCTCGGTTTCTTGGAAATGACGGTGGCTCTCCAGGAAGAGTTTGATGTGGAGCTTGACTTTGACGAAATAGATCCAGAGGAAATGTCTATCGTTGGACCACTTTGTCAATATATTACCTCCAAGAAAAAGGGAAGACCGGTCATTGTACATGACGAATCTGCAAGCTATTACTCTGGAATTCCAGTGGTTTGATAGTGCTTTTCTGCATTCGTGGCAGGGGCGAGTGATGCTGTAAACTTATATGACGATTGGTTCTTCGGTAAGGCATAGTTCGGCATGACTGATAGGAACTCGGCGGATATCTCGACCATCATCCGAAGTGTCAAGCCTTCAATTCTATTAGGAGGACCCGGGGACATTTTGTCCGGCGCTAGAGATCACGTCCCTTGCATTTCGAACGCTCAGGTGTTCGCTCTGATAAAAGATATGAAATCCGAAGGTCACTTTCGACGTTTCTGCAGACAAGCAACCGGCCATTCTGTTTATTCCAATTTTGTGGATTTTAGGTAACTCAAAATTTTTGCTTGATATAGCCCACATGGAATACCGGTTTCTATGAGACTGGAGGAGATGATGTAATGAGTACCCATTTTATCATTGGAGCTAAAAATAGGGTTTT
>CAMYNR010000185.1 GCA_947259715.1 uncultured Desulfuromonadales bacterium
CAGAGCCTCCCCGAAAACCTTGCTCACGCCATAGTAGCCGTCGGGGCGAACGGGGTCGCGAACTGAAATCGGTTTTTTGTCGGGCGGGTGGCGATCGGGCAGGCAGCCTTCATAGGCTCCGGTGACGTGGTTTGAACTGGCAAAGACGATCCTTCTGACCGCCGCTTCTCTTGCCGCCTCGAACACGTTTCGGGTGCCGACGATGTTGTTGGGAAGAATCGAATCCCAATCCCCATGTTCATCAGGGTCGGCTGCCAGGTGGATCAGGCTATCAACAGGCGCGGCCCTGCGAAGCGCACTGGCGACCTGGTCATAGTCGCCGATATCTGCCTCAAACACCGCAGGCGAGAAAGGCCCCCTGCGATCAAGGCCGATGATCTGGTAGTCATCCTTCAGACCCCGTCTCAGGATGGAGCCGATCCGGCCGTTGATTCCGGTAATGAAGAGCCTTTTCTTTGCCATAGAAGTCGACTTCCAATTGGGCGCACAGCAATCCGTTTTTATATAGCGTCGTAGCTGATGATCACCACGTCGGCAGCCTCGTCGCGAACAGGGATCAGGGCCTGGTAGGTTTCCGAGCGATACCAGTTCTGCAGGGTGGCCTGATCGTTAAATTTTATCACCACCGTCAGTGCATAGGGATGGTCCCCGGTCAGAACCGTTGCGCACCGCCCCCGAAAGACGATTTCGGATTCAAAAGGAATCAGCGATTTTTGGACCCCTTCAACGTATGTCTCCCACTTGCCCTGGTTTTTGACGTTTATATGGCCGATAAGGTATGCAGACATGCGTCCTCCTTTGAACGACAAACATTTTTTCCTTTTGGCTGCAGACAAGAAATGACTTTAAGAAATACCAGACAGACACCTAATGCAAGGTGGTTTTTTCTTCTCACGCACTTGTGCCGACAGGGTGCGACAGCGGCGCCACGCCGTCCCCTGTGATCGATGGCACAGTTACTCCTGTGCCTTTATAAAATCGTACTTGCCGACACCCTGCACCAGCAGGTAGGTCGATGGTTCGGTTTTCAGACGGTTGACGACCTGGTGGGCCCGGCCGGTTGCGACCGTGCATCGCACGCCCGGGGTCAGCAGCACCTGCTCCTGGGGGTTTTCCAAGCGGATGATAATCTCACCCGAGATGCCGAACATGTTGTCGGTGATCTCGGTATGGTAGTGAAACGGCGCCACCTCGCCCGGCAGCAGTTCGATGACCCGGACCTTCACGCCTTCGGTCTGGATGATGATGTCTTCTTTTTTCAAAATGCCCCCGAGTATAGGCTGAAGGTGTTCGAACTATCCCGGCAGGATAAGATTCTCCTGCAACTGCGGGAGCTCGTCTTTGAGCTCGACTCCCGATAATTTACGTCGCCTTGCCTCCGCGACGAGATAAAAAAGTTTTTCGGCGGCCAACGCTGGAAGCAGTCCCGCCGGGCGCACATTCGATATGCAGTTGCGCCTCTCATCGGTCAGCCCGGGGCATGGCGCGTAGGTCAGGTAAATGCCCAGACTGTCCGGCGAACTGAGCCCCGGCCTCTCGCCGATCAGCACCGCCACCACCTCGGCCCCCAGAGTGCCACCGATTTCATCGCCGATGGCCACCCTCCCCTGCTCCACAAGTGCCAGGGGAGCCAGTCGCCATCCGGCTTCATTCGCCATCGGCAGCAGTTCGCGAATCAGCTCAGTCGCGCTGGCCTCTACGGCCTGGGCACAGAGGCCATCGGCCACAACCAGGACCAGGTCAAAACGGTGTCCTTCTGCAGGGGCCGGTTGCAGGTTTTCGACCATGGCGGAGAGAGTTCTGGCATCCTCGGCAAGAAGCTTGCGCCCCAAATCGGGACGCTGCAGGTAGGTGGCGCGGCTTTCGGCGGCGCTGCGCAGGCGGATCACGGTCATCCCGAGCGATTCGAACGCCAGCTGGACCTCGTCACCGTCCAGAGAATGGTGAACGGCATCCCGGGCACGGGCATGGGCCAGCTGAAAATCGAGATGATGGCGGGTCGGCAGGCTGACACCGCAGCGCCCCATGGCAATGCGGGCATCGGTGTAGCGTTTGAGATCCTCCCAGGGGTCGCGAACTCTCAGGTCATGCTTGTCCATCAATCCCTCCTTCACGCGAGGTATTCAAGCAGACGGTGGCGGGCATCGACAGGAATGGGCAGCCCCCCTTCCCCGGCGATATCCATCTCGATCAGCCAGTCCTCGAATTCCGGGGCCGGGCGCAGTTTGAGCAGCGAACGCAGATAGAGCGCATCGTGAAAGGACGTGCTCTGGTAGTTGAGCATGATGTCATCGGCACCGGGAACGCCCATGATGAAGGTCCCCCCGGCCGCGCCGAGGAGGGTGAGCAGGGTGTCCATATCGTCCTGGTCGGCTTCGGCGTGGTTGGTGTAACAGACGTCGCAGCCCATAGGCAGGCCGAGCAGTTTTCCGCAGAAGTGGTCCTCGAGGCCGGCACGGATGATCTGTTTGCCGTCGTAGAGGTATTCGGGGCCGATAAAGCCGACCACCGTGTTGACCAGCAACGGACGGTAGCGTCTTGCTACGGCGTAGGCGCGCGCCTCGCAGGTCTGCTGGTCCACACCGCCGTGGGCCGCTGCCGACAGGGCGCTGCCCTGCCCGGTTTCGAAGTACATGCAATTCTCGCCCAGAGGGCCGCGCTTCATTTCGGTCGCCGCCTGGTATGCCTCGTCGAGCATAGCCAGGCTGACCCCGAAGCTGGCATTGCACTTCTCGGTGCCGCCGATCGACTGGAAGACCAGGTCGACCGGTGCGCCCCGGCGTATGGCTTCAAGGGTGGTGGTAATGTGGGAGAGCACGCAGGTCTGGGTAGGAATGTGGTAACGCTCCCGCAAGGTGTCGAGCATTTCGAGCAGACGGATCACGGCGGAAAGATTGTCCGACACCGGGTTGACGCCGATCACAGCGTCGCCGTTGCCGTACAGCAGGCCGTCGACAATGCTGGCCGCCACACCCTTGGGATCGTCGGTGGGGTGGTTGGGCTGCAGGCGGGTCGAAAGCCGGCCGGGCAGGCCGATGGTACCGCGAAACCGGGTCACCACCCGGCACTTGTGGGCCACCAGCACCAGGTCCTGCAGGCGCATCAATTTGCAGACGGCAGCAACCATTTCCGGGGTGAGCCCGGGTGCGAGGTCGGTGAGCACCTCGGTGGTGGCCGCATCGCTGAGCAGCCAGTCGCGAAAATCTCCCACGGTCAAATGCCGCACCGGCTCAAAGGCCTGTCGGTCATGGTCGTCGATGATCAGGCGCGTCACCTCGTCCGACTCGTAGGGGATGATCGTTTCAGTTAGAAATGTCTGCAGCGGCACATCGGCCAGAGCAAATTGTGCCGCGACCCTCTGCTCGGCGCTTTCGGCGGCCAGTCCGGCAAGAACGTCCCCGGAGCGTGCCGGAGAGGCCTTGGCCAGAAGCGTCTTCAGGTCCGAGAACGTGTAACGCCTGTTCCCCAGGGTGCAGCGGTAGCTCATAATGGTTCTCCTGCAAAACTCAGGACTCAAACCAGTGGGGGTGTACGGTTAATCGTGACCTATAATTCTGGCCCTTTTGGCTTTCAGGCCGCAAATTCTTCGCGCATCTTCCTGGCGATACCGTAGAGAGCATTGACGTCGGATATGTTTTCTCCACCCGTCACCATGGGTTCGAAATAAATCAGCCCGCATCCCCGGGCGAGGGTTACCGACAAAGGGTGCCGAGCATTAAACGACTCTGCTATCCCCTTGGTGATCATTACTACCTCGCGATTTGGAGTGTGGGCCCAGGGACGCATCGATCTAGCCTGCATGCCCTTGTCCAAAAAAAAGAACTCGTCCCGGTCTGAGGAGACGTCGAATAAGGCGGCAATCCGGGGAAAGTGCGTTGAGTACGATTGGGCGTGAGGGTTAAGATCAAGGAGTTCGACGGCCCGAAAGAGCCAAATGGATCCACCGTCGATAAGACTCGCCAACTGACCGAAGCTGCGCACAAGATTCTCTTCCTTTAGTGAAAAACAGTCCTCAAGCCTCTTCTCCAGCTCACCCTTGTGCTCTGGTCTAAGACGGAGATGATGCGTGTCGGCAAACGTTTCGAGCATTTTCTTCCGACGTCGCGAGTACCAGATCAGGTAGAGTCCCACCGCTGCAAAAAGCGGAACCAGAATCCAAAACACAAGAGCCCCCGAACCATTGCTCATAACCTGCTCCTCGGTTGATCAGAGTACATGCAAATAATTGCCAGGAGAAAAGGACTCAAGGCGTTCGGGGCAAACCAGAACCGTCTGCTGTGGGGAGGGATTGCGAAACGCGCTCAATGCCTACGGGAAACCTCGTCATTTCAGGACGCTTTGTGAGTTCCATGAATTATGGGAATAAATCCCCGTTCAATGGAATAGTTTCTCCCCTTTTCGGACAAAAAATAGCGGATGCCGAACCAGGAGGTGATGGCCACGCTGACCAACCCCCTGCTACCAAGGGACTGAAGGGTTTTATTGAGAACAGACGGTACCAGGTGCAGCTTGCCGTTTATCTGTTTGCGAGAGAGGCCTTTGTTGTCACCTTGAGAAAGCTGCCACAGAACCAGAAGTTCAAAGTCGTTCAAATGCCGGGTTGTTGTTGCTGCAGCCGCAGGTGATGCTTGAGTTGCGCTTTCAGCGTTGCCGGCCAGAACATCAATCGTCTCTCCGAGGTCCTTAAGGCGTTTACGCAACCTGTCCGCCAGCCGCTGCCAGGCCGGGTACAGCCCGATCACGACGAAGACAGCGAGAAACACCAGGAAAAACACAGATAAGGGGAGATCGGATAACGGCACGACAAACCTCCCTTTGCCAGATGTGGTTTCCGAAAGTTACCGGTCCCTTACTGAAACGTTAGAATGCCCCAGCCGAATGTCAATAGAGGGAAATCAGGAGCCTAAACAAAAAATCCACAGCTATTTATGGGCAAAGCAGGAATATGGTTCAGAGCTAATCATATGTGCCATGGCGCAGGAATCAGCCAACAAGCCTGGCCAGGGCATCACTCGATCAGATTCATGTTTTCAATGAGATGTTATCGCGATACTTAAGCTGCAGACCATTTAGAAAATTACGTAAAATTTGATCTCTGCAGGCACGGTAGTGCTTATGGTCCGGTTTGCGGAAAAACGCACTTAACTCGGGTTTGCTAATGCGAAATTCGACCAGGTCCATAATCTCAAATATGTCTTCGGCTTTCAGGTTTAATGCAATTTTGAGTTTCAAAAAAATTATATTGTTGTTTAAACGCTTCTCAGGCTCTGGTTGCGCCCCCTCCCTTTTACCTCGTTTATCGTTTATGAAACCATTCAGGAAAGTCGCCAGCTGGGTGTCGCTACACTCTCTATACGCAGGATCATCCTCTTTTTTTAACCAATCGCTGATCTGCTCCCGCGTTACCAGGTGATCAGCTAAGCCGAATGTAGCAATCATTTTCGAATCGCTAATGTCGAAGATATATCGAATACGTCGTAAAATATCGTTATTTGTCATAGATAGAAACTTTCTCTATAAATTATCACTATATATAAGCTTTCCCACTGATATGATTAATTCAGTGGGATCCCATATGGCTGACGGTCTTTTCCCACAGTAGACAGAACTCCATACTCACCCTTTGAAAGCAATTGAATCGCATCCAGATTTTTGATTTCCCTATCTTTTCTTCTGATGTTTTTCATAAATATGTATCTGAACTCCTAACAGAGGGAGTACCGAACCGCTGCGTAACGTCGAACAAATTAGTTCAAATCTTTCGAAAACCGCCCCCTTTAAACAGACCCCCTTTAGCTATGAATTGTACGAAAAGTGTCACCTATGTCCACATAAATAGTTGATTTGCGCCAAAGAGGCTAAAGATTTCCATGAAAAACGCCCACCTCTTTGCCAACACCACCTGAAATGCGGTCCCCAAGATCCGGCCCCCGCAGCATGTCAATGAGGAAGTCTTTGTCATTGTTGGTGTAGACCAGGGGATACTGGATCCAATTCCCCACTCTTCTCTTCAGCCTGTTGTCGCCGTAGGCCTTGTCCCACCCCTTCAGTTCAGACGGGCAGGCTCCATTATCATGACAGAGGGCATTGATCTGTCTGGCCTCCAGGACAGCGAGTTCCTTTGCAGCATCATACGAGGTGTTCGCGACGGAGAACAGGGCGATAAAGACCAGGCAGGTCAACAACGGCCGGACGAGCTTCTTTTTTCTCTTCTTGAAATGGAGCGCCTTGAAAAAGATGGAAAAAAGGCTTACGAAGGCGCAGATTGCCGATAATCCGACAAGGTAGACGAGGCTGGGCCCCCGTTCCGAGAGAAGAAAGACCAGGGACAGCGGAGGGATGACTTGCAACAACCAATGACCGAGACTTTTCAGGTTCATGTTTCAAATCCCAAGGGGGCCGCCGGGAGCAACCTCCAGAGCTTTATTGGTCGGAGAATTTCTGTATTTTCAAAGTCGTGTTTCCCCTCCGCTCGAGAAACCGGTCCAGGTCCCCGGAGATGTTCACGGTCCCGACAAGCGACCGGGAAACCGGCAGGTCCCCCGGCACTTTATATCGCGCAAGCAAAGCTCCGTAGTCGGTGCGCCCCCAGAACTGCCCCGCCCTCTCGGGACCGATGTTCAACAGCGCCTTTTCACCATCGGACACCGACAGTGTCACCGCGATGTCGGAATAGTCCGGCCGCTCTTCCCTGGAAGGCTTTGGAGATGAAACCATTAAAGCATGATTGCCAAGGTATTTATGGGAAAAATCCAGGGTGTATTCTGTTTTGCCTGGCTCCAGATCGATTGTGCACAGGGGATGGTAGAGGTCAGGCGGTGGAGCGACCAGGTTGAGCAGGGGCCCAAGCGCCGTGTTTTGCAGGATATCGCCCCGTTGGATCGGTTCCCTGAAAGCAAACAATAGGCCCAAAAGACAGACGGGCAAGCCGATGACCGTCACCGGGATGGACATCAAAATCGTTTTCTTTTGAGCTTTTAGAATCAAGCCAAAGAGAACATTGACACAAATGGTCGCCAGTAGATATGCCAGGGAAAATATTATCATTTTTATGGGGGAAAATTGTGGTCGGACCACATTTATGATTTGGGGCGTATCCGTGGTCCTACCCCGATCAATTGTCAATTGTAGTTCTTTATATGATTTTTACCGGTAATCGATGTCGCTCAATTGCTTTCCGGATGGCCCTGGAGGTGAAAACACCGTTGATGGAAATATCTTTGATTACATTCGGGTTGTGGTGCTCGATATTAACCTGGAAGACATTGAACTGGAAATGCTCAATCTCAGAAAACAGGAGTTCGTATTTCTCGGCACATGCATCCAGAACAATCCGGTCTTGATAGAGTGCCACTCGTCCCAGCGGCCACTTACACGTAACCAGTTTTGGGAACTCGCCTGCCGAAATGCTGGTCGCTCTTTTAAGTAGTATTTCCACCGTGAAGCCTCTATCTAATGTTAATTGTTAGCCAGGAATTCCGAGGACATAATAGAGAATACTTGCACTAATACCGGTTGACGCCGGTGATGTCGTGCACCTGCAGCAGGGTCAACGCTGCAATCAGGATGCGGATATTGATCCTGGTGTCCTGTCCTGGCTCGAAACGCAAAGTCAGGCCAGTTTCCGGGATAACTTTCTGCAGCAGTTTGCCGACGATGTTTTTCGCTTCGGTGCGTAAGGGCTCCAGGCGCTTTTCGTTGGCGATGGTTGCGATCAGCTGATTCTCGATCACCAGCGCGTAGCTGTCGGGCTGGGCAGCGAGCAGCTCGCGAAAAAATGCTTCCGTGTTGCTGGCCGGGTCGATGATGCGGGCCAGCTCCTGCTTGTCCGGGCCGATGATCTTCCAGCGAAAACCGACCCCTTTCCGGGTGATCGTCGCCGCCTGTGCACCACTGTCATCCTCAACAAAATAGGTCGCGTTGAAGACCTTCCCTTTGGCCCGCATCCTGAAGTTCAAGTCCGGTTTGTCCGGGTTGTGATAAACCGTCGGCGCTTTGATGCATTCGCCGAAGACATCACAGGCGGTGAGCAGGTTCCCGTCGCCAGCAAAAAACTCGTAGCTGCGATCGTAGCCCTTCTTTTTGTCCTTGTGCTCGAATTTACGGCCAGCAGGCATATCAGAACGGCAAGGTTGGTCAACAGGAAAACCAGCATGCAGAGCAAAAAATCGATCCCGATGCCCATGGCGGTATCCGCTTCAAAGGCGAGCCGCCCTGCCTTGCGGGCAACAGAAATCAAAATTGCGCAAATTGCCCAGAATAGCAGCAATGGCAGCCCGGAAATCACCAGGCTGACGAAAAAAGCTTTTAGCGCCCGGACTTTCCCCTCAAGCGTGTGGATTATGGCCCAATAGCCTGATAATGGGGGGACGGCTATCGCAGAAATAAAAGCAGCAGCCGCGAGGGAGGCTGATGCAAAAGTGTGTTGAACGAGTAGCCGAAGCCCAGAAACCATCCGCCAATCCAGGCAATGAAGGCGAACAGTAGCAGTGTTTGAATGGCTCTTTTCATTGAAATCACTGTCTGGCTGTTAAAATCTAACCTACCACTCGATCAGGGGAAGACCCCTTTTATTTTGATTATAAATAATCAAAACCAGAGCCCTTCAGTTCCTTTTTGAGCTGAAGGGCTGTCACCGCTAAATCAGATTGATTTTCAGCTACACATATCCTTTTTTGAATATTATCGGATTTTTCAAGCTCTGTTTTGTCTTTTTCATGCTTCAGGGCAATGTCCGGTCTTATGTTTGATCTGCTTTCATGGATTTCCTCTTGAACCTTCAAAAGCTCAACAGCTGCACGGCCCAAACGGTAAATGCTTTCCTTCTCCTTGATTTCCTCGAGAGTACTCGCTTCGGTTGAGGCTTTCACTATTATTTCGAGTGCCTTGCTTACGAGAAGGTCTAGGTTTTCCAATGAAGGTTGTGCTGGTGCTTTCTTTGAGCCACTTTTGGCCTCATTGCTCGAATTTGTTTTTTCAAGCTTACGGAAACTCTCATTTAAGTTCCGCGGCTTATGTTTTTCAGGGATCTCATCGGTTCTGGTTTTGCTTGAAGGATTTTCGGACAGTAATTGAGCAAGCGCTGTGTTTTCCTTTTCCTTTATTGAATTATATTTAAGGCAATTTGGACCGGCCACATGTAAGCCTTCTACAATATTGAATCGGGTCCATAAGTCGTTTGTTTGTATTTCATCTTTTTTCATTTTATAAAACCTAACGCATTTTTGTTGATATCAAGTTGTTGGCTGTATTTTTCAATTTCATTTACAGTCTCATTGATAAATTTACCATATTTGGTGATTATATCAACGAGTTGCGCCAAGCTTCCATTGTGGTTTGGGCGAGGAAATGGCGGCTTGATAGAAAACTGTGGCCCGAACTTTTATTTGATTGTGCAGTTTTGTGAGGGTCACCATGGGGTTTGGTAGACAGATCTAAGAGGCCCTCCACCCCAAATTTTTCGTACCGGCCAATCCATTTGTAACCGGTCTTGCGACTGATATTGAACTGCCGGCATAACTCAGCTACCGGGAAAAGCCCGTCCAGGTAGTCTGAAATGAAGCGAACTCTCAGGTCCATTACGGCAACTCCTTTCCAACCCATAGGCGCCTCCTTTGCCTATGAATTCTACGCAAAGTGTTACCTATATCCCCAGAAGAATGTGTTACCCATGTCCCCGTTCGCTACACTTTTTGTTTCAATTACCTGGGACCGCACAGATAGAGCAATAAGCAGCCTTTTTTGTTTTTAATTTCCCCTTGAGGAGCTCGGGGTGATCATGTTTCATCTCGCGCCCGCAGGCGCCAAGCTTTGTCATTGTTACCATATTGCCCTGAATAGGCTGGTTAGCCAGTCAATCGCTTGTTCGCCAAAGAAGAAGCTTATAGCAAAGCCAGTTCCTGCACCGTAAATGACATAGTTCCAGTTTAATTCAGAAAGCCAAAAACACATTGCCAATGAAATCAGAGAGCCAACAAAGGCGCCGGCTATACCATGAAAACAACGATCGATAAAATCAGGGGATGTAGTTTCCATTTTTCTTTCTTTGCCTCAACCGGGTAGGTCGGGAGCCTTGCGACTCCCTTCCCCCCTAAGAACCGTGCGTGCGACTTTCACCGCACACGGCTCAAGCCCTCCAAAAGGCGGTCCCTG
>CAMYNR010000186.1 GCA_947259715.1 uncultured Desulfuromonadales bacterium
CCGCGCAAATGCTTGATTTCCTTGATCTGGCAAAAAATTGCTAGTTTCCAAATCAGAAACGCACTTTGTGCCATCCGGACTTTCCGGATGGGCACTAATCTAAATTTCCCGATCAGTCAGGTCGGGTGCAAACAATGACTCAAACAACCGTCCTTCTCAGGCCGCGGCTAATCACCGCCGCCGAGTGCCGCTCGGATCTCTATCGCTTTAGGAATATCTACTCATGGATACGGAAGCTTTACGGCTCTTTGTCATGGCCGCTGATCTACTCAATATCAGTGCTGCCGGACGTAAGCTTGGATTGGCTCCCGCGGTTGCCAGTGCCCGATTGGCAAAGCTGGAAAACCAGGTCGGTGCGGACTTGTTGCATCGCTCGACCAGGAAAGTCTCCTTGTCCCTGGAAGGGAAGGAGTTTCTTCCCTTTGCCAGGGAAATCCTGGCGCAGGAAGCCGCCGCTCGGGCTGCTTTGGGGCACGGCAGCACGGAAATCAAGGGAACCTTGCGCTTTGCGGCGCCCAGTACCTTTGCCCAGCTTTACATCGCACCGATTTTGCCTGAGTTTCTTGAGCGGTATCCCGGAGTGAACCTGGAACTGAAACTGTCTGATGCGCTGCAGAATCTGATTGAAGGCAGTTTTGACCTGGCGTTACGCAACTATGCCATCGAAGATAGCAGCCTCAGGGCAAGAAAGCTGGCCGATGACAGGCGAATTCTTTGCGCATCTCCTGAATACCTGGCCCGCCAGGGAACCCCGCAGGCCCCTGAAGATCTGCTTGACCATCAACTGCTGATTTTTATGGACGGTCCGCCGAGAAAGCTGTCGGCCAAAAATGACCAGCCGCCTGGCACATTCCCGCCGTCCGGCGCTGAGAACCGCGTCGTTTGCGATGACGGAACCAGTATGAGAATTGCAACCAGGGCTGGCGTTGGAATTTCAATGAATGCCTACTGGAGCGTTCATAAAGAGATTCAGGACGGTTCTCTTGTCCGGGTCTTGCCCGACTACGAGGTCGATGAGCAATCTGCGATCTGGCTGGTCTACCCGAAGTCAAACGTTCTGAGTGGGAAAGTTCGGGCCTTTATCGACTTTCTTTTGGAGAAGATTGGTCGTCCGCCGGTTTGGGAAAGATAAGCAAAGCAAAATTACGCGCCAAGCGGCTATTATTTTTGACGTTCGGTTGCCCGCTCAACGGACGTCCTCGCTGATGACCTCCATGGCCCAAGCTCTTGCGGCCTTTCTCCTAACGCCTATTCACCACCTTCCGATAGTTCATCTCACCGTTCGCCGCGCAGATGCACCGAATGCTTCCGATCTTATTATATAGAAAACCAGAAAACTGATTTCGCAAAGCGTTGGTTTATTTGTCTCAGGCTATACTTTATCTTGAATAGCACACAAACCTTAGGAGAAGTCAGATGAAAGCAATGATCCTTAATGAATATGGCGACCATGCTGAATTTCAATTAAGCGAATTACCCCTGCCCAGTGTAAAGGCAGGGCATGTGCTCGTGCGTATCGCCGCAACCAGCGTGAACACGGTCGATACCATGATCCGTCAACTGGGTAAGGATTTACCTCTTTCGCCTGATCTGCCCGCAGTGCTGGGTATGGACTTTGCCGGTACCGTAGATGCTATCGGCGAGGGTGTCACCGACTTTGTCCCAGGCGATGAGGTCTATGGCTGCGCCGGAGGACTCGCAGATCTCCAAGGCTCGCTTGCGGAGTACCTGCTGGCCGATGCCAAATTGCTGGCCCAGAAACCGAAAAGCCTCTCGATGCGCGAAGCGGCAGCCTTGCCACTGGTCGGGATTACCGCCTATGAGGGTTTGCAAAGAGCAAATACTCATGCCGGACAGAAGGTTCTGGTTCACGGCGGTACCGGCGGGGTAGGTCATGTCGCTGTGCAATTGGCCAAACACTTTGGTGCCGAGGTCTATGCAACCGGTTCAGGCGAGAAACAGCTCGGTATCATTGGGCAGTATGAGGCCACAGCCATAAATTATAAAACCGAGCAGGTCGTGGATTATGTCGCCAAGCATACCGGCGGCGCCGGCTTTGATGTCATTTTCGACTCTGTTGGCGGGGCCAATTTGACCAATTCTTTTGCCGCGGCGGCATTGAATGGACAGGTCAGCACAACCGTATCCTTGTTGGAGTTGGATTTGACGCCAGTTCACTTTAAGGGCCTGTCGCTGCACGTTGTCTTTATGTTGATCCCCATGCTGCACAACCACAAGCGCGAAGAACATGGTGCAATTCTGACCAAGCTAAGTGAGATCGTCGATGCAGGTGCGCTGCAGCCACTGCTTGATGAAAAACAATTTGGCCTTGCCGAAGTCGGGCAAGCATACGACCGTCTGACCAGCGGACAGGCCATTGGCAAGGTGGTGGTAGAAATCTGATGGTGAAGAACCCCGTGAGAATGCCCTTTTACAAAAATGGAAGAATATTAAGAATGACTGGAGTGAGAAAAATGAGAACATTTCGAACAATCGTCCTGGCAAGCATCATAACCGCCTGCGCCAGCTTGCTGGTTGCCTCCGTCAGCATTGCTCAGGCACAAGCAGCCGAGCCAACCTATGAGGTGGTCTTGAATTCTGAAGTAGAGTGGACGCATCTCAACCCGAAACGGGGAGACCTGGCGCCAAAGGCTGGTACCCTTTGGGGTGATCGTAATGGAACCGAGCCAACAGGATATCTCCTTAAGCCACCAGTCGACTTCCAGTCACCGCCGCATATTCACAATGTCTCTTACCGTGCAGTCGTTATTCGCGGCGTCCTTCACAACGACGATCCTGCTGCTGCCAACATGTGGATGCCGGCAGGTTCTTTCTGGACGCAGCCAAAAGGAGAAGTGCACATTACCGCGGCAAAAGGTAAGGACGCTTTAGCATACATAGAGATTGAGGAAGGGCCCTATCTGGTGCAGCCTGCTGAGGAAGCATTTGATAGTGGAGAAAGGCCGGTCAATGTGGACAAGTCGAACATCGTCTGGCTTGACGCCGCGGACATCACCTGGGTCGATCAGCACGGGGTAGCAAACGCTGCCAATGGACCCAAAATCGCCTATCTTTGGGGCAATACGCAGAATGGTGAGCTGAACGGGACTTTCATTAAGTTGCCGGCTGGATTTACCGGCAAGATCCACACTCACGGCTCAGACTTCCGCGCTGTCGTCATCAAAGGTCTCCCACAGTATAAAATGAGTCAGGCAGAGGTTAAGACCTTGGAGCCTGGGAGTTATTTCAGTTCCAAGGGGGGATCGGCAATGCATCAGCTTTTATCAGCAGCGGGAGAAGAGAGCATCATCTACGTGCGTACCAATGGCAAGTACGACGTCATTTCGGCGCAATATGGAAACTAACTGCGCCCGAAGGCGCTGTTGAAGAGTCCAGCCGCACCAGACCCTGATCGAGGGCTGGGGTGATCTGGGTAGATAAACCTGGGGAGCAGCGATTCCTGACAAGGGAGATAATAATGCAAAAAACCATTCTTATCACCGGGTCGACCGACGGCATTGGGCTGGAAACGGCAAAAATGCTGGTTTTGCAGGGGCACAAAGTTCTGCTGCACGGGCGCAATCCGGCAAAGCTGGAGAAGGTGGTAAAAGAGCTCGCGCTACTTCCCGGCGCCGGGCAGGTGGAAAGCTACCTGGCTGACCTGTCGCGGATGGACGATGTGAAAGTCCTTGCAAAGGCCGTAGCGGAAAAACACGCGCAGCTTGATGTGCTGATCAACAATGCCGGGATTTTCAAGGTTTCCGATCCGATCACCCCGGACGGGCTCGATGTGCGCTTTGCGGTCAACACACTTGCCCCGTACCTGCTGACGAAACTGCTGTTGCCGCTGCTGGGAGTTTCAGGACGCGTCGTCAATCTCTCTTCCGCTGCCCAGGCTTCGGTAAATCCGGACGCGCTGGCCGGGCGGGTCGAGCTGTCCGACGACATGGCCGCTTATGCGCAAAGCAAACTGGCACTGACGATCTGGTCACGCGTCATGGGGCTTGAACGCAAAGTTGGCGGACCGGTTATCGTCGCGGTGAACCCCGGCTCACTGCTGGCCAGCAAGATGGTGAAAGAAGGCTTTGGTGTCGCCGGTAAAGATATCCGTATCGGTGCCGACATTCTTTGCCGCGCGGCCCTGGCCGATCAGTTTGCAACCGCGTCCGGCCAGTATTTCGATAATGATGCAGGTCGCTTCGGCTCGCCGCATGCCGATGCTTTGGACCAGCAGAAATCGGCAGAGGTGGTACGCGTTATCGAGTCGGTTCTGGGAGGAGCAGCAGGAAAGTAAATAGTTTATGTGATGCGAAAGGGAAATTTACCTGCCCTGGATGGAGCCAACAGCGTACTGATGCAGGCAACCCAACCAGGGCCGACACAGACCTTACTTTCTTGGCCCTTTACTGCCTTTTCTGCCGAAGCCAGGCTTGCGGCCGCCCGGTTTGAAGCCGCGGCGATCGCTGAATTTCCCCTTATTGAAGGAGCGTCGCTGACCGCCCCCAGCCTGGTTCGCGCTGCGATCCAGACTGATCTGAAGCTGTTCGTCACAGACCCAGACGGTCTTCAGTTTATGTAACTTTTCTTCCGGCAGATCTTTTGGCAGATCGACCAGGCTGAAGCTGTCAAAGAGCTTGATGCGGCCGATCTGGCTGCTTTTCATTTTCCCCTCATTGCTGATCGCCCCGACAATGTTGCCCGGCTCTACTCCGTGGATTCTGCCGACTTCTATCCGATAGGTCTGCATATCGCTGTCAGCTGTTTTCGCCGATCTTTCCGACCTTCGGTCGTCTCGGGTCGGCTCCGGTAAATCGACCAGCTCTTTTTCATCGGGCTGCAGGGGGCGCTCCTTCTGCACCAGGTAGGCGAGGGTGGCAGCGATCCTGCGATGGCCGACATCATACTGGCTCTGATATTCATCGATAAGTTCTTCGAAAAATTCCAGATCCTGTGATTCCATCGCCTCGGCGATCTGTTCCTTGAAGAGACCGATCCGCCGATCGGTGATATCTTTT
Source organism: uncultured Desulfuromonadales bacterium (assembly GCA_947259715.1). Lineage (GTDB taxonomy): Bacteria > Desulfobacterota > Desulfuromonadia > Desulfuromonadales > Geopsychrobacteraceae > Malonomonas. Next base: position 5,016 of record CAMYNR010000186.1, read on the forward strand.
CGGCTGGGCAGGGCCATCGGCTTGATCGGCTGGCGGGTGGCGCGTTCGATTGCCGCCAGCATCCGCTTTTCGCGCGGCGCGACAAATAATATCGCCTTGCCTTCCCGGCCGGCCCGACCGGTTCGACCGATACGGTGGATGTAGGCCTCGGTATCGTAGGGAATATCATAATTGACCACGTGGCTGATCCGCTTGACATCCAAACCGCGGGCAGCAACGTCGGTGGCCACGACAATATCCAGCGAGCCGTCTTTGAGTCGTTCGATCGTTTTCTCACGTAGCATCTGAGTCATGTCACCGTTCAGCGCCGCACTTGAAAAACCTCGTGCCTCCAACTTTTCCGCCAGTTCCACGGTGGCGATCTTGGTCCGCACAAAGATGATCATTCCGTCGATCTCTTCCGCCTCAAGAATCCGGGTTAAGGCATCAAGTTTGTGCAGCCCTTTGACCTGCCAGAAGTGCTGGGAAATTTTGTCCACGGTGGAGGTTTTGCTTTTGATGCGAATTTCCACTGGATCTTTCAGGTGCTTGCGTGCAACCTGCAGGACCTCTTTGGGCATGGTGGCGGAAAAAAGTGCCGTCTGTCGCTCTTTCGGGGCAAATTCAAGGATCGCTTCAACATCGTCGATAAAGCCCATCTTCAGCATTTCATCGGCTTCATCAACCACGACGCAGCTTAACTTGTCGAGCTTCAGAGTCCCGCGGTTCAGGTGATCCTGAATCCGCCCGGGGGTGCCAACCACCGCCTGTACGCCCCGTTGCAGTTGGCGCAGCTGTTGCGTATAATTCTGCCCGCCGTAAACCGGCAGGACCTGAAAGCCCTTTAAGTGCCGAGAATAGGTCTGCATCGCTTCGGCAACCTGCAGGGCCAGCTCACGGGTCGGTGTCAGCACCAGGATCTGCGGGGCTTTCAGCTTGGGATTCAAGCCACTGAGCAGGGGCAGTGAAAAAGCGGCGGTTTTTCCGGTGCCGGTCTGCGCCTGGCCAAGCAGATCGCGTCCTGCAAGCAGCGGTGGAATGCTCTGGGCCTGGATGGGGGAGGGGGTTTCATAACCGACCTCGTCAATGACCTTGAAAATTGCTGGAGCGAGGTTGAGATCGGCGAAACTGGGGAGATTTTCTTCTGACATTATGTACCTATTCTTGGTAAATATTCGCTGAGGGGCGTGTTTAAACTGTTGACGAATCGTTATTTTTTCATTTTCTGCTCAAGAGTCGCACCATAGCTTATATCCTTAATCAGGGCCAGCTTTTTCCATTTTTTATCCAGGCTGGCTTAGTTTTTGCTCATCTTTGGTGTGAGAAGATGAAAATTATTATCTCCTGCTGAGCGGGCCATGCTAAGAAAATTCTATGCAGAAATATGATGTCATCATTATCGGTGCTGGCGCTTCCGGGCTGATGTGCGCCATGCAGGCCGGGCAACGTGGCCGGAAGGTGCTGGTGCTTGATCACGGCGACGAGCCTGGCAAGAAAATTCTTATGGCTGGCGGTGGGCGCTGTAATTTCACCAATTATTCGGTCAGCAGCGATCACTACATTTCTGCCAATCCGCATTTTTGTAAATCCGCTCTGAGCCGGTTTACCCAATGGGATTTTCTCGATCTGGTGCAGCGGCATGGAATCGCTTTTCATGAGCGGAGTCACGGTCAGCTGTTTTGTGATGACAGCTCCAGGCAGATTCTTGATCTGCTGCTGAACGAATGTCGGCAAGCCGGGGTCGAGCTGGCCATGAGAGCTTCCGTGAGCAAGGTTGAGCAGAGCCCTGGGAAAGGCTTTTCGCTACAGAGTAGAAATCGCCATTTACAGACTGAATCTCTGGTTGTGGCGACGGGAGGCCTCTCCATCCCCTCTGCTGGCGCCAGCGCTTTTGGCTATCGTCTCGCGGAACAATTCAAGATCAAAGTGCAGCCGACCTCCGCCGGCCTGGTGCCGTTGACCTGGCAGCCGCCAGACAAGGCGAAATTTTCTCTCCTTGCGGGAATTGCCCAGCTCTGCTCGGTCAATAATTCCACACAGTCCTTCACGGAGAATCTGCTGTTTACCCACCGGGGGCTCAGCGGGCCGGTGATCTTGCAGATTTCCAATTACTGGCAGCCAGGCGAGCCCCTCCAGATCAATCTGTTGCCGGAGATAGATCTTTGTTCCTGGCTGAAGCAACGCCAGGGATCTGATAGCAATAAGCAGGTGAAAACTGTTTTGCAGGAGCTGTTACCCAAACGGCTATTGGCCGCTTTTCTTCCAGAAGCCCTGCTTGTGTTGACGATGCGCCAGCTGATGGATAAAGAGGTAACCGAAATTGTTGATACTTTACAGGCCTGGCAGCTGATTCCCAACGGCAGCGAAGGTTATCGAACCGCAGAGGTCACGCGCGGCGGAGTCGATTGCCAGGAGATCTCCTCCAAAACGTTTGCCGCCAGGGAGGTTCCTGGACTGTACTTTATCGGTGAGGTTCTGGATGTACATGGCTGGCTGGGAGGTTATAATCTGCAGTGGGCGTGGTCGTCCGGCTGGTGCGCCGGGCAGGTGGTTTGAGTTTATTTACGAGAAAAGCCCCAACCAAATGGTCGGGGCTTTTTTGTACTCATAATGCGGATAGTTTGATTAAAGGCCAAGTTTCTTGAAGAAGTCGTTGCCTTTGTCATCCACCAGGATGAATGCCGGGAAGTCTTCGACTTCGATCTTCCAGACCGCTTCCATCCCCAGTTCGGGGAAATCGATACATTCAACCTTTTTGATGTTCTCTTCCGCCAGAACTGCGGCCGGGCCGCCGATGGAGCCGAGGTAGAAGCCGCCGTGCTCCTTACAGGCGTCGGTGACCTGCTGGCTGCGGTTGCCTTTGGCGATCATGACCATCGAGCCGCCGTTGCTCTGCAGCAGGCCAACGTAAGAGTCCATCCGGCCTGCGGTGGTCGGGCCGAAGGATCCGGACGGCTTCCCGGCTGGAGTTTTGGCCGGTCCAGCATAATAGATCGGATGGTTCTTCAGGTAGTCGGGCAATGGTTTGCCGCTGTC
>CAMYNR010000187.1 GCA_947259715.1 uncultured Desulfuromonadales bacterium
CGTGCCATGAAAGAGGCCGAACTGACCGCGGTTCGCTCTCAAGAAAAATTAGAGCCACTTGCGACTGAAGTTGTGACTGTCAGTTATGCAGATCTAGGCAGCGTCGCCGGACCTAGCAAGGAAATTCTCAGTGAACGTGGCAGCATTACTGAAGACAGCCGCAACAAACTGCTTATCATTACAGATGTCCCATCACGTATTCAAAAAGCCAGGGAGCTGATCAATATTCTTGATACTCCAGAACGACAGGTCATGATTGAAGCACGGATTGTGGAAGTCAGTTCCAACTATAGCCGAGATCTGGGAGTCAACTGGGGATTCGATTTCGATAACCCCGGAAAAAAACTTGGCAGCGCAGCACTTGGGCTAGGCGGTAACTTTTTAGTCGGGCTCCCCGCAGGGGGAGGGAACGCTGCGACCGAGCCAGGCTTGGGCGGTGGACTTACATTCGGTCGTCTGGGGATCGATAAGACAGTTCTGGACTTGAGGATTTCCGCATTGGAAACAGATGGCTCCGCCAAAGTTATCTCGATGCCGAAGGTGACGACCTTAAATGGTGAAGAAGCTGTGATCAGCCAGGGAACATCAATTCCCTACCAGACCTCGGGCGCCGATGGCCCTAAAACAGAATTTGTTGATGCTGAACTCAAGTTGGAGGTGACCCCGGTCATCAATCCAGACAATACAGTCATTCTTGAGATTCTGGCCACCAACGATTCGCCCTCTCTCACTGATGGTGCCTCCGCTCCAAGCATCGATACCAAAAAAGCGGAAACCAAAGTTCTTGTAAAGGATGGCGATACCACTGTCATCGGTGGAATCTTCGTCGAGAACGTTGCCGATACCAGCGCTGGAACTCCCTGGTTGAAGAACCTGCCGGTTCTTGGGCATTTGTTTGGGTCGACCAGAGAGGCAACCACCAGATCGGAACTGCTGGTATTTATTACTCCGAGAATTCTGGAAAATTAAGCCAATCTTTACTTTTGAAAAGGGCAGGGAGACCTGCCCTTTTTTTGTTCGAAGAAGATTGGCTCATTCAAAGAAAAAATTATGCGCAATGACCTTTTGATAGACCTAGGCGATCGCAGTTACCCAATTCGAATTGGGGCAAACACTTTATCTGACCTCGGTTCAGAACTGCTTGATATTCATTTTCCAAAGCAGGTTGCGGTGATTTCGAATGAGAAGGTCGCCAACCTTTACGGCAAAATCGTTTCAGATTCTCTTTCCTCTGCCGGTTTTTCGGTTTTAAACATCAATCTGCCAGATGGGGAGGAATACAAAAATCTGCAGACGCTGGAAACAATTTATGATGCTTTGATCGCCGCCCACTTTGATCGCGGATCCGGTCTGATTGCCCTTGGTGGCGGGGTCATTGGTGATATGGTCGGTTTTGCTGCGGCGACCTTTTTGCGGGGAATCCCTTTTGTCCAGGTTCCGACGACCCTGCTTGCACAGGTTGACAGTTCGGTTGGCGGTAAAACTGCGGTGAATCATCCTTTGGGGAAGAATCTGATCGGTGCATTCTATCAGCCTGAACTGGTGCTGATTGACGTGGCAACGCTGAAAACCCTTGAACCGCGTGAAGTTTCGGCCGGCTTGGCTGAAGTTGTCAAATACGGGGTTATCCGTGATCAGGAGTTTTTTTCCTGGCTGGAGAAAAATGTTCCTGCACTATTGAATTTAGATGAAGCCAAGCTTATTCACGCGATAAAGAGATCTTGTGAAATCAAGGCGGATATTGTAGAAGTTGACGAAAAAGAAGGCTCCATCCGCGCGATACTCAACTTCGGTCACACCTTTGGCCACGCCATTGAAGCCCTGGCCGGCTATGGGGAGTGGAAGCACGGCGAGGCTGTTGCGGTTGGCATGATCGTGGCGAGTAAGATTGCTCAGCAAAAAGGTTTATGCGACGCTGAAGATCTTGCCCGACTTGAATCTTTGCTGCGTGCAATGAAACTGCCAGTCAATCCTCCCCAGTTTCCTCTTGAGGATTACATTCTGGCGATGCAACGTGATAAGAAGGTGAAGCAAGGCACCTTGACGCTGGTCTTGAATCAGGGCATCGGCCAGGTCGTCCTACAGAAAATACCCGATATTGAATCAGTTTTTTCCGCCACTTTGACCGCTTGAGAGGTTCAGCATGCCAGGATCTAATCAGCAAAGTTCACTGCTTGGAAAAATTGCCGCCTACACAGAAATTCTTGAAAAAGATCCTAAATCAACCATCTTTGTTTCCTTGAGCGAAGCCTACCGGAAGTTGGGCATGCTCGAGGATGCCCGAGCCGTGGCTGAAACAGGGTTGGAGCAACATGATGAATTTACTCCTGCCCACATCGTCCTGGCGCGGATTTACTGTCAGCTGGGCGATTATCAGTCCTCCTCCCAGCATTTTGACCGGGCTTTACAACTTGATCCCACCAGTTTATCCGGGCTGGTCGGATATGCACGGTTGAAGATTCTGACCGGCGATGAAACGGGTGCCCGTGAGTTACTCCTTGAGGCACGCAAGCAGAATCCAGCAGATCCGGTCATCAATAAATTACTTTTGTCCTTGCCCGAGCCAGCGGTTGAGCCTGAGGTCGAACAGCCGGAAGGTGCAACGGAGTCTGAGGATGCTCAGGAAGATTCTGCAGGTAGTAACGCATCCCTGGTCTCTTCAACCCTGGCGGAACTTTATCTACAGCAAGGGCTGGAAGAAAAAGCTCTGGAGATGTTCAGGCAGCTTTCGGCGCAATCTCCGAACGACCTGGAATTGAGAAGGAAAATTCGCGCTCTTGAAGAGAAGCTTTCAGTTGACTCTTCCATAAAGACCGACAGTGAGACAGCGACTCAACCGGTTCAAAGCCAGCCCTCAGGTTCTGAGGAAATGATGATATCTGGAGCGGAGGAGCAGGAGGTTCAGGCTGCACCTGCTGTGAGTGCTGGTGATTCAGATGATGAGCCCCTGCATGTCAATGACTCTGTTTCGACGCGGTCTGCCGACAATTCAGCGAGCATCGATCGCCTCAGTCTGTGGCTGACCAACATTCAGCAAAGGAGGAGGGATGTTTAAGGAGATTCTGCAACGCATCGTGGCGGACTGTAATGGTGGGATCGGCGCGACTCTTATGGGGTACGATGGGATTGCCATTGATGAGTATGTCAATGAGGACGCTGCTCTTGATATCAATCTTGTCGCGGTTGAATTCTCCAATGTGGCCAAGGAGATCCGCAAAGCGGTGGATATCCTCGAAACGGGTGAGCTTCAGGAAGTTTCTATCAAGACAGATCAATGCTACCTGGTGATTTCTGCCTTGACCGAGGAGTATTTTGTCGCCCTGGCGGTTCAGCGGGATGGGAATTTCGGGCAGGCCCGCTATCTGCTGATGCGTGAGGCCGCAACTCTGCGGGAAGCGTTGGAGTAGCAAATGAAAATTCTCGTGATTAACGGACCCAACCTCAATCTGCTGGGGACACGCGAGCCTGAAGTCTACGGCCATGAGACTCTTGACGAGATCATGCAGGATTTAGCCCGACTTGCCACCGCAGAGCATCAGGTTTCCCTGGAGTGCGTTCAATCGAATCATGAGGGTGATTTGATTGACCAGGTCCATCGGGCAAAAGATGAGGGTTTTTCTGGAATTATCATCAATCCAGGGGGCTACACCCATACCAGTATCGCCCTGCGCGACGCTATCAGCGGGGTGGCGCTGCCGGTGGTCGAGGTCCATCTTTCCAATATTCACGCCCGGGAGGAGTTCCGCCATTTTTCCTTTATCGCTCCAGTTGCCCTGGGGCAGATCTGCGGATTTGGCTCGCAAGGTTACCGTCTTGCTTTGCAGGCGCTGGTTCCGCACTGCAGCAAACAGGGGGCGGACGGGCTGTGAGCGTGGAGCGGATCGATTTTGTGCGGCAGCTGTTAGCATCACAGGGCATGGATGCGCTGCTTTTTTTTGGCTTGCCGAATATCCGCTACCTTGGCAATTTTACCGGGACCGATGGGGCCTTTCTGGTCACCCCGCAAAGCACTATCTTTCTGACCGATTCACGTTATCAATCTCAAGCCGCCAGCCAGGTTTTCGCAGATCAGATTATCTGTTACAAAAACAAGTACTCCGGCATTGTTGATCTGCTCACGGAGAGAAAAATAACCACTGTTGGCTTTGATGCTGAGGCATTAACCGTGGCCGCTTATGAAGAGTTGCGCGGACAGGTACCTGAGGGCATCAGCTGGGTTCCTTTGAATGAGGAATTAAAATCGCTGCGGGCGACAAAATGCACCGCAGAACTGGAGAGCTTGAGGGCCGCTGCGAGTTTAAACCAGCAGGCTTTTGAGCAGATTCTGCCAATGATTCGCCCAGGGGTGAGTGAGCGGAAAATCGCTCTTGCGTTGGAGTTTGCTCTGAAAGATCTCGGTGGCGAGGCCAACGCTTTCGATTTTATCGTCGCCTCCGGTGAGCGCGGGGCCCTGCCGCATGGAATTGCCAGCGAAAAGCTGCTGGCTGCGGGTGAGCTGGTGACTATCGATTTTGGCACCCGGGTTGCCGGTTACCACTCCGATGAAACGGTGACCCTGGCCTTGGGGGAGGTCGATGGAAAGCTTCGACAAATTTTTGCTATCGTGCTAAAAGCCCATGACCTGGCCCTTGAGGCGATAACCCCCGGCTTGCCGATTTGCGATTTAGACGCTGTCGCACGTGATTATATCACCGCCCAAGGCTTCGGAGAGTTCTTTGGTCATGGCCTGGGGCATGGTGTCGGTTTGGAGATTCATGAATACCCGGCCGTTTCCATGCGGACCGAGGCGCCGTTGTGTGAAGGAATGGTTATCACCATTGAACCGGGAATTTACCTCCCCGGCATCGGTGGGGTCAGAATTGAAGATACCGTTGTGGTGACCGCTGGCGGCTACTCCGCGCTGACGAGTATTCCGAAGACATTTAGGCAGCTTGCCGTCGGTTGAAGAACGACTGGCGAAGCATCAGCCTGGCTCGGCCAGGCTGGCTGATTTATTGAGTAAGCATCTCAGGAGGAACAAAATCATGGAAATCAAAGACCTGAAAAGTCTCATCAAAATGGTGACCGAAACCGATATCACCGAATTTAAGCTGGAAAATAAAGAAGAAAAGATTCTCATCAAGCGCGGCCAGGAAAAAGAGATCGTTCATCTCCCGGCATCTGCACCCGCCGGGGCCGTCGCCCCGATCGCGGCGCCGGCACCAGCAGCCGCTCCGACTGCGGCGCCGGCCCCCGCTGCGGATGATCGCTATGAGGCCATTCCTTCGCCGATTGTCGGCACCTTTTATCGCAAGCCTTCCCCCGATGCGGATGTTTTTATCAGCGTCGGCGATGTCGTTGAAGTCGGCCAGACCCTCTGCCTGGTCGAGGCGATGAAACTGTTTAACGAAATCGAGGCCGAATTCAAATGCAAGATCGTTGAAATCGTCAAGGACGATGCGGCGCCGGTTGAGTATGGGGAGACCCTGTTCCTTGTCGAGCGGCTCTGATCCTTCACATCGGATTGGTATCAACATAACCACGACCAAAGTCCAACGGTCTGCCTTGGAGCTTAGACGATGTTTCATAAAATATTGATTGCCAATCGGGGCGAGATTGCGGTGCGGATTATCCGGGCCTGCAAGGAGCTGGGGGTCAAAACCGTGGCCATTCACTCCGATGTCGACAGCGAAGCGCTGCATGTCAGTCTGGCTGATGAGAGTATCTGTATCGGTCCGGCGGCCAGCAGCCAAAGTTACCTGAACATGAAAGCGATCATCAGCGCCGCCCAGGTCGCAGATGCCGACGCTATCCATCCCGGTTACGGTTTTTTGTCGGAAAATGCCGAGTTTGCCGAAATCTGCGAACAGTGCGGCATTATCTTCATCGGTCCCTCGGCGGAAAGCATGCGCTGTATGGGGGACAAAATCAGTGCCCGGCAGACTGTCACTGAAGCCGGTGTGCCGATTCTTCCCGGCACCAATGAAAGTATCGAGTCTACTGAGGAAGCACAAGAAATCGCCGATGAGATCGGCTACCCGGTGATTATCAAAGCCTCAGCTGGTGGCGGTGGCCGCGGCATGAAGATCGTCCATTCCCCTGCCTCCCTGGCCAATGCTCTGGCAACTGCGCGCGCGGAAGCACAGGCCGGCTTCGGCAAAGCGGATGTCTATATCGAGAAGTTCTGTGAGCATCCCCGGCATGTGGAAATCCAGATTCTTGGCGATAAGCACGGCAATGTCATCCATCTGGGCGAGCGGGATTGCTCAATCCAGCGCCGGCACCAGAAGCTGATCGAAGAAGCGCCTTGTCCGGTGCTAACCCCAGAGGTGCGTGATGAAATGGGCGCCTGTGCTGTGGCAGCAGCCAAGGCGGTCGGATATTCCAGCGCCGGAACCGTTGAATATCTCCTCGATACCGACGGCAGCTTCTATTTCATGGAGATGAACACCCGGGTGCAGGTCGAGCATCCGGTGACCGAGATGGTCACGGGCGTTGATATCATCAAGGAGCAAATCAACTCTGCCGCTGGCCTGCCGCTGCGCTACCAGCAATCAGATATCAAAATCACCGGGCATGCAATCGAGTGCCGCATCAATGCCGAGGATCCGGAGAAGTTTACCCCTTTCCCGGGAACCATCACCGGCTACCATACCCCTGGCGGAATGGGGGTGCGGGTGGAAAGCGCCATGTATCATCAGTACACGGTTCTGCCCCATTACGATTCGATGATCGGCAAGCTGATTGTGCACGCAGAAAACCGAGAAGAGGCGATCAAGCGAATGGCCAGCGCTCTGGATGAGTATATTATCGAAGGAATCAAGACCACCATTCCTTTTCATCAGAAGATGATGGCAAACAGAGAATTTATCGATGGCGACTTCGATACCAATTTTCTTGAGCGCATCAAGCTCTGATCGGTTCTCTCAGACAAACGTAATGACCACAGGCGGGGCTTTCCTTTCCCCCGCCTGTGTTTTTTTCATCGGCTGTTTAAAATACGTGGAAAAATCATGGCACCATTGACCCTTGGGCATATTCCCTATCTAAATTGCGTTCCCTTTTTCCACTATCTCCATGAGAGTGGTTTTTCCGGTCGACTGGTTTCCGGAGTTCCGGCCCGCCTGAATCAGCTGCTTCAGGATGGCCAGCTTGACGTCAGCCCCTCTTCATCCTTCGAATACGCTCGCCATTGGCAGGATTATCTGCTGCTTCCCGATTATTCCATCTCTTCAGTGGGCAAGGTGCAGAGTGTCCTGCTGTTTTCACCCGTAGCGATGGAAAACCTTGAAGGGGAAAGGATCGCTATCACCGGCGAATCAGCCACTTCGATCAACCTGCTGCGGGTCATCCTGCGCGAATTTTATCAGCTGAGTTCCTTCAGCGATTTTGTGCCGCGACAGCCGGTCGAAGAGGTGATTGAAAATCGCCAGCCGGCCCTGCTGATTGGTGATCGGGCGCTGAAACTGGCAGGGCGTTTTTCCGGGATGCATGAATATGATCTGGGCGAGATCTGGCATAAGTTTACCGGTTTGCCCTTTGTCTTCGCTCTCTGGATGATTCGACGATCGGCTTTGCAGCCCTTTACTCAGGAGCTTTCAAGCCTCGGTAAGCAACTGCAGGCATCACTGCAAAAAGTTATGAGAAACCCGGAACCCCTGGCAAGGCAGATGGCCTCCGAAAAATTAACTGCTGCACAGATTGTCGATTATTGGCAAAATATCGATTATTCACTGACCGAATCTCACTTGCAGGGACTTCGCCTTTTTTTTCAGCTCTGCGGCAAGTATCAGCTTTTGGATCAGGAGCCGAACCTGGAGTTTTTTCAGCCTCGCCCTGTTAACACCAACTGTTGAACGATTTGCAGTTGACAGTCGAGCAGGATTCACTAAGATAGGGCTCCATGCCCGGGTGGCGGAACTGGTAGACGCAAGGGACTTAAAATCCCTCGGGAGCAATCCTGTACGAGTTCGATTCTCGTCCCGGGTACCATAATAAAAACAGCGAC
>CAMYNR010000188.1 GCA_947259715.1 uncultured Desulfuromonadales bacterium
TCGGTTTTCAACCCTGATGTCTATGTCACCGAACTGCTGCGTCAGGGGAAATCGCTGCGCGACGCCCGTGAAGGGGGCTGCAGCGGCTGCATAGAAGTCGGCGCCTTCGGCAAGGAGGCATTTATCCTGACCGGCTACCTGAATGTGCCGAAGATCCTTGAGGTCACACTGAACAACGGCATCGATCCCCTCAGTGGCAGCAAGGTCGGCATCGAGACCGGTGATCCGCGCGAATTTAATTCGTACCAGGAACTGTATGACGCCTTCGTCACGCAGTTGAACTACATCGTCGATCTGAAAATCCGCGTCAGCAACTACATCGATCGAATGTTCGCCAAGTACGCCCCGGCGCCTTTTCTGTCTGTGGTGATCGAGGACTGCATCAGCAAGGGGCGCGATTACTACGATGCCGGCCCGCGCTACAACACCAACTACATTCAATGCACCGGCCTCGGAACGGTCACCGATAGCCTCTCGGCGTTGCAAAAGCACGTTTTCGAGCAGCAGACCTTCAGCATGGCGCAGCTGCTTGATGCCCTGCAGAAGAACTTCGCCGGCGAAGAATTCCTCCGGCAGACGATCCTCAACAAGACTTCCTTCTTTGGCAACGATGATGACGCCGCTGACGACATCGCCCTGCAGGTCTATGCCGATCTGCTCGGCGCCATCGACGGCAAACCGAACACCAAGGGGGAGAGCTTCCACCTCAACATGCTCTCGACCACCTGCCACATCTATTTCGGCAAGATGCTGGGCGCTACCCCTAACGGCCGGTTGGCCGGCAAGTCGATCTCCGACGGCACCTCCCCCTCCCATGGCGCCGACACCAAAGGCCCCTCGTCGGTGGTCCGCTCGCTGACCAAGCTTGACCACAGCATGAGTGGCGGCACCCTGCTCAATCAGCGCTTTCTGCCGAGTTTGCTGCAGCGGGACGAGGATATCAAGAAGCTCGCGGCGCTGATCCGCAGCTACTTCACCATGGGCGGCCACCATATCCAGTTCAATGTCGTCGATACGAAAACCTTGAAGGCGGCCCAGCAGTGCCCGGAGGATTACAGGGATCTGCTGGTGCGCATGGCGGGGTACAGCGATTACTTCAACGATATGAATGCGGATCTGCAGCAGGAAGTGATCGAACGGACCGAGAATGAGGCCTTCTAGCCCTCACGAGGTTCGCCTTTGACCTTGCCTCCCCATCTGTTTTCACCGGAATGGAGCATTCTTTTCAGGAGCTTTGCCGCGAGGTTGAGCGTAGCGAATTGGAGCGGCCCTGAAAAGAATGTGGAATGGAGGTTCCCGCGCAGCGGGTGAAAACAGCTTGGGCTGCTTTCTTTTGGTTCCGTTTTCTTTGTCAGCACAAAGAAAATGAACTCGGCTGGCGGGCCGAAACCCGCCGACTTTGCCTGTTTGATGGAAGATCAAAGTCACGGGGTGGCGCCCCCGCACGTCGCCCTACTCTTTTGTCACGCCACAAAAGAGTAGGCAGAAAAAGGCGCCCCAATGCCTCTGCCCGCTACGCGGGAACCTCCGTTCCGCAGGGAATTCGGGGCCGCTCCAATTCGCTGCGCTCAACCTCGCGGCACTTCTCCCGAATGCCCTGCTCCACTCCGGCAGAGGCAAAAGGGGACAAAATTTCAAAGGCTAAAGTCCATGCAATCACCCCTCACCTTCGACATCAAACGCTACGCCATCAATGACGGCCCGGGCATCCGGGTCTGCATTTTCCTCAAAGGCTGCCCCTTAAACTGCCACTGGTGCCACAACCCGGAGAGCATTTCAGCGCAAGTGCAAAAGCTGTTCAGCGCCAGCAAGTGCATCGGCTGCGGCGAGTGCGTCAAGGTTTGCCCAGGCGAGGCCTGCAAGCTGACCAGAGAGGGGATCATCACTGTTTCCGAGCTGTGCAACCTCTGCGGTAAATGCGCGGAGGTCTGCCCGACCCTGGCGACCGAGATGTCGGGGCAGGAGCAGAGCGTCGCGGAGCTGCTGGAGGTGATCGAGAAGGAGCGCCCTTTCTTCGATCAATCGGGGGGCGGAGTGACCTTCTCGGGCGGTGAACCGCTGCTCTACCCTGAGTTTCTCTGCGCAATCCTCGATGCCTGTGGCAACCGGGGTATTCATCGCTGCATCGACACCGCCGGACTGGCGAAAACCGAAACCCTGCTCAAGGTGGCGCAGCGAACAGATCTGTTTCTCTATGATCTGAAGCTTATCGACAGCGCCAGACATAAAGCCTGGACGGGAGTCGACAACCAGCTGATCCTGAAAAATCTTCAGGCCTTAGCGGCGACCGACGCAAAAATCCAGGTCCGCATCCCACTGATTATCGGGGTCAACGCCGATCTGGAGAATATCACCAGAACCGCAGCCTTTATTGCTGCGCTGCCTGGCGAAAAGAAACCGGTCAACCTGCTCCCCTATCACGATGTCGCCGCTGGTAAAGATCAGAAACTGGGCCAATCCCGCTCGCTGGAGGGCCTGAGCGAACCCGGCAGCACAAAGATAGCTGAAATCGTGGCGCTGTTTGCCGAGCACGACCTGCTGGCCAGCGTCGGTGGGTGAGCGACCGCACTATGCACTTTTGCATATTCCCTTGATTTTTCATGCATAATGAGATAACGCCACAGCCTATTGCAGATAAACCACAATAAATTGGCTTCACCTGGGAACATTTTCACCAGTTATTTTTCATTTTTCAGCTGCAAGTGGCCGGAATCCCAACAACATCATTTTTGATATTTTTTCCTGTATACGGATTGCTTTTTTGGCATCTCCCTTGCTCAATGACATGACTGTCATTTTTAACCGAATTTCTTTGAGGAGAGATTAAATGGTCAGTGAGACCGGGTCCGACTTTCAGGGTGAGGACAGGCAGCTAACGGTTGGCAAGCAGGTGAAGGCGTACTGGAGCAAAGAAGGATTTTACTATCGGGGGGAGGGTGTCATCGTCCAGCTGACCCGCAACGAGGTTGCGGTCCGGCTACAGCAGAAGGTCGCCTGGAGCGATGATTACCGGGCCGGGCAGCTGGTGCGGATTCCGCGGGTCAGCGACAGTCTGCGCTGGAGCGCGCGCAACTGTGTCAGGTTGCCGCGCAGATATGCCCTGGCAGGCTGACAGTTTTTTTCAACTTACAATTTTTTCTCTGAATATTTCTTCGGGAGCGGCCAGATTGGTCGCTCCCCTTTTATTTTTTCGCGGCGAGCTTTATGACAACCCCTCTATCCTACGGTCGCATTTTCCGCTTCTGGTTACCCTTGGCCGCAACCTGGCTGATGATGGCTGCCGAAGGCCCTTTTCTGGCCGCGGTGATCGCCCGGCTGGCGGCAGAACAACTGAATCTGGCCGCCTACGGGGTGGCCTACGCCTTCGCGCTGGTGGCGGAGTCGCCGGTGATCATGCTGATGAGCGCCAGCACGGCCCTTTGCCGCGATGCCGATAGCTATCGCAAATTACGCAACTTCTCTTTTGCTCTCAGTCTGCTGGTCAGCCTGCTGCTGGCTCTGTTTCTCCTGCCACCGTTTTTCGATCCATTTGTCCGCCAGCTCCTCGGGCTGCCGCCGGCCATTGCCGACCTGACCCACGGCGCTTTGCTTTGCCTGCTGCCCTGGCCGGCGGCGATCGGCGTGCGACGCTTCTATCAAGGGGTGCTGATCGCCGCTCACCAGACCCGCCGGGTTGCTCTGGCGACCTCGGTCAGGGTCATCAGTATGGCGGGCTCAGCGTTGCTGCTCTACCAGCAGCAGCTGTTCCCCGGCGCTTTGATCGGGGCGCTGGCCCTGTCGATCGGTGTCTCCGCCGAAGCTCTGCTGACCCGCTACCTGGCGCGTCAGGCGATCGCCACCGCCCTGCGGACGATGCCGAAAGCAGATCTGGAGCCGATGGGTTACAAAGCGATCTGGGACTACTATCTGCCGCTGGCCCTGACCCCCTTCATCGGTCTGGCAATTCATCCGCTGGTGACATTTTTCCTCGGCAAAAGCCAAATGGCCATCGAATCCCTGGCGGTGATGCCGGTAATCTACGGCCTGACCTTTGTTTTTCGTGCTCTTGGTCTCTCCTACCAGGAGGTCGCCATCGCCCTGATCGGTGAGAATCGCGCCAACTACCCAAAAGTGCGCAATTTCGCTTTTGGCCTGGGAATTCTGACCTCAAGCTGCCTGGCGCTGATCGCCTTTACTCCGCTCAGCCAGCTCTGGTTTCGCGATCTCTCCGGCCTCAGCCAAAGTTTGAGTGACTTTGCCGTGCTGCCGCTGCAGATCATGGCGCTCTTCCCCGCATTGACGGTGCTGATCTGCTGGCAGCGGGCGGTCCTGATCTGTGCGCGGGTCACCCGGCCGATCTCCCTGGCGACAGCCCTCGAGGCGCTGGGAATTTTCTCCCTGCTGAGCCTGGCGGTGCTATACTTCCCGCTGCCCGGGGCAGTGGCCGTTTCCCTCGCCTATCTGGTTGGCCGGTTACTAGCGGTTGCGGTACTGCAGAGGCCGCTGGCAAAACAAAACATAGCGCCCGTTCCTGCTGCAGGGCAGGACGAGACATAATGGCTGAGCAGGCAACCGGCAGTAACAACGGAGGAAATTCTCTTGCAGTCCCCTGATTCCAAGCCACATACCGCCCTCGGTGGGCACTGGTTCGTCCTTGGCGCCGCACTGCTCTGGGGCACCACCGGCACCGCCCAGGCCTTTGCCCCCGCCGGTTTCGATCCCAAAGTGATCGGCGCGCTGCGCCTGCTGGTTGGCGGAATCGTCCTGCTCGGACTCTGCCTTTACCGGCGGGAGCTCGGTCGGCTGCGTGACTGGCAATGGCCACCGGTCTTGCTTGCCGCCGCCTTTACCGCCAGTTACCAGCTCTGCTTTTTTGCCGCCGTAGCCAAGACCGGGGTCGCCGTCGGCACCATTGTCGGCATCGGCAGTGCGCCGATCGCTGGTGGCCTGCTCGGGCTGATCTTCCGCGGTGAGCAGCCCAGCCGCCGCTGGCTCCTGGCGACCCTGCTGGCGATCATCGGCTGCAGTTTGCTCAGTCTCAGCGGCGGCGAGATCGCCATCGATCCCCTCGGCATTCTGCTGGCAGTCGGCGCCGGGGTCTCCTATGCCGCCTACACCCTGATGATCAAGGGTCTGCTGGAAAAGCACAGTCCCAATGCAGTGATGGCGGTGGTGGTCTGCGTCGGTGCGCTGCTGCTCTCGCCAGTGCTGGCAAACTGCACTCTCGATTGGCTGCTGCAGCCGCGCGCCATCGGGGTGGTGCTGCACCTCGGTGTGGCGACCATGGCGCTGTCCTACTGGCTGTTCGCCCGCGGCCTACAGACGGTCCCGGTGGGCACCGCCGTGACCCTGTCTCTGGCGGAACCGATGACTGCGGCGACCCTGGGGATACTGATTCTGGGAGAGCATTTAAATCCCCAGGCATTTTTCGGGATCAGCCTGATCCTGGCCGGCCTCGTCGTGCTGGTGCTTAAACGCCGGGCCACCCCTCGACAGGTCGCCGCATGACCGGGGAGCAGCGGGCGACCCTCTACGGTTTGGGCGCGGTGCTGCTCTGGTCGACGGTTGCCACCGCCTTTAAACTGGCCCTGCGCTACCTCACCCCGATTGAGCTGCTGCTGTACTCCGGGGCCTTCTCAACCTTGCTGCTCGGTGCGATCCTGCGGGTGCAAGGTAAACTGCATCTGGCCTTTCAATGCTCGCGCCGCGAATACCTGCTGTCCCTCGTCCTCGGCCTGCTCAGTCCCTTTCTCTACTATCTGGTTCTCTTCAAGGCCTACGATCTGCTTCCAGCGCAGCAGGCCCAGCCGCTCAACTATACCTGGGCGATCACTCTCTCATTGCTGGCCGTTCCGCTGTTGAAGCAGAAGATCCGCTGGCAGCAATGGCTGGCGCTGCTGCTCAGTTACTGCGGGGTGCTGGTCATCTCCACCAAGGGGAAACCCTTCAGTCTGGAGTTTACCGACCCCATCGGGGTGGCGCTGGCGTTGCTGAGCACCATCATCTGGGCGCTTTACTGGATCTACAACACCAAGGACCGCCGTGACCCGGTGGTCGGCCTGTTTGTTAATTTCCTTTGCAGCTGCCCCTTTGTCCTCGGCCTCTACCTGCTGACCACAGAGATCCGCCTGCCGGAGCTGCCCGGCCTGCTCGGCGCTGCCTATATCGGCACCTTCGAAATGGGCGCCTGTTTTGTCCTCTGGCTGCTGGCGCTGAAAAATACCGAGAACACCGCCCGCATCAGCAATTTGATTTTCATCTCGCCGTTTCTGTCGCTGATTTTTATCTCTCTGCTGGTCGGCGAAAAAATTCTCCCGGCCACCCTGGCCGGTCTGGTACTGATCGTCGCCGGCCTGCTCTGCCAACGTTTAAAAAACTCCCCTTTTTGAGCAGCAATCGGGTAGGAGGCGGGATCACTCCCGCCGTCCTCCCACACCACCGTGCGTACGGTTCCGTACACGGCGGTTCACGAAACGTGTTGAAAACTGTGGAACTGGCTCATATAACCAACCAGTCCCGCCTTTGAGAAATAGGATGTCGGACAGGCCAGATGCATATGGCTTGCCCCGGCATTCCACCATGGACCGCGACCGTTATAAGCCGAGCGAAGGGCCTGAACCTTCGCCAGTCCACGTTGCATCAACTTTCTTGCCCTCGTCCAGGGCCGTTTCCACTGGCGCCAGAGGATACAGCGCAATTTGCGCCGTAGCCACTGGTCCAGGTCCTCGAAGACTCCTTTGACGTCCGCATACCGGTAATAGTTGAGCCAACCACGCATGACGGGCCTGAGGTCTTCGATAACCGTCGCCAACTTCCTGCCACGGCCACGCCGCAGGATTTCCTTGAGCTTGTTCTTGTGACGTTTCACACTGGCGGCGGCCACCTTCAGCCGCGGAGCTTTGTGAAAGGTCATGCTGTAGCCCAGAAAGCTGCGGTTCCACGGGCGGTCAACAGCACTCTTGCTCCGGTTGACCTTAAGTTTGAGCTGTTCTTCGAGGAACCGACTGACCGAGTCCATCACTCGCTGTGCACTCTGCCGGGTCTGCAGGTAGATATTGCAGTCATCGGCGTAACGGCAGAAGCGATGTCCGCGGCGTTCCAGCTCCTTGTCCAACTCGTCGAGCAGGATATTCGACAGGAGCGGCGAGAGGGGACCACCCTGCGGCGTCCCTTCCTGTCGTGGCGAGATAATCCCACCTTCGAGCAGACCCGCCTGCAGGTACCGGCGAATCAGACGCAGCACCCGCTTGTCCTTGACGATGCGCCCAACCCGCGACATCAGGATGTCGTGGTTGACGCGGTCAAAGAACTTCTCCAAATCCAGATCGACGACCCATCGGTAGCCACCGGCAACATGCCTACGGGCCGCTTGCACGGCCTGCTGGGCGCTGCGTCCGGGGCGGAACCCGTAGGACGCTTCAGAGAAGTGCGGTTCAAATAACGGCATCAGTTGCTGATGCATGGCCTGCTGGATAAGTCGGTCGAGAACCGTCGGTATTCCGAGAGTGCGCATCCCTCCCCCGGAGGGTTTGGGTATGTCTACTTTGCGCACCGCTTGGGGACAGTACTCGCCCGCCAGCAGTTGTTCTCGTATGCAGGGCCACTGCTGCGTGAGGTAAGCGCCAAGTTCGTCCACCCGCATCCCGTCGATGCCCGCAGATCCCTTGTTGCCAACCACCCGCTTGAAAGCGGCCTGCATGTTCTCCCGACTGAGGATAAGCTCCAGCAGCCGGGGTGTTTCCGGGCAGGGGTGTTCCTCGGTTGCCGTGACCCTTGCCACACCATCGGCATACTCTCGCGACTTCCGGTCGCTACCCTCCGCCATGGCAGCGGACATCTCAGACCGCTCTTCTGTGACTCCAGATATCATCGAAACTTCAGATCCTGACCAACGCTTCGTGTTCAGCCCTTCGCTTAGGTGGTCAATCCAGCTACTATGGCGTCTGCTGACTTCTGTCGATCCATCGAAACATACAGCCTCACCCTCCCGGATGACTATCGGGCTTTGAAGATATTCGCCTTCTCGCCCGGATGAAACTGCCTCGTATGTGATTTCTGTTCGTCGGGCCGGGATTTTGCCTGCGGCTTCCTTCAGATTCCGCCTCACGGCGGACACCCTTGCCGTCCGGCTAGCGGTTCCCGTCATCAGGGTCCGCAGAGGACTCTCACCTCCAAGTCACCAACCAACCACCACAGTTGATCGGACGGTGCTTTCGCACCACGCGCCCTGCCGGGCGCACGAAAAAAAGCCCCGATAGAATTAAATTCCATCGGGGCCTGGTTTCTTCGCGTTACAGCTAACTCTCAGTGACTATCCGCCGCAGCCTTGGTGGTGAGCACCGGCTTCGGGGTGCTCTCGCTGCTCGGCGGCAGGATCGGATGCACCACCTCCGGCATCTCACCGTTCAAACTTTCCAGGAACGCGGCGATTTTCTGGCTTTCCTCCTTGCTCAGCTGCATCCCCAGCTGAGAAGAGCCCATGATCCCAACCGCCTCTGTCAGGGTCCAGATCTTGCCGGAATGGAAATAGGGTTGAGTCAACGCGACATTACGTAACGCCGGAGCACGGAAGACATATTTGTCGCTGGCGGTGTTGGAAACCTGGTAGCGGCCAAGATCGCCCTCCGGGCGAACCTCGCTGTCGGGCACTTCAACTACACCAAAGGGGTAGTATCCCTGGCCACCAAGGTTCACCCCGTTGTGGCAGCTGGCGCAGCCTTTGCCGATGTAGAGCTCCAGACCCTCTTTCTGCTCGGCGCTGAGAGCCGCTTCGTCCCCGCGCAGATACTTATCAAAAGGGGCGTTGGCGGTGATCAGGGTCGCTTCGAAGGCCTCAATCGCCTTGGCCATGTTATCGAAGCTGACCGCCGGTTGCGCGTCAGGAAAAGCGGTGGCAAACATCTCGACGTAACCGGGGATGCTGTTCAGGGTCAGCAGCACCTGCTCCGGGGTGTTATTCATCTCCACCGAGGCCTGCACCGGCCCTTTGGCCTGCTCGGCGAGATCCTTCGCCCGACCATCCCAGAATTGCGCCAGGTTAAAGACGGCGTTATGCACCGTGGGTGCATTGCGCGGCCCCTTCTGCCAGCCGTGTCCCACCGAGGTTTCCTGCAGATCAATGCCAGCCAGGCCGACATTGTGGCAGGTCTGACAACTGATCAGCTGGGATGCGGACAGGCGCGGATCGAAATAGAGCATCTTGCCCAGCTCTATTTTTTCCGCTGTCAGCGGATTGCCTTCCAACTCCTGCGCCTGCTGTGGAATCGGCTCGAACATCGTCTGGCTCTTTTTCAAGAGCCCCTCTGCCGCCCAGACCGGGCAACCGACCAACATCAAGACTGCACCAATAAATAAAACTCGACTTCGCATTTTCTCCTCCTTAACTCGCTTGAGTGCCGCCAAACAACGGCTGAATATGGGAATTTATTTCATTAAGTATAGCAGCGGCCAAAAGCCTGTCAAAAGCGGCTCGAAAGGAAATTTACCAGTCAAGTTTATGCAGCGCCTCTTATGCAACCACCCGTTCAGAACAATCTTCGGCGGGCGACAAAATAATCCTCTGGATATGCACTTCGCTCCACTGGCCAGGGACCGGGCTCAGATATCCCATTGCAAGAGTGTCTGCCGCCTGGATGGCAACAGTAAAGCCCCAGGGATGGGTTCATGCGGCCCTGAAGATGGGATATCTGAGCCCGGTCAGGCGACTGGTTGAGCGAGGTGCATATCCAGAAATAATTTTTTTTTGGGAAGAGTAAATATTTTCCTTG
>CAMYNR010000189.1 GCA_947259715.1 uncultured Desulfuromonadales bacterium
TGTCTAGTTGTTTATGCGTTCCCTCAAGTCAGCGCACCTCATGACCGCCATCTTTAAAACTTTGGAGTTTTTAATGTCAGGCGGCCCAAGCTATTTACGATAATTCGCGCATTCCATAAATCGCATCAAAAAAGTTCTTGTATGTATAAGGAAACATGAGACAGTAGGCACCCTATCAGAGTTGGCACGTATCGCGGCGATTGGGCATTGGGCCTGCCCGAGACGGTCCGGGGACGTCCGGTTCTCCTTCCCGAAAGAGCCGGGCATTTTAACTGCAGAGCTGATTCCGGCCAGCTTTTTTGGCCCGGTAAAGTGCCTGATCGGCAGCCTTGATCACAGCGGCGCTGGTTCCCAGGGAGCCACCTCGCTCAGCCGCGCCGATACTGATCGTAACCCGCAGAGATTTCGCCTGGGTGCCGCTACGCCTGCTGCGCTTCTTCGGTTTTTTCTTCGGTCGATCTTTGCCGCGGGGAATAAACCGCGCCTCCTCGACCGCCAGCCTTATTACTTCTAAGTGGACGCTCGCTGCCGCAACCGACTTGCGTGGGAAGACAACGGTAAATTCCTCGCCGCCATAACGATACACCTTCCCGCCCCCACTGACAGTGGCCAACCTGCTGGCGACCATCCGCAACACCTGATCGCCCACGTCATGACCGTGGGTATCATTGAATTTTTTGAAATGATCGATATCGAGCATCGCCAGGGTATACCGGCTGCCCAACTTCTCCAGAGTTTCGTTGAGAGCCCGGCGTCCCGGCAAGCCGGTCAGTTCATCGCGATAAGCCAAACAGTAGGAGGTCTCCATGATGCCGAGAATCAAAATTATTCCGGCGCTGGTCAGGTATAGCCGCAACGGCTGCTCGCTGAATCCTGCCTGGCCAACAAGTATCACCAATTGCGCCCAAAAAAAACTCGCTTCGAAAGCACCCGGTTTCACCAGGTAGCGTAAGCCCATCAACAGCAACACCAGAACATTGACCAGAAACACCAACTGTGGCAAAGGCAGAGGTGATAGCAGCGGCAGATCGAAAAGCGGATAGTTAAGCCAAACCTCAAGCTCTCTGGACTTCGCACTCAGTAACCAGGCCGCAACGACGCATTCGCTGGCCAACACCAACAACCAGAAACCACCCCGGATATTTACCAGCCCTTTTTCCCGAAACCAGGACACCAGCAACAGATTCAGCGGCAGCAGCAAGCCAACCAGCCTGAAAAGGAGTTGAGGATCGTCTCCCCGGGCAAAAACATTAAGGCTGAGCTCGGCGAGCAGCAACAGGCCGACCGCATAGATCAAGCGAATTCGATTGAAGCGCCAACCAAGCAAGAGGCCGACCACGGCCACAGCAATGGGGGCAATTTTCAACAGAGGCAGGAAGGTTGCCGGCATTGTTCGCTGCGACAAGCCGAACAGAACCATTGCGCAAAGCAAGCCGTTAGGCAGCAGGAAGGGATAGCAGAATTTCTTCAGGGCGGGATTCACGGACAAGCTTGCTCCTGTAGGCATAACATAGACACAGGAGAATTATAAATTATTAATTCTAAAAATTCTACGTTGAATCTCTCCCAGCTGGAAAGAAGGGGTTAATTCGGCAGGATGAAATGGGGGCCGGTTTGTGGCCGGGTGCGCAGCATGATAAAGGCTTCACTGGCCGGCAGGGCTTCACCATAGAGGTGCCCCTGAACCTCGTTGAAACCAAGCTTGCGCAGGTAATCAAGCTGTAATAGATTTTCCACCCCTTCTGCCACCATGTGCAGCTTGAGGCCTTTGGCCATCAAGGCGATGGCATTGACGATACAGGAGGCATCAGCCACCGACTCTATTTCACGCACGAAGGAGCGGTCGACCTTGAGGGTGTTGATCGGGAAGTTCTGCAGGTGGCTGAGGGAGGAATAGCCGCGACCGAAATCATCGATGGCAATGGAAATTCCGTAGTCGCTAAGGACCCGCAAGGTTTTGACTACATCCTTGCGCCCTTTGATCAGGCTCTGCTCAGCCAGCTCGATTTCGAAGGTGCTGCCGGGGATGCCACATTCCTGAAGGATGCCGATGAACTTGTCGGCGAAGCCCGCTTGCTCAAGCTGGACCGATGAGATATTCACCGAAACCTTGATCGCCGGCAAGCCCTGCTGCCGCCACCGCAGCACCTCCTGACAGGCCTGGCGCAGCACCCAATCCCCCAGTGGCACAATCAGCTTCGATTCTTCAGCGATGGCGATGAAATCGTCGGGGTAGATAAGTCCGCGCTCCGGATGGCGCCAGCGCAGCAGCGCCTCCATGCCGATAATGATGTGGCTGCCCGGGTCGACCTTTGGCTGAAAAAACAGCTCAAACTCATCCTTCTCCAGGGCCAGATACATATCCCGTTCGACTGAGAGAAAGTTCGAAGTGGTCGTGGTCATGGCGTCGCTGTAAAAGCAATAGCCATCCTTGCCGCTGGCCTTGACATGGTACATGGCCATATCGGCCCCCTGCAGCAATGCCTCTTTGGTCTCCCCGGCCTGCGGATATCTGGCAATCCCGATACTTAAGCTCAGGTAGAGCTCATGCCGGTCGATCTTGAATGGCTGGCGGACCGCCCTGAGGATTTTTTCAGCGACCGCGGCGACGTTTTCCTTGCTTTCAATATTCGGCAGCAGCAGGGAGAATTCATCGCCACCAAAGCGACAGAGGGTGTCTTCGGCCCGCAGACAGCCCTGAATCCGCTCAGAGACCTGTTGCAGGACCCGGTCGCCCATGGCATGCCCGAGGCTGTCGTTGATCAATTTAAAGCGGTCGAGGTCAAGAAAGAGCAGGGCAAACTCCTGCTCGTAACGGCGGGCATGCGCAAAGGCCTGGGTTACCCGGTCATCAAACAGCACCCGGTTCGGCAGGCTGGTCAGTAAATCGTGGTAGGCATGATAGCTGATTTGCGCTTCGCTCTGCTTGCGGGCGGTGATATCCCGGGCGCAGCCAAGAGTTCCGATAAAATTGCGGCCCCCCTTTTCATCCGCCTCGTACATTCCGATGGCATTGAGCTCAACAATCAGCTCACGGTTCTCCAGACACTCCACCTGGTCGCTCTCGCGATTAACAAGAAGGCGGATTTCACTATTTCTAGTGGCCCGCTCGCCGGCCCGTTGCTCACTGAAATAGTTATGAATCTCATCGGCATTATGCGGATGGATCAAGGAGGAGAAGTGACGATGCATCAGCTCGCCCGGCTTATAGCCTAGCAGCTCTTTGACCCGGTCGTTGACATAGGTAAAGCGGCCCTGGCCATCAAGCATGTAGATAAAATCGGGCGAATTATTGACAATGAAGCGATGCATCCGCTCCGACTCTTTCAAACTTGCTTCGGTGAGTCGCAGCTGGCGAACCTGGCGGTGATGCTCCAGGGCATTGTTGATGGTGGTCAGAAGCTCTTCGACCTGGTAGGGCTTGCGGACAAAATCGTAGGCTCCGCGACGCAGCGCCTCTTTTACGGCCATGAACGAAGATTCGCCACTGACCACAATCACTTCAAGATTCATGTTTTTACTGCTGATATAGCGGTGGACGGCATGGCCATCGACCTCCGGCATCTGCAGGTCGAGCAGCACCAGGCTGTAGCTGGTCTGCTGCAGCATTTCGAGGGCGGCAGCACCACCCAGCGCCATATCCGCAATATAGCCGTTAATCCGCAACAGCGCCTGCAGACTTTCCAGCATCGGTTGCTGATCGTCGACGATCAAAATTCGTGAGCGCTGCAATTTTTCCAAGGGCTGTTGTCCAACCCGTGCCTGAATGTTCATTCCCCCCCCTTAGCCAATGTTGGCGGTATTCGCCAAAGTCTGCTCCCCCACAGGGATGAGCAGGTTAAAACCGGTCCCATTGGTCGCCGAACTGTGGCAACCGATTTGCGCTCCCAGGTCATCGACCATTGTCTTGACGATGCTCAGGCCAACCCCGGCGTGGCCCGGCCCCTTGGTGCTGACCACCGGCCGGAATAACTTCGCTTGAATTTCCGCAGCGATCCCTGGACCGTTGTCCTGCACGACGATCTCGGCGTAGCGGCTGCCGGTCCCGGAATAACTGTCGCGCGTCGTCAGAGTGATCACCCCATCCTCGCCCAGCTCCTCGGCAGCATTTTTGATCAGGTTGACCAGCACCTGTTTGATCAGGACCGGGTTGGTAGGAACCTTTTCCAGATCTTCCTGCAGGTCGAACCAGACATCGATCTTGCGCGGTGCGATTTCTGCCATCTGCAGGGATTCAACCGCCTCACGCACCAGTTGATTAAGGCAAACCCGCTGCTCGGGAAACTGGGGCAATTCCTGCTGATTGAGATAGTAGTTAAGGACATCGTCAATCCGCTGAACCTCATTCTTGATCGACTCGGCCAGATTTCGGTTCTCGCCATCATCAAGCAGATGACGCAAAACCTCAGCGTAGTTGCTGATGATCGTCAGCGGATTACTGACTTCATGGCAAGCCTTGCGCAGCAGGTGATTTTTCTCCCCCTCCGGCTCAAATGCCCCCTGGGCCAAATGGAGCAAAGCTGTGGTCATGACCTGGGCGTACATTTTCAGCCGCAGCGACTGCAGCGATTGCACGTCCTGCTGATTCTCAACGCCGAGCACGGCAACGCCGTAAAGTTCTGTGTCGGTCCGAAAGGGCTGACAGCAGAGCGCCTTGGTCTGACAGAGGCGCAGCAGCAGATGGTCGATCACCGAAACCGGCTGCATGGCAGTCAAAGAATCAAGTGGCTCGCCTTTGAGCAGCGCATGGGTTGCCAAACTGGCCGTGGCGTCGAGGGGGATACTCAACTCGCCAACCGTCCGCGGTTGGCCTTCAGCGGGCAAGCCGATCAGACGATTGCTTTTGGTCTCGAAAAGAAAAAACAACGCTTCGCTGGCGGAGCTGTTCTCCAGATAGATATTGCGGGCGACCCTGGCCAATTCTTCCGGGCTCTGACTGCCGCTCAGCCGGGCGCGGGCCCCCTCCTGATCGGCCAGCGCAAAGGCCAGTCCGGTCAGACGATTGAGGCTCTCATCCAGCTCCCGCTGGAGCTTTTCCGGATCATCAAAAGCAGGGGCACTCTGGGCAAACAGACTTTGTGCCCAATCGAATAAATAATCGATTTCCGAAGGGCGAAAATCGAACAACCGCTTCCCCAGTTGACGCACCTCACTGCTCAGCGAGTTGGGTTCAAGACTGAAATGATGGGCCAGCCGAGCAATTTTCAGCAGTGGACTGGTCTGTTCAATCTGCTCCGCCTCAACGTGCAGAAAACGCACCGCATCAAGCAGAAAGGAGTCCAGCTGCCAACCCTTGATCAAACCTTCAGCAATCCGCAGATGGTCGCTATAATAGTGCTCGTCCTCGATCCGCCGCAGTTGCGAGCTGCTCTGGGGCTTGTCCACCAACTCAACATAACGCTCCCCCTCACGGGAAAACAGGGCATGCATGCCGAGGTTGAGCAGAACTCCCGTCAGCTGGGCCTCTTCAACATGGGGATAGCTGACCGATGCTGCAAGGCAACGGGCAGACTGACTGGCGACCGTGGAGGAAAACCAGAGGCCGTTTAAAAATCGCAGCTCCTTTGCGGAAAATTTACGTTCAATCAACTGCTGGGCGGACTGCAAAGCCACCCCTTTGACGACCGCCAATCCCAAGCCACGAATGGCACTGGTCAGCGGCTCTGCCGCATCGATCTGATTCCGGCAGGTTTTATTTGCGGCTTGGAGAATACGTGCCGATAGTGAGGTATCCTGCTGAATAATTTCGGCCAGCGCAGAGGCACCACAGCCTTCGGCACAAGCTTCAAAAAGCTTTACCAGGACCTGTGGCTTACTGTACAGGCGGGAGATATCCTGTTCGCCAAACTGGTTGTTCCCTTCAGTCATAATGACTCTTCAGCGGGGTTATTACTTGCGCACGGACAATTAAAAGTGAGCAGGCAGGGTGGCACAAAAGCAAGGGCAAAAAGATTACTTCATTGTCATTTCAGCCAAACAATTATGCGTCATTGCCATTTTCCGAGCAAGCCCAAATTCGATAGTTCTTCTTAATATCCAATTACTTAGCTTTCTCACCATGCGCAGGTATTTTTCCGGCCAAGAACAGTTGCTCGCAACTCCCGGCTGGTTCTCATTTAGCCTTGATAAGCTCCTGATATATAAATCAACTTCTTCCTTCAGCGCGGTTCAATGACCTGCCGGATCGGTCCCTGCATGCTGACCGGCGCCTTCCGTTCCACAATCCGAAAGCTGTTCTTTTATGAGAGCTTTTCATTTTTCACCAGGGGTTGATCGCCACCCCAGTGCCTCAGCTGCGTACCGATTGGATGCTCCGCTGCCTAACGCCGTTGGCTTCAATGCAGAGCCTGAGCAGGCCCAAAAACGCGCCATTGCAGAGAAGCACCAGAACCGGCAGGGTGGGCGCAACAAACAGGTTCATTTTTTCCAACAGCAGCAGGCTGCCCCAACCAATAAGCAGGACTCCTCCAATCGACAGCAGCAGCGCCGACAGCAGGCCAGAGCGGCTGAGCAGAAAAGTCGACCCCAGCCCCAGACAGACAACCGCCAACAGCTCCATGCCGCGTGCCCAGGCCGGATGGTGATACCAATCTGCATGCAGAATGGTTGCTGCCGCCAAAGCGTGCAGAGCCACGCCGGGAACCTCCTGAGCCAAAGGCGTCAAGTGCCGATCTCCCTGACCTGTCGACCAGGCGCCGACGAAAACTGTAGCACCAAGCAAAGCATTTTCCGGCAAGCGCCCCAGCAGCAAGTCAGCAGCAGAGACATATCGGTGGCGCGGCTGACTGGAAAAGCCGAGCAGCAGCTGCCCCCGTGCATCCAACGGCAGCTGACGGTCAAACCAGGAAAGACGGGCTTCCTGGTCGAGCAGTTCAAGGCTTAATTCCCACTCGCCGGTTGCCAGCATGAGAGTCGCCAGAGCCAAGCTTGGATAATATTCCTGTCGATACGTCAGCAGCAGTGGCAAGCGACGCAGCGCGCCATCAGGGTCTGGTCTGGCATTGGTAAAGCCGATCGCTGCCGTGGCAGCCTGCAATGACTCCAGAGGGGCGAGAACTCCACGCGGCTCCGGCCAGCCGGGAGCAGCGTCAACCTCACGGGCAACGATCATTTTCTCGAGCGGGTGCAGCAGATCCTTGTCCGCCGCGACCGCCTGAGAGTTATATAGGAACTGACAGGCAAGCACAACTGGAGCGGCCGCCAGCGTCTCGGCCAGCATGGCATCATTTGAGCGCACCTGGGCCAGCCATCCTTGGTTGGGAAACTTTTCGCCCAGATCGCGCTGTCGCTCAGCAAAAAGAACCTCGGGAGAGCCCCGGTCGGCCTCCGGCAGCAGGATGTCCAGGCCAATGGCAGCAACCCCCTGCCGCTGCAACGCCAGGACAAGCTGTGCCAGGCGGTACCTTGGCCAGGGCCATTGGCCGAACTCAGCCAGGCTGGCCTCATCGATCCCCACCACGACCGGCAGTTGCCCGGCCGCTTTGGGCGGACTCTGCGCCAGCAGCAGGTCGTAAATCTGAAGATCCAGCAAGCGTAGCGGCTCTGGGGGATGAAACAGGAAAAAAGCTGCCAGCAGGGTGACCAGCGAACCGCCCAGCAACAGGCGGCGGCGCACCTGAGCTGGGGGTTGCAGGGACAAAGGGCTGGGCGACTTCTGGCAGGACATCAGCGGACCACAACCTCCACCCTGCGGTTGCGCGGCTCAGCAACATTATCAGCCGTTGGCACCAGAGGGTTTCCCTCGCCATGCGAATCGATTACCAGCACCTCCGGGAGCACTCCAGCTGCCTCAAGCAATCCGGCGATGGCCTGCGCCCGCT
Source organism: uncultured Desulfuromonadales bacterium (assembly GCA_947259715.1). Classification (GTDB taxonomy): domain Bacteria; phylum Desulfobacterota; class Desulfuromonadia; order Desulfuromonadales; family Geopsychrobacteraceae; genus Malonomonas. Next base: position 7,821 of record CAMYNR010000189.1, read on the forward strand.
CAAGAGAGATTTTCTGGTTAAGAGCTGCCGCGCCGAGACTGTCACTATGTCCGTAGACCCCGACAGAAGCAGACTCCCGCTGACCGATTTCAGCAACGATCTGCGGCAGCATTTGTTCCGAGGCGGCGGTCAGCTGACTGCCTCCGGAGAGAAAATAGAGCAGAAATTTTTTTGGCGGCGGCGGTTCAGCGGCCAACACCTTGGCAAACTCACGCTCAATGACCGCGCTGTTCAGAATAACCGGGACTTCCGGCGGTCGGTCGCCGGAGGTCACCCGGGACATCTGCCGCGCCTCGCTGAGCTGGCTGAGGCCTGCTGTGGTTTTCACTTCGACAAGCCCGACACTGCCATCAAGGTCGGGCAATAACACCACCTGGGTTTCCTGCTGAGGTCCCAACCAAACCCCGACAACAAAGACCAGAAACATGATTAAGGGTGCCGCGGACATCGCCCACCTCCTTTAAGTGCCTTTACCTGTCCGACCAGCCTACCTGGTGACTTTCACCAGCAGACGGGTTCCCCGTACAGCAATCGTCGCATCCGGGGTTTCCAGCTCGATAGACTCCGGGGCGAGCTTGCCGATGACTCCGGAGACATAAAGAAATGTCCCTTTCAGCATCTTCAGCAACAGCGAAAAACGGCTGTCTTTCGGTTCAAACAGATACTCACGAATCAGCAGCCGACTTTGCGAGCCAAGGGAGATTCTGGTGTCATCCTCAAGGACCACACCCAAGCTGCCCCCCTTCTCGGTTATCAGCTGATCCTGAGCGAAAATCGGCATACCAACAACAGCGACCAGCAACTGACCTTGCCGATCAACCAGCGCCTGACCATTGACAGTCTTGACGATACCGATCGATTCCGCCGTGGCGCTCAGGGGCAGCAGACAGCAGAGCAAAACCAGCAGGTAGCGTGACATCATTTCCTCCAACCCATTCAGCCTGCGTTAAATGTTTATGAATCCTAACAGGGCAGAGTCGACTTGTCATGTTGCCGGCAAAGAAAAGAAGCCTTTGACATTCCCCAACCCGGCTCTCTATAGTTTACTGAGTTAATTATGTACACACAAAGAGAGAAAACATGAATCTGCACAGCCCTTTTCAAGTCGGTACGCTGATCACCCAGATCGATCGCTTCGGCAAAGAAAACCTTGAGGAGATCCTGCACAAATTGATCGAAGCGGTCCAGGCGCTTGCCCCCGGCGGCCGCTGCCGGGTCTACCTGGAGGACTTGACCAAAGGCGCCTTGACCTGTGTCGCGGCCGCCGGCGGCGAAGTCGGTCAGGTGCGGGAAAAGTCCTTCCCGATCAACGACAACGACTACCTGGTCTCGCAAGTCTACCAACAGCAGGAGGAGCTGGCCATCGACGATCTCAGTCGGCACCCGGAGGATTTACCGATCGTCACCAGCAGCCGTCGCGCCGGCGCCAGCTACCTGCTGCCGATTACCCACCTCGGCCGCTCGATCGGCGTACTCTGCCTGGACCGCGGCCGGCCGGGCCAGTTTCCCGAGGAGCAGGCGCTGCGCCAGCTGCGGCAACTGCTTTCGGCAGTCAGCCCAGCCTTGAACCGGGCGCGCAAATACCATCAGCAACTGCTGCTGGCGCGCCGGGTCGATGAAGCAAAAAAGCGCGAGGCAGCCCTGTTTATGGTGCAATCCGCCGCCCACTTGATCGAGCAGGTGGCCCTGGCGTCGGTACTGGTACCGATCCCCTCTGCCGTGGATGGCGAACGCACCCTGCAGATCCTTGCCTCATACTCCAAGGAAGTGGAAGCGGGCAAGCTCTACGAGGAGGAACGCCAGATCAATCTGAGCCCGGGCGAATCGCTGCTGGCGCGCTTTATTGACCGCGCCGGAGTAATTACCGATGACAGCCTGCTCAGTCCGCTCTACATCCCCGACCTGGCGACCGAATCGCTGCAGAAGCAGGTCCTAATTGAGGAGCTGGGTCTAAAATCACTCTACATGGTGCCGCGTTTCGACAGCCGCACCCGGCGAGTGATCTGCCTGGTCAATTACTACACCAAGGAGCACTATCAATTCAGCGCCTTTGAACGCGGCCTGCTTGAGGCGCATGCGGAGATGGCCCAGCGGGTGGTGCAGGAGATCGGCGACGAGCACCTTGAAGTGCAGGTATTGTCGGAAATCGGTGATCTACTGCAGCAATCCAGCGACAGCCTGCAGACCTTTCTCCACCGGGTCCTCTCCAAGGCCACCCAGCTGATCGGCGCCGATACCGGCAGCATCGCCCTGGTGCGCGAGCAGGAAGGGGAGCGCTGGCTGGTGGTTGAGGATGCCCAGGGGCAGCTGGTCGGGGCAAAAAGCAAGGATTGGCTGAAGCGCAACCTCCCGCCGATCCGCGTCGGCGGGCCGGAACTGCCAAAACATCAACGCAGCCTGACCGGACAAGCGGCGGCCAGTGGCCAGCCAGCGATTCTGGCCGATACCATGGATGAGACCGGCAATGATTTTTACCTGCAGGTGACCGAGGCGATCCGCAGCGAAATCGCCGTGCCGGTCATCTATGATGAGGAGGTGCTGGCGGTGATCTGTCTGGACAGCCAGCGGCCACACTATTTTACCAGCGAGCACCGGCGGATTCTGCTGATCATCGAACGGATGATCGGTCATCACCTGGCGATTCTGCAGAAAATCGAGCAGTTGACCAGCGAAATCGACCGCTTGCGCCAGGATGTTGACTACAAAGACCCGAGCATCTCCTCCTACCGGCTCGGCAACATCATTGGCAACTCGGTCAAAACCCAGGAGATTATCGATACCATCCAGCGCATCACCCCGCCACTCTGCCAGCGCATCAGCCTGTGGAAGAAGCAGGGGGTTCCCGACCAGGGCGAATTTCTCGGCCTGCCGTCGATCCTGATCACCGGCGAGACCGGTGCCGGCAAGGAGTTTCTCTTCAACAACCTGTTTACCCAGCTCAATCGCATTTACCGCGAGCTGTTGCCGGACCAAGGCACCCTGCAGCTGAAAAAAACCAACATCGCCGCCTACAGCGGTGAGCTGACCTATTCGGAACTGTTCGGCCACAAACGCGGGGCCTTTACCGGCGCCCACAGCGACCGGCGCGGCATCCTCGAAGAGGCTCACGGCGGGGTGGTGTTCCTCGATGAAATCGGTGACGCCGACCCGAAAACCCAGGTCCAGCTGCTGCGTTTTCTCGACAACGGCGAATTTGTCCGACTGGGGGAAAACATCACCCGCCACTCCCAGGTGCTGCTGGTTGCAGGGACCAACCGCGACCTGCGCCAGCTGATCGCTGCCGGTCAATTTCGCGAGGATCTCTATCACCGCCTATCGGAGTTGATTATTGAGGTCCCGTCACTGAACGACCGACGCGAAGATATTCCTGACCTGGCGGTGCACTTTCTCGGCCGCCTGTTTCAGGTTTATCGCCAGCCGGAGCAAACCGACCAGGACGCCCCCCGGCTCAGCCAGGAGGCCAAGCAGATGCTTTCGAGGCACCAGTACAGCGGCAATATCCGGGAGCTGCGCAGCATCCTGTTGCGGGCGATGCTGTTTCGCCAGGGCAGGGTAATTCAGGCGGAGGAGATCGGCCGGGTCCTACAGCCGCACAGCCAGCCTCCGCTGAGCAGCAAAACGGCGCTTGATGAGCAACTGGCGGAAACAATCCTACAGCAGATCGATGAGGCTGAAAGCGACTTCTGGCAGGCCGTCTATCAGCCCTATTCGCAAAAACAGTTGACCCGCGAAGCGGTGCTGAAAGTGGTTGAAACGGCACGCCGGGCCGGGGCTTCGACCATGCCCAAGCTGGCCCGCGCCCTGCGCGCCTGCGATCCCGCGGACGACTCGGCGGCAGAGCGGAAGCGCTTCTACCGGTTTAAAAACTTTCTCTACAAAACCATCAGGGTCAATTGAGTCAGAGGGGGGAATACCGGGAACTGAATAGACATCCCTGAAAAATTCAAATTGGCCGCCTCAGCAGCTTTAGCCGTTCCCGGACTTGGGGATGTCCAGAGTGCGCATTCTGCTAGCGGGCCTGGAAATTTCCACCCGGCGTACTGGCTGAGGTTGGTAGGAAACTATTCTCGCCCTATCTGGATGCCAGGTCACTTTTCAGGCTCAGCGTAATCTTTCTCTTAAGGATCTCACCGAATAACGTACAATTAAAAATGGCAATGCCATACATTTCGAAGCCCTCTTCAAATAGTCGCCGAACGTCATAGATAAAATCATCTGTTGTAGCGAATCCTGTGGACACCATCAACGTACCCGCAAATTCAAAGCCAATTGCACCGGTTATAAAAACGAGGCCCGACAATATAAAGTAAAGTGCTGTCCGCCTGGGAAGGGACCTGAGAAAAGGGAGAAAGAAGAACCCAACAATTAAGACCAATATAAAACCATAGGGCAACCAGCCATGTCCCGGACGATGTTCAAATAACTGGGGGAACAGACCGAAATAATTTTGAAAGTACTTAAAATTTTCGTGTATCCTTGCCCCTTCATCAACAGAAAGGTATAAAAACAATATGGATAAAATGAGCCAGTAGAATGCCCCCCTCTGGGCCATTATTTTTTCGCATTTGTAGATAATAAAAGCCAACAAGGATGAAAAAAACAGGTTCATTGTTGAAAAATATGTAGGGATACTGCTCTCTTCACCAACATCAAGAAGTCTTATTATGCCGAGAACATTACCGTGTCCAGTTACATATGAAAATATATAGGTGAGGAAGCATAAAAAAAGAAGAGAAGTTACAATCATGTATTGTGCAGTAAAAAATTGTTTACGCTTAATAGTGAAGTTAATGTCCATTTTTCCTTTTTTTATTCAAAAACAGCTGACTGATTTATAGTCTGCTAACGACAACAACACATGAAATAATTACCACACTTTTTCGGCACTCAAGGAGTTTCCCTGACATTGACAAGAGATTGCCTTTACGAAGCTGACCAGGTTAACAACGACACTGGACCTTTCCTGCCGATATTGGCGTGAACAAAGCTTGTATACAATTTTCTGAGTGTAGCACCCCGCGCCCCCCTGTCAATTACCCACCCCTCAGGAAGAGAAGACTTTTCAGTGACTACGGAAGAATGATGCTAATCAGGACATGTTTTGCGGATTTAAATACTCTTCCTGGAGATTCAGGCGATCTTAACTCTGAAATATAAATGATTTTTCAAATACTTATCGAGTTCTTGGGACGACTAGATAGCTGCGGTGGGGCTTAAAAAACCGGGATCTTGCAGCAGCACCTCAACCCGGCGGCGATCTTGCTCGCTCCATGGGCCAACAACCACCAGCTTCATGTTGTCCCGCCGGAGCAGCTGTCGCGCAGCCTGCTGCAATTGGCCTGGGGTCTGTTGCTGCAATTCATGACGATCCTGCTCCAGCAAGCGCAGATATTTGGCCTGCAACCCCCAGCCATAACGTACCGCCAGCGCTTCGGTCTGATCTTTGGAGAAATCAAGATCGAACAGATAGCTGCGCACCACTGCCGCCAGTTCCGCCGCCGGCACCGGTTTCGCGAGCAGCTCACCCAACACCTTGAACAGCTCATCGACCGCCTGCGACAGGTTCTCTGGCGCCACCGCCAGATCGATGGCCAGATAACCGCAATCATCGAGCATCGAGCAATTGGCTTCAACCGCATAGGTCAATCCTAATTGCTCGCGCAGTCGCAGCGGCAGCCGCGAGCCGCCGCCCCAGGACAGGAGGCGCCGCAACAGCCGAACCGCCAGGGTGCTGGCATGATTGCGTCCCGGCAGCGGGAAAGCCAATTGCAGATTGATCTGTGAGTCGGAATCAAACACCCAGCAGGATTCGGGGCTTTTGCCCTTCGGCACCGGCGCCGGCAGCACTTCGGGAAGCGCCCCACCCTGCCAGTCGCCGAACTCTTTTTCCACCAGATCCAGCAGCTGCGGGCGATCAATGCGACCACAGCCGCAAATGACCAGATTCTGCGGTTGATACCAGCGCCGGTAATACTCTTTGAGAGTCGGCAGATCGATATTGGCCAGGGTCTCCGGGGTACCGATCAGGGAATCCCCCAGGGGATGCTCCGGCCAGAGCAGCGCGACCATCAGATTATCGACATTGACCTGAACACCCTGCTCGTTGTAATCCTCCCGGGCCTCCTCAAGGATAATCCTCCGCTCGATCTCCATATCACGAAAGCGCGGCCGTCGCAGCATGGAAGCAAACAGGGCCATCCCCTCAGCAATAAAATCGGGGTGCAAACGGGAATGATAGCAGGTCGTTTCCGCATCGGTCGAAGCGTTCACCGCACCGCCGATCGCTTCAAAGGCACGCTCCAGTTCAGTACTGGTCGGGTACTCGGCGGTGCCGCGAAACAGCATATGCTCAAGAAAATGGGAAATTCCGGAAAGCTCGGCGGGTTCGTTGCGTCCGCCGGCGGCCAGATAACAGACCAGCTCTGCGCTGTGCAGGTGCGGCATCGGCACACTGACCAGCCGTACGCCGTTGGCGAGGCTATCAACAAAATATTCAGGCATTAATTTTCAATCAGTTGATTAAGGTATCACTTACGGGGGCCAAAAACCGAGTCACGACCACCAACATTGTTGCGACCCAGGCTGGAAAAGTAAAACAGATGCACGAGAAAAGCCAGGAGAAACAGCAGGGTGACCTCTCCCGGAAAATAAGAGCGCCGCCTGGTCAACATATTGCTTCCAAAATTCTTCTCAAAGGACAGCCAGGGAGCGGGTGGCAGGCAAAAGCCACGCAGGGGTAAAAATAAGCTACAATGTAGGTCTCTTTGCAAATTCGCAATCGGAAGGAGCCTGAATGCCCGATCAGCACAGTTATGACTTCACCTGGCAGGATCTGGGGGACCTTGTCAGCGGCCGCCCTAATCTGGGCGATACCACTTCGGTCGTGGTCTATCGACTGATGGTCTTTACTTTCAAAGACGTTCTGAGCAAGGAGATCGGTCTGGCGCAGACCCGGCAGCTGTTTGTCAAAGCCGGCCGTCTCGCCGGGATGGAGTTCTGTCGCAATCTGTTGGACAAGAATCTCGAGATTGAAGCGTTTATCGCGCAGTTGAAGCAGACCCTGATTGAACTCAAGATCGGCGTACTACGCATCGAAAGCGCCGACCTGCAGCGCCTCGACTTTACCCTGACCGTCTCGGAAGATCTCGACTGCTCCGGTCTGTCGGTTTTAAACGACAGCGTCTGTGATTACGACGAAGGTTTGCTTGCCGGAATCATGGAAGAATATACCGGCAAACCGTTCAGCGCCAAAGAGATTGACTGTTGGGCAACCGGAGATCGGACCTGTCGCTTCGTCGTCAAAAATCTGGCCGAGCATGACTGATCAGGCGGTCCTTGAGGCCTTGCTCGCATTTTGTCGCCAGCTGTGCACCCGGGGCATTGAGAAAAATCCGCAACTCCCGGCCTTGCCTGAGCAGACTGACAACCTGGACCTCCAGCCGCTCAATGCCTTGCTGCAGCATATCCTCGAAGCTCACCAGCTGGCCGCCAGCATGGCGCAAGGCAAACTTGACGGCAGCGCCGATCGGCTCAACCCCCTCGCCATGCCGCTTAAAGCGTTGCAGGCCAACCTGCGCCACCTGACCTGGCAGACGGAACAGATCGTTAAAGGTGATCTGAGCCAGCAGGTGCATTTTCTCGGGGATTTTTCCCAGGCTTATAACGCGATGATTGAGTCCCTACGGGAGAAAGAGCGCCTGGAGAAAGAGCTGGTCGCCAGCGAAGCCAGGTTGCGCACCATGACCAACGCGCTCGGTGAAGGTGTCTACGTCGTCAATCCGCAGGGTAAAATCGAGTTCATGAATCCCGAAGCGGAGCGCCTGCTGGGGTTCAGATTCAGTGATATTGCCGGTGCCGATGTGCATCCCCTGCTGCACGGTCAGAGTCTCGACGGCACCAGGCGCACCCTGACCTCTTGCAAGCTGTGCCATGCCATCGCCGAGGGCCAGGAATATATTCAAGGCGATGATATCGTCAGCAGCGCGGACGGGCGCACCTTTCCTGCCTCTCTGAGCGCGAAACCGATCAAGGAAAATGGCCACTACACCGGCATGGTGGTCGCCTTCCACGATATCAGCCACCAGAAACAGTACCAGCAGTCGCTGGTCTACATTAACGAAATCCTTGAGAAACAGGCCCTCACCGACCCACTCACCGAAGTCAACAATCGGATGAGCTTTACCCGTCAGCTGCAACTCGAGAGCAACAAGGCCAAACGCTACGAAAACCATCTCAGCCTGATAATGTTTGATGTGGATCACTTTAAGCAGATCAACGACAACTATGGCCACCTTGCCGGAGACCAGGTCCTCAAAGACCTGGCCAGAGGGGTGCAGCTGCAGATTCGCGAAGTCGATTTTCTGGCCCGCTGGGGAGGAGAGGAATTTGCCATTCTTCTGCAAGCCGATCTGCCGCAAGCAGAGGAGATCGCCGAAAAGCTTCGCCAGATTATTGAAAATACCTCCTTCAGTGTCCCCCAGCAGATTACCAGCAGCTTTGGCGTCACCGACTTCAATCGGAAAGATTCGCCGGAGGCCTTCACCAATCGGGCGGACCAAGCGCTCTATAAAGCCAAGCACAACGGCCGCAACTGTGTCATCAGTCTCCCCGCAACCGCGAGCCCTCTGCCCTGATCGAGACGGGTCTATCAGTAAAATTCTTTCATTCCAGAAATGCCGGCAAATCGAGTATACTTTACGGCCCACTGAATTGGAGTCCGTGATGACCGCAATTAAAAAACATAAACGGCTGAACAAAGAACTGAAGCTGATCGATGTGTACGCCATCGCCACCGGAGCCACCCTCAGTGCCGGCTTTTTTCTGCTGCCCGGTATCGCCGCCGCCCAGGCAGGGCCGGCCCTGGTTCTTTCCTATATGATCGCCGCCGTTCCGCTTATTCCGGCGATGTACAGCATTATCGAACTGGCCACGGCCATGCCGCGCGCCGGAGGCGTTTATTATTTTCTTGACCGCTCCCTTGGCCCCTTTCTCGGTACTATCGGCGGCATCGGCACCTGGCTTGCGCTGATTCTTAAGGTCGCCTTCGCGCTGGTGGGTATGGGCGCCTACATCACCCTGTTTTTCCCCGACCAGGAGATCACCCCCATTGCCCTCGGCATTGCCCTGGTCCTCGGGGGCCTCTGCCTGTTTGGCGCTAAAAAGAGCGGTGGCCTGCAGATCTTTCTGGTCATCGCCCTGCTGACGATCCTCGGAGTCTTTTTCATTGGCAGCGCCGGCTCCGTGCAGCCTGCTCACTTCGAAAACTTTTTTGCTTTCGGTTTTGACGCGATCATCGGCACCGCGGGGATGGTCTACATCAGCTATGTCGGGGTCACCAAAGTCGCCAGTCTTTCCGAAGAGGTTAAAGACCCTGAGAAAAACTTGCCGCGCGGGGTCATTCTGGCCCTTTTGACCGCCATCGGCATCTACCTCCTGGGGACCAGCGCGGTGGTCGGCCTGGTGCCGCTGGCGGAGCTGCAGGGAAATCTGACCCCAGTGGCGGTCGCCGCCGGCTACGCCCTCGGCCCCATCGGCGTCCCGCTCTTATCGATCGCCGCCCTGCTGGCCTTTGTCTCCGTTGCTAATGCCGGACTGCTGAGCGCTTCCCGCTACCCTCTGGCGATGAGTCGCGACCACCTGCTGCCGCCCAAATTTCGCCGGCTGAGTAAATTCGGCACGCCGAGCAATGCGATTTTCCTGACCCTGGCGACGATCGTGCTGATTATCCTGTTCTTTGACCCGATGCGGATCGCCAAGCTGGCCAGCGCCTTTCAATTGCTGATGTTTGCCCTGGTCTGTCTGGCGGTGATCGTCATGCGGGAAAGCCGCATCCAGTCCTACGACCCGGGCTATCGCTCGCCCTGCTACCCCTGGATGCAGATTGTCGGCATCCTGTCGCCCCTCTATCTGATCTCCGAGATGGGTCTGTTCTCCATTCTCTTCTCGGCCGGTTTGATTTTGCTCTCCACCCTCTGGTACGTCTACTATGCCCGTAAGCGGGTCGAACGCGCCGGCGCCATCTACCACGTCTTCGAGCGTTTGGGCCGGCAACGCTATCATGGCCTCGATCCGGAACTGCGCGGCATTCTGAAGGAAAAAGGGCTGCGCGACAATGACCCCTTTGACGACATCGTCTCCCGCAGCCTGGTTTTCGACCTCCACGAGGGATGCAGCTTCGAAAGCCTGGTGCGGATCGTCGCCTATAAACTGCGCACGGTCATCCCGCTGACCCCGGAAGAAATCATCGATCAGGTGATGGAGGGCACCCGGATCGGCGCCACCCCGGTCGCCCACGGGGTCGCCTTGCCCCATTTCCGTACCAATCGGATCGAACAACCGGAAATGGTGCTGGTGCGCAATCTCCAAGGGCTCAGCATGACCCTGTATGATCCCCTCACCCATGAAGAAAAGGACGCCATCGATGTCAGTGCGGTCTTTTTTCTGATCAGCCCCGAGCGCGACCCGGCCCAGCACTTACGGATTCTGGCGCGGATCGCCGAGCGGGTCGATGAAGAGAATTTCGTTCGCGAATGGCAAGAGGCCCGCGATGAACACGACATCAAGGAAAGCCTGCTGCACGATGATCAGTTGTTTTCGATGCGCATCGCCCGCTCCAGCTCAACCGCTGACCTGGTCGATAAAGCCCTGCGCGACATCGAGTTTCCCGAAGGTTGCCTGGTCGCCATTCTCAGCCGGGGCGGGCTCTCCTTCGTCCCGGATGGCAGCACGATTCTTCAGGAGGGCGACCGGGTCTCCATTATCGGCGGCCATCAAGGGTTGTCGAGTCTGCGCGAACGCTTCCCCCAGTAATGCCCCAGTAATGCCCCAGCAAGGCCCTGCAGCCTTGCTCAGAGCTGCAGGCACAACACACTTAAAAGGACTGATTGACTGCCCCGCAAGTTTTTTCCTCCCCCAGCCCCAATTCACCACTAGACTGGTTATAATTAATGAAAATGTCGGGTTCCCATGCCGCAATGCTCAAGGAGGCGTGTATGTCCGATCACCTCAGGCTCGCACTTTACAATGCCGGGCTCATTCTCTGCTGCCTGCTCAGCTCCTGCGTTTCCGTCGAATTCGACCGGATGGGCGGAACCACCTATCCTAGCGCGCAAATGGTCAATGGCGCCGAGGTCGATATCACCTCGATCTATCTTGACGCCGGCTTCACAGTCACGGTCGATGAGGATGACAGCAACATCCCCCAGCTGAATATTCCGCAAAACGACTGCATCAGCGACGCCGAACTGGACGCCCTGGAAAACACCCACCGCTCCTCGCCGCTGTTTCCGTCAGGCTTTACTTATCACCTCTATGGCGTTGTCGTAAATCACTATGGTGAAGTCCTCGACGCCTGCAGCCCCAACTTTGTGACCGGGAAGATGTGGAACCACCATACCCGCTCTGCCTTCGCCATTTTCTATCTGCATTCGACGATTCAGGCCGGCAGCCCTGAATATTTGCGCACGACGGTGCATGAAATCGGCCACGCTCTCAACCTGCATCACGAGGATGGCGATGGCAGCACCACCATCATGAACCAGACAGGCAACCTCGATGAGGAATGGGTCTTCGAGTTCTCTGCGGACAGCGTCGATCACCTGCAGAACCATCCAGACCAATGCAAATACCCGGGCGCTGTTGGGGGGGCGTTTTTTGAGTGGGTAACTCCTGCCCACTTCGCCTGGCACGCCAACAGCGGCCTGACCAGCTTTGACTGCAATTAGGGCACGAATTGGAGAGAAAAATCATGTTGCGATCGATGAAAAAAGTCAGCTTATTCAGCATCAGCCTGCTGCTCTGCACCGGCAGCCTGCTTTTCAGCGGCGCTGCCTGGGGAGAGCCAGAGTACTCGCCTGGCAGAATTGACCCGCACCTGGAACTGAGCCTCAGCACCGAAAAGGATCGCGTCCTCCTCGGCGAGCCGGTCTACCTGCTGGTGCAACTGCGCAATACCGGTCCGGTGCCGATTGAGGTGGATCCAGTCCTGGCCCCTCAGGTCGGCAACCTCAAGCTGGAAATCGCCTCAACCAACCAACCACCTTTTCGGTTTTCACCACGCTTCTACACCGATGTCACGGCACCGCGGTTGACCCTGGCGCCAAACGCATCGCTTAGAGCCATCGTGCCGATATTCTTTGGCTCCCCAGCTTGGACCTTCCAGCGGCCGGGCGACTATCGCCTGACGGCCAGCTACCATGATGCGAAACAAAGAAATGCACCGGCCCTGAAAGCGCAAACGCACCCTTTGGCGGTTTCTGAAGAGGACGGGGCCGGCCGGTTCCTCCTGGAAGATGGCGAAGAGAGTGTTCAGGCGGGAAAACTGCTGCTCTGGCGGCAGGGCGATCATTTGCAAAAAGGCGCTGCTAAGTTGAAGGCTCTGGCAGATAAATTCCCGGAGAGCCCTCTTGCCGACTTTGCTAACCTGGCACTGGCCAGCAACCTGGCGCAACCCTTTCGCGATTATTCTCGCGGCCAGGTCCGCCAACCCGACTACCAGACCGCCCTCAGGCACCTGGAAAAAATTCGCCCGGGTAATTTGCCCAGCTACCTCCGGGTGCAAAAAAATCTCGACCAAGCGCGCTGCCTGCTCAATACCGGGCAAACCGGTGCGGTCAAAACGCTGGTCGAAAAGGCGTTAAAATTGAGCGGTGGCGGCATGGAATACCAGCCACTGCTGGATAAGGCCCTGCGCCTTGAGCCCAGGCTCAAAGACTATATGTCATACTGAGTTTAGTCGTTGATTTGGGAGGAATTGGTGAAAGAGAATTGGCTGGCACCCCAGTCAATTCAGAAAGCCGATTACAATCATCGCTTTTATCGAAATTATCCATTTGTCAGAATGACCTAAATAGCTAAAGATTCTTTCCAGGAAAGCCTTGGGGAGAACCTTTTGTTGCCACGCTACTTACCTGCATTACTGCAAAATCGAACAGCCGAGGGGATCTACCTTTTGGGCCGTTGTCTGCTGGCCTTGGTTTTTCTCTGGTCCGGGTTGAGCAAAGCCTACTCGCCTGCAACTTTTGCCCAAACCATCGGTGCTTACGGTTTGTTACCGGAACAACTTTATTTTCCCGCGGCAATTTTCCTGATTATTGCCGAGCTGTTGGTCGGCATCGGTTTGTTCATTGAGCAAAACGGAGCGCTCACCGCTACCGCATTTCTGCTACTGCTGCTTATGGCGGTGCTCGGCTACGGGATTTATCTCGGCTTGGATGTCGATTGCGGTTGTTTCGGTCCCGACGATCCTGAGGCGCAGGCCTTTCATGATCTGCGGGGTGCGTTTTTCCGTGATCTGCTGTTGTTGCTGGTCATTGCTTATCTCTATCTCTGGCGTTTTGCCAATCATTCAAATAAAAAACTCTGTTCTGTTGCTGAGGAGGCATGAAAATGAAGCGTCTGATTTTTGCCCTGCTGTTGATCCTGTTCCTTGTGAGTGCCGCGATTGCCTGGGATAACAAGTTCGAAAAAGAGGTCAAGACGGAAACCTCGGCGGTCAAGCTGACCCGTGAGGTGGCCCGCGGCGGTTATGATGTGGTCACGACCGAAGAGTTGAAGCAATGGATCGATGCGGGCAAGGAGATGCTGATCGTCGATACCATGCCGTATGTGGCCAGTTACAAAAAAGCCCATGTGCCGGGGGCCAAGCAGTTTCTCTTTCCGATCCCCGAAATGAACCAGTGGGACACCAATGAAACCGCCGGCAAGTCACAGCAGGACTACGCGGCTCTGCTCGGTCCAGACAAAGAGAAGCCGATCGTGGTTTATTGCGGCTTTGTCAAATGCACCCGCAGCCACAACGGTGCGGTCTGGGCGAAACAGCTCGGATATAAAAACGTCTATCGTTATCCGGGCGGTATTTTCGCCTGGAAAGGGGCGAATTACGAAACTGCACAAGTCAACTAACAGGAGGTTCCTGCCGGGCAACTTTTGTTGCCCCGGCCGCAGGAGCAATTGCGCAAAAGATTGAAACAATACCTGCGGAAGTTTGCTGGCAACGGTCATCGAAACGCCTCAATTGGAGGAGATCTGCCTGAGCAAAGATCAAGTGAATTTATTTCAGCATGGGGAGAGCCCTCTTTGGGGAAGATCCTGGAGTGGGTCAGTATCTGTTCGGTAATGGACCAGTAGCCCTTCTCTTAATTCCTGCAATAAGACCGGTTTGAGCAAATTCTTTCTATGCGAATCAAGAAGGAAGGAATAGGAAGCCTGGTTAAACCTGGGCAATGCTGATAGGAAACAAGTTCTTTGGCAGCGTTTCTGATCGATCTGGGTACCCATGCCAATGTCCCTAAATAAAAAAGTTCGCTTCCTTTACCGGACTCAAATAAACCTGGAGATGCTGCGTGAGGTCGTGTTAGAGAGAGGTCGTTCCGGCCCTTCCGGCGCCAATAATAAGATAAGTAGGCATGGCCATTATTTTGCCAACCTCATATCTATAATGAATTTTGGCATCATTTCAAAGTTCATTGTCACTACCATGCCCTTACTTTTCCTTTAGGGTCTTAGCATAAACCATTTCCAGCTGTTTAGCGGTCTCCCCCCAACTCAGTTCAGAAAGGACAAATTGCCTGGCATTCTTGCCGTATTCTTCCCCAAGCTCAGGTTGGTCCAATAATCTGACAATGGCGTCAGCGAAGGCTTTGGTATTTCCATTTTCAATCACCAGCCCATATTGCTCATGAACCAAATACTTAGCTGAACCTGCAAAGCTGACCACTGGCAGACCTACAGCCATATAATTCAACAGTTTTTGCGGCAAACCATCGCATTCGGTTCTGGGGTTTAGAGCTATCGCGGAAAGAGCCAGTTGATTGGGTAATTCCTGCAGCGGACATGCTGCCTGATCGATACTTTGCCGAATACCCAATTTACTCGCCAAAGCTTCGTAGGGGGCAAAATCACTGTCGGTCAGTAATTTGAGACGAGTATCAGGCCGCTGTTTGCAGACCTCATAAAATGCCTGCAAAAGCAAATCGATTCTCTGATAAGGAGCAAAATTGCCGGCAAAAACCAAGGCGTTCAATTCCTCACCAAGTGATTGCTTGGGGGTGGCTACATTTTCAAACAGCTCCAGCTCAACACCATTGGGAATGACTTGAATCTGACCGGAACCGAACCTATGTTGCTTGACCAATTTTTCATTGATTTCGTCAGAAACGGCAACAAGCTTATTTGCAAAGCGGGGCAGGACTCTATCGCCCAAGCGCCCGAGTATTTTCTTAATTTTAAAAGGAAATTTTTTCCCATAGTAGGGCAGTTCGGATTCCAACAAAGTGTGAATATCAAAGATCAACGGTTTGGCGTACAAAAGATGAGCGAACCAGGATGCTAGCAGCCCTTCAAAATGGTGGGCATGAATGATGTCAATTTTATGGCGGTGCAGCACCGAAATGACACGATAGACTAATAGCAGATCAAGCAAGAATAGTTTCTGGAAGGTCGGCCCAGCTGAGCGCTTTTGATAACTTTTTATTCCAGGAATCCGGTGAATTTTAAAGGGAGGATCCTCAATAGGCTGTCCTAAATGATAGGTGACAATATGAACCTCATGCCCCCGCTTCACCAAGGCCTCCGCCATTCTGAAGATTCGTGTTGGCGTTCCGCGCGGTTCCGGAAAGGGACAGGCTGCGATCATGGCAATGCGATAGGCCGTCTTAGGCACTTAGCTCCTCCCCGTTAATCTTCAATTAAAATCTCAAACAACTCTACGAAGTATAGATCACAGCGTTTAGCTTGTCCGGCTCACTATAAAAATTCTGTCCATCCTATCTTTATTAACAAGTTTATATCCTTCTGAAGCAGGCCTTAGCGTAAACTAAATATAGAAGGGTTTATGCCTAAAATTTTCCTTATGCGAAGATAAAGGTAACTCCTTAAAAAGACTAAATTAGCTGAAAAGGCGATAGCCGCGCCTGTAATTCCAAGGATTGGGATTAAAATTAAACTAAGAACTATTCCTGAAACAGCTGCAATACAGAAACTTACTGCAGTAAGGTTTTGATAACCTGTCATTTTCAAAAGGCCTGTGACCGGACCTAAAGCAGTAACAAGACAGAAGCCAAACACAAGAATAATCATGGGGAAATAAGCCTCTTTGAAGCTTTGGCCAAAAAATTCCAGGACAAATTCCCCAAAGATGAGAAGAAACATACTTAGAGCAAAAGCGAAAGCGAAACTCAAGCGACTTACCCGTCTAACGAGGCTTTGTAATTGCTCATGCTTTTCCTGAGTATGTAAGGCCGATATTTCCGGTTGAAGAACAGCGTCGGCAGTGAAATTAATGAATGCAACAAGGGTTGCGGTTCTTATTGCAGCGGTAAAGAGACCCGTATCCACAGGAGCCATGAGTAGACCGACTAAAAATATTGCACTGCTGTTAATGATAACAAAGGCCCCACTCGTGATAAAGAAGGGCCAGGAGGTTCTAAACCAGAGACCAATCTCCCAATCGGGTGGAACTCGCCTCACAGCTCTCTTTATTTCTCTTCGTAAGGCAACAAGCAGTAAGCTTCCAGCGACAAAATAGGATCCGATCGAGGCCGTGATAAACAATTCGACAGGGGTTCGGGGAACTATCAGCGTAAAACAAGTGGCGAAGCCTAATAGGACAATTGGCCGCAGCATTTGTTCTGCCGCGGTCGCCAGAGGCATTCGCCGAAAACCGACAGCAAATGCACCCAGGACGATAAAATAAGCATTGATGGGGACACCAAAGCTGGCAGCCAATAGCGGCGCTCGATAGTCCGCAGCAATTGTTTCAGTTGCAAAGAGATAGAACCAGCAGTAGGCAAAAATCACCAACAAACCTGATCCGATAGGCACGATGCTGGCAAAGCGTACAAACCCCAAAAGCCTCGAATTTTCGCCGGTAGTGAGATACTGGGATATGAATCGGACACTGCTACCTTGCCAGCCTAATGCTGCGAATACAGACAGAGTCCAGCACCAGACAATAGAAAAACTATAGACGCCGAAAGCTTCAACACCCATCCAACGGGCCAGCACAATCTGGGTTAGATAGAGTAAAAAACCTCCTGCGATTCGAAAAATGGCAACGGCACTGATTGACCGAAAAACTTTATTAAATGCATCATCACCAAAGTAGGCTGATACCCAGTTTTTCAATATCTATCCTTTGCTCTTCTTTGCTTGGGTAAGCTTAAGGAAAATAAAGCAAATCCTAAGATATCCACCAGGTTTCAACCTTTGGTCCTCGAAAACAAGGTTTTTCTGGAGATCAATATATTTTAGATAGTAGCATAACGATACCGATATAAATTTGTGCTATAAATTTTATGTAGTGCTGAGCAACAAAGGCGCAACTGATCACTTTTCGAGCAAAGAACTCGTCACAGACAAAGGGGAGAGGCTGATTTCCAAGCAGATGTCGGAACCAGGGCAGCCGGTTAGTCACCACCCTTCAGTTGGCGTTGTGGTGGTCAATTTTAACGGCGAGAAGCGTATTCTCCAAACGCTCACGGCCTTATTTGAGCAGGATTATCCATTACAACAAATCATTGTCGTTGATAATGGCTCAGAAGATGGTAGTCCGGCTAAAGTTCGCGAGAATTTTCCCACAGTGACGATGTTAGAGCTTGGCTGCAATCTTGGCTTGCCGGCGGCTAGAAATCGCGGGTTGAATTGTTTAGCCACCGATTTGGTCCTGTTTCTGGATAGTGATGTTTATCTGCAGGTAGATTGTCTTTCATTCCTGGTCTCAGCTCTTCAACAGGAGCAGGCCGCCTTGGTTTGCCCTCGCATAAGATTATTACCCGAACGCGATACCGTTCAGGCTGAGGGTGCTGAAATCCACTTTATCGGGACAATGACCTTACGGCATGCTTACCTGCCAGCCGAGCAAATACCTCCCTCCAGGGCCGAGGTAAATGCTTGTATTGGTGCCTGCATGCTGGTCGATCGGCAAGCTGCTTTAACTGCCGGAGGCTTTGATGAGCTATATTTTTTCTACTTTGAAGACCTCGAGTTCTGTTTTCGGCTCAAATCCTTAGGCCATAAGATGATCTGCGAACCAGCGGCTCAGGCCCTGCACGAGCGTGGCCAAGGAACCATTGGTCTGTCCTTCCGCGGCACGGAAAAATATCCCAACCGTCGAGTTCATCTTGTGACGAGACATCGTTTATTGACCATACTTATCCATTTTCAAAACCGTACGCTCATTATTTTATTTCCCATCTTACTCCTTTATGAGCTGGCCGGCCTGTCGGTGGCATTATTACATGGCTGGTTTACTTCTTGCTCCAAGGCCTATTTATGGTTATTGACCAACAGGTCACTCATCATACAGCAACGCCGCTCAATCCAACAACGGCGGACCTGCAGCGATAAAGCCATCCTCACTGGCGGGCCACTACCCTTTGCTCCCGGTTTTATTCGATCACCTGCCTTCAGATTCGCAGCCAATACACTCTCATCGGTCTGTGATGGTTACTGGCGATTAGTGCAGCGATGGATACCTTAACGTCTGAAAAAGAGGTTCGGCGATGAATATTTCTCCAAGACCTGTGCCGTCGGTGTCGGTCATTATCCCCTGCAAGGGGCATGCTGCGGAGCTTACCGAATGCCTCAAGTCACTGACCCAAATAGAAACAGAATTTGAGGTAGAGATAATCGTTGTTGATTCTGCTGCGGACGCACGGGTGCAAGCTGCAGCAGCGGAATTGGCCGGGGTAAAAATTGTCAGCAGTAAGACTGAGTTAACTGCCGGAGCGGCAAGGAACTATGGGGCCCGAGAGGCTCAAGGCCAAATTCTGGCTTTCATTGATGCCGATTGCAAAGCTGAAGCGCAATGGTTGGCTGCGCTGTATAAAGGCTTTGGCCAAAACCAGAAACTTCTTGGAGGTCCCATTCAGAATTTTAGTCCGACTACCGCTATCTGTATGGCGGATAACCTATTGCAGTTTTCCGACTTTGGTAGCGGACGGGAAGATGGAATTGCCGAACATTTTCCAGGCTGCAACATGGCCATTAAGCGGACCGATTTTTTTGCTCTCGGTGGTTTTCCGACAACCGCAGGAGAGGATGTTGTCTTTTGCCTGCAAGCAAAAGACAGGTGGCCAGAAGGACTGTATTTTCTCAATGCCATGCGGGTGCGCCACAAGGGACGCGAAAGTCTGGCTCAATTATGGCGCCACCAGGAAGCTTTCGGTTTTATCAGAGCATCACAAAGCCTGCTGTTAACATCAAGGCAAATAAACCTGGGGAGAAGTGCTCTGGCCCTCCCGGCAGTCATATTTAAACGCTTGGCTTATATCTGGGGCAGGATTGCCTACGGGCACCAGCTCGGGCCGGTTAAAACATGCCTCTTGTTACCTTTATTTGTCTTTGGCTTGACCGCCTGGTCGGTAGGGTTTCGGCGTGGCTGCCGAAATCACGTGCATACCTAAGAAAAAATCCGATAAAATCAAGGAGCAGTTAAAATCTTTTTTTGGGGAGATTGATTCAAGTTTAGGATCAATCTCCAAAACAGCACCAATTAAAAAAGTCGGAGCATAACTCGATGAAGAACAAGGTGGGTACCGACAAAATATTAATGATTGGACTTGACGCTGCGGAAATTAGCCTTATTGATCGCTGGTGCCAATCTGGCGATCTTCCCAACATTGCAGAACTCAAAGCAAAAGGTTTTTTTTCACCGTTAGAATCAACCGCAGATTATTTGGTGGGCTCCCCTTGGCCGACCTTTTATACCAGCAACTTGCCCAGTGAACATGGTTTTTATCATTATCTGCAATGGCGCCCTGAGTTGATGACCACTGAACGCCCGCAGTTGGACTGGTTGCCACTAAAACCCTTCTGGCGCGAATTGGACCAATTTGGAAAGCGCGTCGTAAGTATTGATGTGCCTCTCGCTTATTCCCCCGAACCATTCAACGGTGTAGAAATTACCGGTTGGGCGACCCATGAACTTTTGGTCCCCCCTGGAGCCTATCCACCTTCAACAATGACGTGGATAGAAAAGCACCTCGGGTCCTCTCCACGGAATGAGGAAAAATACCTCAGGCTGACGGCTCCTGAGCATCTTTCCATTTGCAATAAATTAATCAGTTTAACTGAACGGGCGGCTGAATTAGGCCAAAAACAAATGCGTGAACAAAAGTGGGATTTTTTTCTTTTCTGTTTTTCCGCAACCCATCGCGCAGGCCACAAATTGTGGGGCTTGGATGGCCGAACCGAAGAAGCGACGTCTGAGGAGCAAGAACTGCTAAAAAAAGTTTACCAGGCCTGCGACCAAGCCATTGGAGATTTCATTCAAGCAGCGGGTGAAGAAGTCACTATTTTGCTGTTTTCCTTGCACGGAATGGGGGCGAATAATTGTCGTTGCGACATATTACCAACCATGCTCAAGCAGGTCCTGATGCCCAGACAGGCCGATCAAATAAAACCTGCGAACAGAATATCATTTCAACGGTTACGCCAAGCTATACCAGAGCAGTTGCGGGCAAAAATTAAAACTCGCTTGCCGATGGCCCTGCAGGATCGT
The DNA here is from genome assembly GCA_947259715.1 of uncultured Desulfuromonadales bacterium. Classification (GTDB taxonomy): domain Bacteria; phylum Desulfobacterota; class Desulfuromonadia; order Desulfuromonadales; family Geopsychrobacteraceae; genus Malonomonas. Next base: position 28,321 of record CAMYNR010000189.1, read on the forward strand.
TTAACCGCATTCTGGAGAACCGGTGGCCTGAACTGGGAAGCGACCAAAGCCTTTGCCATGTTCAGCGATCTGCACGGCTATATAAGAATCAATCTAAATGGTCGTGAGGCCGCAGGAATTGTTGCCCCAGGAGCTGAATTTGATCAACTTTGTGAACAAATTACCGAGGGACTCTATAGTTTTATTGATGCTGATACCGGTGAAAAGTTGGTTGAAAAAATTATTTCCGGCCCCGCATTATATCCAAGAGGAACCAAGCAATCGTATTTGCCAGATCTGATTGTGCGCTGGAATGACCAGCCAGCAGCGGAGCATCGTCAATTAAAATCACCGCTTTTTGGTACAATTGATTGGCCAGCCCCAGGTTCGCACCCATCAGGCCGAAGTGGCAACCACCGCGGCAAAGGCTTTCTCATTGCAAGCGGGCCGGGGATTGAAATTGATCAAGGGCACATTGAAAGAACTCAAATTCCCCATATCATTGATCTGGTGCCCAGCATATATCAGTTGCTTAACCTACCAATCCCGGAAAAATTTCAAGGCAAGCCGATTTTCTAATTAGTGAGCATCCGGAAACTCTGGATGCCACCGTGGGGTTTCCAGACTGGAAACTAATTACAGGAAAACGATATGGCCTTTTTCAACGCCAAAAATCTCGAACAAAACACCTGTGTTCAAGCAGATGTCTGTATTGTGGGTGGCGGCGCCGCAGGGATAACCCTGGCCCGGGAATTGATCGGACAGACCTGCAAGGTGGTGTTATTGGAAAGCGGAGATTTGCGCTTTCGCCATCCACCCCAATTTTTATACCTCGGCGAGAATGTTGGCATTGATAATTTTTCCACAGGAAAATCACGCTATCGGGTGTTTGGTGGTTCCACTTATGCCTGGGCAGGCCAATGTGCCCCGCTGCAGAAACTCGATTTTGAAAAGCGGGAGTGGATACCTAACAGTGGCTGGCCCTTCGACTATGACCATCTAGAGCCTTATTATCGACGAGCTCAGAGGATTTGCTCACTAGCTCGTTTTGATTACAAATCGGAGGGCTGGAAGAATGAGGAAAAAGCCCTGCTCCCGGTCGATAAACAATCCCTTACAACCCTGATCTATCAATTTTCCCATCCGTTAAATTTCGGTGAAATTTACTATGATGATCTTGCCAAGGCAGATAATGTCGATGTTTACCTGAATGCCAATGCAGTAGAAATTACCCTGGATGACCTGGGTGAAAAGGTGAGTGCCCTGCAGGTCGCAACCCTAAATCGGCGACGTAGTACGGTAAAAGCCAGGATTTATATTTTGGCCGCAGGTGGCATCGAAAACCCAAGATTGTTGTTAGCCTCAAAAAAAACAGCAGAACAAGGGGTTGGCAACCAACATGACCTTGTCGGTCGCTATTTTCTGGATCATCCCTATTTTTTCACTGGTTACTATGACCCTACGCAAATCAAATACGACCAGAGTCTGCATGTTATTGAAAATTATGACCGCATGGGCGGTGAACAGCAGGTTCTTGCTGGACTTTCCTTGAGCGAAGATATTCTCAGAAAAGAGCAACTGAATAGCTGCGCCGTTTACTTTATTCGTCGACCAAACTTTAAATCGAAACCGGACTATTTTTTTCCGGCCAATAAATCGATGCAACACCTGGCCGATATTGTTACCCACACCGAACTGCCAGACAAAAATTTTATGCAGCACTTGGGCAAGATTGGCCAAGGATTCAAAGATATCCAAACCACTCTGGGGCGGCAGCTGGCTGAGCGATTTACCCCCATGCCCAGATTAGCGCTTCGGGTCGCCCTTGAGACACGGCCTGTTAGGGGCAGTCGTATTACGTTAAGTGAACGACGCGATCGGCTCGGCATGCAACGCGTAAAGGTAGACTGGCAACTTAACCGTCAGGACCTTCAGGGCCTCATCCGATTTCACGAAATTTTGAAAAATGAGTTTGTTCAACGTGGCTTAGGTGACCTTGTGATTGATCTCACCGAAAATGATTCTGGTTGGCCAAATTCGATGACTGGTGGTAAACACCATATGGGCACAACCCGGATGCATGACGATCCAAAATGTGGCGTTGTTGACAGTCACTGTCGTGTACATGAGGTCAGCAATCTATATATTGCTGGAAGTTCGGTGTTTCCAACTTCAGGTTGCGTCAATCCAACCTTTACTATCGTGGCCTTGACAATTCGTTTGGCGGATCATTTAAAAAGGCACCTGGCCTCAACCAGCTAATGATTCAGCCCTCACGACTCGATTCAAGTTCGGCCCAGCCGACCTCATTGGACAAAGGCTCTGCGGCCCGCATGGCTATTGGCTGGGGAACGTCACTGGATTGCTGATAGGCGAGCAATTTAAAGTCTGCCAGCATATTTTTCAGGTGGGCTGCCTGACTGGAAAGCTCTTCCGCCGCTGCGGCAGATTCTTCCGCCGTTGCGGTGTTTTGCTGGACCTTTTCGTCAATCTGCTCCAGCCCCTGGTTGACCTGTGAAATCCCCTGCGCCTGCTCTTTGCTCGCGGCGGCGATTTCCGCCACCAGGGTGGTGACTTTGGAGATGGTCGTAACCACCTCTTCCAAGGCTTGCGATGTCTGCTCGGCGATCTGGGTCCCGTTGCGGGTTTTTTCGACCGATCCCTCGATCAATTCGGTGGTTTCCTGGGCCGCCTTGGCACTACGTGCGGCGAGGTTGCGCACCTCTTCGGCGACGACCGCAAACCCCTTGCCATGCTGACCTGCCCTGGCGGCCTCGACCGCTGCGTTCAAAGCCAACAGGTTTGTCTGGAAGGCAATCTCATCGATCGATTTGATGATTTTGCCGATATTCTGCCCTGCTTCGTTTATCTCGTGCATGGCGGAAACCATACTGGTCATGTGCTGACCACCATTTTCAGCCGCCTGGCAGGCCTCGTTAACCAGCTGACTGGCCTGATTGGAATTATCTGCACTGACGCCGGTCTGCGACGCCAGCTCAGCCATTGAACTGCTGATCTCTTCGAGAGACGCCGCGGTTTCCGTCGCCCCTTGGGAAAGGTCCTGACTCGACTCGGCGACCTGGCCGCTGGCCGCGTCGATCTGCTCGGCGGCAGACTGGGCTTCGGATATCATGATATTGAGATCGGCGCCGACCTTCTGCAGGGCGCTGCGGATCTCATCCCGCTCATCGCGTGGCGCCGCCTGAAAGGTCAGGTCGCCAGCCGCGAGCTGCTGCATTGGACCGACCATCTCCTGCTGCATGCTGTCGGCAAAGCGGTTCATGATAGCCGCCATCTGGCCGATTTCATCCTCGCGCCGCAGCTGCATACGGTTGCCCAGGTGCCCCGACTCCAGGTCTTCGATCATCTTTACCGCCTGGCGGATCGGCACGGCGATATTGCGCGTGACCAGGTAGCCAAGCAGAATGGCCAAAAAGGCGCCGATCGGCATCAGGATGATCAGGGCGTAGCGCGCGAAGTTTTTCGTTGCTGCCGCAGACTGCTGGGCACTGAGCATCTCACCATCGACGAGTTTCTCGAGCTGACTGAGTTTCTCCATGAACAGGTTCGAGGCCGCGAACATGTCAGCGACCAGAGCTTTTTCCTGCTTATCCAATTCTGCAATTTGCCCATTTGCATGATTTTGAATTTTTTCGATCAGCTTCTGGACCCGGGATGAATGGCGGGCAACCCGACTTATGTATGATTTTTGATCTTCACCACTGGCGGCGATGAGCTTTTCACAGACCTCGTAGAATTTGTTATGGGTCTTGCTGAACTTGGCCAGATTTTTAGCCAGCTTTTCGTCAGTGGTTTGAAATGTCGGATACCAGGCACCGAAAAAGGAGGTTTCCGGGTTGGTATCGCCAGTCACCGGAACGCCGAACTCAACCGAGGCGTTAATGCTATCAGCCCAGCGCCGCAGACGCAGGTCGACCTCGTAGAGAAACGTCGGCAGATCATAGTTGGCGTCATTGTAAGAAAAACTGAAGCCGACCTTGGCGCGATGCACCTCGATCAACTCGAGGGCTTTTTCCGAAAAGATCGATTGTTGCGCTGCTATCTCCTCGACCAGGGTCTGCATTTCCGCGCTGCCTTTGGGCACCACAAGATTCAGCCCGTCTTTGAGGTACATCTCACCCGCCGGGCTGCCGCGGAACTCATCTGACTCTGTGCCGTGCCGAACCATGTTGATAAACATGTCGAAATCGCCGAGGTATTCATGGATCATTTCTTCTGGCTCATCCAGACCCGACTCAGCCAGCAGGAACTCCCGGCTGGCATTAAGAGCCCGCTCGGCAGCGATGGTCGCTTCCATGGCAACATCCTTGAAAGGCATCTCCTCTTCCAGGATCAGATCGCCGATGTCGGCAACCTGCTTTATCATGACTGTGCCGATCAAGCAGGCGACCACAACGACCAAGGACAGCAGGATAAAGCTGCCCATCATCTTTTTGCCGATGGTGAGTTTCATGGTATTCCCCTGAGACCACCCTGCCGCCGGGGAAATTACCCCGCCGACAGGATGGTACGTTGATGATTAGTGCAGGTGCTTGAGGTGCTCCCTGACTTCGGTCAGCTCATCCTGAAGCTGGTCGAGCAGCTCATCATCGCCACTGGCTTTGTAGTCTTGCAGGCAGATGATGGCGGTGGCCGGGTGAACGACCGAATCAAAATAGCTCCAGCCCGGAGAGAAGTGCGGGATGGCATCAACATCGACGCCATTTTCGGTGAGAACGCCGCCATCGTGCCACATAGGCTCAATGCTCTCCAGGTCGAGGGAGACCATTTTGTCGGCATTGGCCACGGTGACTTCCATCGCTTTGACTTCATTTGCCGGAGTTCCCTCGGCGGCCAGGTAATATTTACAACCGGCCACTCCCATTTCCATCAACTTCTCCATGTCGGCAATCATTTGATCGGCATTGACATTGCCGCTGATCACTGCAGCGACGGTTTTTTTGGCGATCGCATCATATTCATCAATGTCAAACCCGGCAGCAGCTGCATGGCAGACGAACAGGGCAACGGACATCAGCAGCAACGCGCCAATCAAAAAGGTCTTCTTCATCTTCTACTCCTTGGTTGAGTGTGAGCAGATTGCTCTGCTTTTGCTGTTAAGATTCCAGCGGCTCAAAATCCCTCCGCACGAGTTGAAGAGAGAAAGAGTCGCTTTATAGCTTTTATGACTATTCGACTTAAATTAAGACTTATTTAACAAAAAAAACCAACTCGAGTCAATTGCTTATTGATTAAAACGATCAAGAATCGAAACAAGGCTGCACAGCAAGGTGAGCGCTGCCATGGGAG